>WTJY01000510.1 GCA_011524645.1 Anaerolineales bacterium | reverse complement strand
ACCTTCGTGGGAATGACAATCGTTAATTGATCAACTCCCACCAAATCCGACAGAACTAGGTTATTTTTAAATCCAACCCAGCAATAAAAGCCCCCACAATCTCCCTACACCAACTCTCAATCATTATTTGAACGCACCAGCAACTCTTTTTGCAACTTGGTCAGCTTTTTTATCGCCGCTTCCCGCTTAAGCGCGGCCGACTTATCCCCCACAGGCTCGGTCCAAACCAAACGCAACGGCCCCTTCCCCCGCAGCGCCTTCGCCCCCTTCTTTCCCTCTTGGTGCTCCCTAAAACGACGCGCTACATCAGTTGTAATACCGGTATACAGCGCATTCTTCGCCGTCCGAATCATATAAACATGCCACACTGGGGGTAAATCATTTTCTATACACATAAAACACCAGCCTATCAAAAAGCCCCCCCAGTTTAACCCCAAAACCAACTTTCTCCACTCCCCACTCGTCACTCGTCACGCCTCTGGTGCAACATAAACACCGTCACTTCCGGCCGTGCATTAAAACAGGCTTTCAATAAAGAATGCCCCACACCACGATTGATATAAAGCGCTCTTCCATTGGAATGAAGATCGAAACGGCCGGCCGTATAATTCCGGTTCTGGACCGGTACAATAAGGGCTGGCAAAATTGGAATGAAGATCGAAACGGCCGGCCGTATAATTCCGGTTCTGGACCGGTACAATAGGGGCTGGCAAAAAGGGAGGCTTAATTTGTCCCCCGTGTGTGTGTCCCGACAAAATCCAGCCCCCAGCATCCCCTTGCGATCTCACCACTCCCCCCTTACAATCTAGACCATTAACCTATATTCAATTTAAACCGAGTCTTTGCAAACAGTCGGTCATTCCACCACCCTATGTATGCCTGATGTCTAATCAACAAGTAAAACAAACCAACAAAGTAGATTTAGAAATCGAAGCCGGAAGGGATGTCTCCGTCGGCAACATCAACGTCGAAGGCAACATCAACGCTGGGGGCGATGTCCACAAAACGGTCATTCACGGCCAGTATAACTACCAAGGGTACACCGCCGAAGAGGTCCAAGCCCTCATCGTCACCCTCAAAAACGCCGATCAAGCGGAAGTCTGGGACGGCAGAAACCCCTACCTCGGCCTCAACGCCTTCCAAGAAAAAGACGCCGAATTCTTTAACGGCCGTGAAGAACTCGTCAGCGAGCTGCTACAACGCATCCACGATGGCACCACCTTCATCGCCATCACCGGCCCCTCCGGCAGCGGCAAATCATCCGTCGCCCGCGCCGGTCTATTCCACGCCCTACGCACCGGCAAAATCGCCGGTAGTGAAAACTGGCTTCTTGCTACCATGAAGCCACACGGCAGCCCCATCGAACAGCTGGCCCGAGCGGCCGAAAACGCCACCAAATCGATCCCCACCGGAGATGCCATCCGGCAAGACCCACATATCTTCATGCGCCAAATCGGCACCCACCTAGACACAGAAGAGCAACGTTTTGTCTTACTCGTCGATCAATTTGAAGAAATCTTTACCCAAACAAAAGACCCTGCGGTCAGAGCTACATTCATCAACCTACTCACAGAAGCGGTCGCCCAACCGGAAAACCGGATTACAGTTTTAATCTCAATCCGCTCCGATTTCATCTCCCATTGCACCGTTCATCCAGAACTTCCCCCGCTAATTAGCAAAGCGATGCAGCTCGTCGGCCCCATGACGCCGGCCGACTTAACCAAAGCGATCACCCTCCCCGCCCTCGCCGTCGGGGCCGAAATCGATGCCGCTCTCGTGTCAACCGTTATCAATGACATGAAAGGAGCACCCGACGCCCTCCCCCTCATGAGCTTCGCCATGCGCGAAATGTTCGAAGCGGAAAAAACGAAAAAAGGGGAGCCGATGGACTTGACTTTGGCAGAGTACACCGAGCGTGGCGGCTTAAGCGAAGCGCTAGAACGACATGCCAATCAGGTTTTCGCCAATTTTTCTGAAGACAGCAAAACAGTAGCCGAAAAAATCTTCGCCCGTCTCATCGAAGTCGGCAAAAATGGGGTCGATACCCGCCGCACCGCCACCATGTCAGAGTTGCTCAGTCAAGGGCCAGCCGCAGATGTGCACAACATCGTCAACAGCTTTGCGGCCGACAATGTTCGCCTCATCAGCACCAGCGGCCAAGCCGATAGCCAAGATGCATCGGTCAGCATCGCCCATGAGCGACTCATCGAAGCTTGGCCGTGGCTACGCGAACTGATAGACAGCCGTCGTGAATCGATCCGCATCGAAAATGAAATCTCTGAAGTCGCCCGTGAATGGCAAGCCAATCAACAAGACCCCGGCTACCTCTACCGCTCCGGCAAACTGGAACATGCTCAAGAATGGCTCGCCTCAGGAAATCAACTCCAAGGGCTCGCAGCCGACTTTATCGAAGCCAGTAAAGAAGCGGTGCGCGAAGCGATCCGCAAAGAGGAAGAACAGCGCCAAAAAGAGCTACAACATGAGCGGGATTTGGCTGAAAAGCAAAAGAATCTAGCGGCCGCCCAAAAAGCCCGTGCCGACGATGCCGAAAAAGCAACGGCCGTACAAAAACGACTTACCCAAATCGCCTACAGCATCTTAGGGGTCGCGCTTATCGCCGCCGTACTCGCCGGAATCTTTGGCATCCGTGCCCGCATCAACGCCAACGAAGCGAATACCCAGCGCAATATCGCCGTGGCCAATGAAGAAGAAGCGAATACCCAGCGCAATATCGCCCAAGCCAATGAGGAAGAGGCGAATGAGCAACGCAATATCGCCCAAGCCAATGCCGAGGAAGCCAACGAACAGCGCAACATCGCGGAAGCCAATGCCGAAGAAGCGAATACCCAGCGCAATATCGCTCAAGCCAACGCCGCCGAAGCGGTCACCCAATCGATGATCGCCACCGCTCAAAATCTACAAAGCGACAGCAAACTGCTCTTTAGCACCCTGCTCGCTACCGGTGCCTATGAGCGCAATAGCAGCATAGCGGCCGAAAATATTTTGCGCCAAAACCTCGTCAAACTCCCCATTCCGGTCGATATGGCCCGCGAACAAGGGGGACGTATCAACCAAATCTCGTTCTCGGCCGACGGCCGTTGGCTCGCTTCGGCCAGTAGCAATCAAACCGCCATTATCTGGGATACCGTTACAGGAGAAATTCTCGATACACTCCATCATGCAGATACCGTTGAAACAGTTAAATTTAGCCCGTATGACAACAACACATTGGTCACGGCCGATTTCACCGAAGCCCATCTTTGGCAGCTCAATCTCGACACCGGCGAGCATGTATCGGTCACCCTAGCCAGCGAATGGGTCATCGACATCGACTTCTCACCAGACCGGGCCAGCAACCAATTCGCCACGTCTAGCGCCTCCGATTTCGATGCCTCAGTCAGAATCTGGGACGCAACAACCGGTGCCGAAATCCAACAGTTACAACACCCCGAATGGGTCAGCGCGGCCGACTACACCCCCGACGCCCAACAGTTGATCTCGGTCGGTGGTGCCGATGTCCAAATCTGGGACATCCCCTCAAACCGTGCCACAACCATTCGCCCACACGGCCCATACTCATACGATATCGCCATTCACCCCACCCGCGACCTCTTCGCCAGTGTCGGCAACGACAAAACCTTGCGCATCTGGAACAGCACCAGCGAAGAACCGGAGCGGGTCTTTTATCACGAAAACACCGTTCTCTTTGTCGAATTTAGCCCCGATGGCAAGTGGCTCAGCAGCGCCAGCGAAGACAACAAATTCCGCATCTGGGACACCGAAACCTGGCAAGAAAGCCAGCTCTACCATGACGCCCGTTTAGCCACGCTCAATATCAGCCCCGACAGCCTGTGGGCCGCCTCGATCAGCCTCGATCAAACCGCCCGCATCTGGAATCTCCAAACCAAACAAGAGGTCGCCATTATTCACTTAGACGGTCCCGGCTCGGCCGTGCTCTTTAATCATGATGGCACCAAACTCGCCACCGGAACCAGCAACGGACAAGTGCAAATTTGGGATTTAACCCAACTCCCCCGTGAACAATCACAGCTCTTCCACGGCGACTTAGTCCGCGACGCCCTCTTCTCCCCCCAAGGAGACTATTTCGTCACCGTCAGCAACGACAATGTCGTCCGCCGCTGGCCCATATCCAGCCTAGAAGAACCAAGCCTAACCATCGATCAAGCGTCAGAACCTCTGCGGGAAATCGGGTCGCTCAGCCGTGGTGTTGCGATCAATCAAGCCGACACCCTCATGGCGATCGCCTACGCCAACAATCTCATCATCGAACGACTCACCGATGGGGTTGTTTCTTTTGAATTTACCGTCGGTCAATCGGCGTTCGGCGATGCCTTTACCTCGCTCAGTTTTTCTCGTGATGATGGCAAACTGATCGCCGGTAACCGCAACGGCAACGCCTACATCTGGAACTTAGCGGACGGCACTCACCTCGAACTCTCACATGAGGGCATCCGCGTCGATGCGGTCGCCTATCATCCGGATGGGGATTTTGTCGCTACGGGGATCAATCAAGGGGGGCAAAATATCTATATCTGGAATCCGAAAAGCGGTGAACAGCTGAAAAACTTCTCCGGCGCAGATGGCAACATCACCGATATGATCTATAGCCAAGACGGCCAATGGTTCGCCGCCGCCAGCGGAGATGGAGTCGTGCGCGTTTGGGAAACCAGCGCCTTACATGATCCAAATAACACCGCCCCCGCTCCCAAATTCGAACTCCTACACGACAAAGCGATCATCGATGCCATTACCTTTAGTCCCGACAGCAACATACTCGTTTCCGCCAGCAAAGATCAGCTCGTCCGCTTCTGGGACAGCGCCACCGGCCGTGAGGTCGCCCGCTTACCCCACGGCAACGACATCCGCGATCTCAGTTTTTCCCAAGATGGCACATGGCTCCTCACCGCCAACGGGGATGTTGCCAGCGCTTGGCAAGTCGCCAACATCGCCCAATTCGCCACGGCCGATCTCAACACGGCCGCCTGCAACCGCCTCTCCCGCAATCTCACGGCCGATGAATGGCAACAATTCAACCCCTACGAACCCTATCGCCTCATCTGCGCCGACCGACCGGACCCCACCACTTCGCCATAACCCGTAGGGGCTGTGGCGGCCGGGAAACACCTTTCCAGCATCGCAGAATCACCTATCAACCGGCCGTCCGGCCCACCGTAGCAGCACGAGCAGCCTCCCCTGAACCCAAGACCCGAAGGGTTTCAGTTGAAATCAACCAAACACAACCCTCATTCAAAACCCTTGGGGTCTGGAACCGTAGCGCCACCCCAATCACACCCTAACGCACCACCCACGGCAAGAAAATCGACACCGCCGGACTCGCCACAAAACAGACGGCCGGTGCTTCCCCATCCACCGCCAACGGATGATAACAAGCCGCCTCATTTCGCCACACACCGGTATACGGCATCACCTGATTCTCACCACCCAAATCAGCCAGTGAACTATACAAATCGGCCGATTCCCCACTCACCACAAACGTCACCGCCTGACCGTCACCACCACAGTTACTCCCCGTCTGATCCGCTTCTACTTGAATCGTATACCCCAAGCTACCCGACAAATCGACGATCTGTCCCACGCCGCACAAACGATCTCCAACATAAGCCAGCACCATCTCACCCTCTACCGGATCAAACGTCCCACTCGGGGTCACCTCACCATAAAAGGTTGCTGGTGGCACATCGGTCAATGACCGCTCGGCCGTGCGCGGGTTAATCAGCGGATTCACCTGCTGTAACGCATAAATCCAATAGCTATTCAGCGGTTCCAGTGTTGACAGTGTATTCACCATATCCGCATACGGTTCAGGCACCGTCGCATCATACAAAAGCCACTCGCTATCGTCATATTGCAAGATCGAGGTATAGCAATGCTTTTCTTGCGTACCGTTAAACAGTTGGCAATCATACAGATCGGGGTCCAGCGAACTCAGAGCCTCGGTAATCGGCCGTGCTGTCACGTTCGGATAAGCGAACAAATTCCAACCGGTAAACAACGATGGGGTTTCAATTGTCGCCAAAACCAAGTAAATTCCCTCCCCTTGCAACGGCGCAGTCACCAACGTAGACGGCGACTCGGTCCGCTGGGTCGGTAATTTCACCCAGCCGGTTCCGGCCGAATAATAGTAAACAAACAGTTCATCTTGCGCCCCATCCGGCACATCACGGTTCAGATAGGAAATCTGAATCGTCAAATTGGTAAACGAGGTCATCTGCTCGGTCGCCGCCAAACGGTAGGGTTGCCCCACCGGAACACCCCAACCGGGAGGAGTCACAGGTACCCGATTGGCCGCCTGCAAAATATAAATTTCCCCTTGATCAATCAGCGGCTCTTCACCAATAATCGCCGCCCGGCCGTCGGTCGAAAAGACCGGCGCACAATCCTGACCCCGCTTACAAGGGCTACAATCCTGACCACGACGACAAGGGCTACAATCCTGACCGCGTCGGCATGTCGCATCCCCCCCCATCGCATAATCTGAAATTAAAGTAAGCGCATCTTGTTGCACCACCACGGTCGCAGCCAAAGCGATCTTGTCAAACGTCACTTCACCTGTGTAAACAAAGACAGACTCACCATTACGCATAACTGAACGAGCCTGATTAAGCCCAAACGACGCCTCAGGCGCACCCGCTTCATCATAAACAGTAACCACCGTTTGCTGTTCAATATTGGTCGTAAATGTGATTTTCAACGTGGTCGAGGTAACCGGCTGAATAATAATATCCGGCTCCCAACCGGCAGCCGAAGAGACATCTAACTCCAAATTATCATTGCTCGTAATCTGCTTACAGCCAAAGTACCGTTCTCCCGTGTTTTGATAACACAACTGATCCCCCGGCTCGACCCCGCGCGCAAAAATTTGGCTATAGTCCGGTGTCCCCAATTTAATCAAACGGCCGTCGTTCTTCACCAAAAACGCCCCCCCAGCCCCAGCACTATCTTGGAATACCCCTTTGCCCGCATCAATCATCGTAAAGTAAGGCAGTGCGAGCGTTTCACTGTCATCCTCAGGAGACACAAACTCGATCTCCGTCACATTGAGCGGCAGCACAAAAGGGCCATCAATGTCAGCGGTCGGTGCATCTAACCAAGGGTAAAAGTGCACCAGCGTTTCCCAGTCAGAACGGCCGATCTCTTGGGTCGAGGTCACCCCATTGGTATCGGTTACCACGGTAGAAAGGGCGGTCCCCACGTTGCTTGCCGAATATTGACAATTGGTCAGCCATTGGTCATTCACCGCATGAAACTCATTTTGGGCATAAGGATCAGCCATAATACCGGTACAGGTATCGATGAGGGTAAATTGCCCATTCTCATCGAAACCGAAATAGTTATCCGCCATAAAGAACAGATAATGACCAAATTCATGGACCAGTACGCGGCTCCAATCTTCCCCTTGGTTTTCAAAAGAATCACCGGATCGGTTCCAAATCACCCCCATACGCACTTGCCCCGGCTCAAAGGTGAGCGTTCGGGTGAAGGGGCTATCCGGCCGGGTCACAATATCGGTTACGGTTGTTGCCGACACACCGCCCCGTCGCGCATTCGGCCGATACCGATTATTGGCCAAAATCTGAATATCGGCCGTTTCCCAATTCTCTTTATCGTGATAAATCGTAATATGCCCCAGCGCCACACGGCCGTTCGTCCAGTCAAACAGCAGCTCAGAAGATCGCTGCAAATTGGTGGTTAACTCGGTCATATACGAATTGTCTTGACGCGCATCCCATTCAAGCGAAATATCTAAATCAAACAAAATCAGCGGGTTATCAGCCGATACCGTAATCGCTTGTTCTCCCGCTTCCGTGACAACATGGCCCGTAATCGTATCGGCCGTCAACTGAATATTGGTGGCAAATACCTCATATTTATCAAAAGAGGCCATCGGAGCGAGGGCAAACAGCGTGTTGTTAAGCCCAACCGACCCGCTCCCTTCTAAGAGCCCGTCAGCGGCCGTTTCATACGGCTCGCCCCCATCCAAGCCGATCAAATTCCCCCCAATTGTCTTACCATCTTCCAGCTGGTAAACGATCGCCCCTTCAACAGGTTGGGTCCCGCTGATCACCCGAACCTGTGTCCCTTGAACCTGAAACGGATAGGTCGCGGCCGACGCAAACGGCCGTTGTATCGGAGATGGGACAGCATTGGTGTAAACATAGCTGTTTGTCCCTGTAGGCACCGACAGCGCAGTTAGTCGGAAGACCACATTATCAGATCGGCCGAAAAAGCCGGAAGCAAAAGTATCCCAAGTAAAGGTGTGGGCGGTTCCGGTCGGCCAAGCCGACACTGCCAGTTGATCTGTTTGTGTCCCACTTGTAGGTACAGCAGGCAACCATTCCCCGCCCCCATTAAACGAATACTCCCCTTGCACTTGTGCCACCACATCCCCATCAGCACCAAACAGCGTAAACGGAATCGTGATTTCCGTATCGGTAATCAAAATCGAGGGGACATATAAATCGGCGACCGGAGCCGTGATCGGCCGATCAACAGTCAAATACGGACTCGTTTTCGGCAAACCGCTCGTCCACTGTGTCCCATTAATGTGTAGCGTAGTTGCTCCATTTTTGTTGCCAGTGAGCAAATCTAAATCACCATCTTGATCCGCATCTCCCCAAGCGATACCAAAGGTGCTGTATTCATCGGCCGCAACCCAGTAGCCATCAGCGGCCGTTTGCAATACGCCACCTTCATTTAGATAGACACGATTCTTCGCCTCAATACCGGCCAGCGGATCACTGTCTTTCGCCACCGCTAGATCAAGATCACCGTCCCCATCCGCATCCCCCCAAGCGATATGCTTTGTGCCCCCACCATCACCCGACACCCAACCATTCGTAGTCGTCAGCACCCCTCGATCATTGATATAAACTTTGTCCGAGCTAAAATCGTTCCCCACCGCAAGATCGAGATCACCATCCCCATCTAAATCTCCCCACGCGACGCTTGTCGACCAATCCCGATCTGGTGACACCCAATCGTTTGTGCTGGTCAACATACCAGACACGTTCAAGTGAACCCGATTCGCCTCACCTTGATTCACAACTGCCAAGTCAAGATCTCCATCCCCATCAACATCACCCCAAGCCAAGGCCTCTGTGCTCTCCCCCATCGGCAACACGCTGGCATCAACTAGGGTAAACCCACCTGTCCCATCATTCAGATAAATTTGGTTTGGCTGTGCATAATTCCCAACTGCGAGATCGGCCCAGCCATCCCCGTTGACATCCCCCCACGCAATACTTGAGGTCAACATCAAGTCAGAAACCCAATCTTTATCGGTCAATGCAAATCCACCGGCCCCATCATTGATATAAAGCTGGTTCGGCGCATCGCCGTTCCCCACAGCTAAATCGAGCCAGCCATCTCCGTTTGCATCTCCCCACGCGATCGCGTTGGTCGCATCCGTATCATTAATCCATGCTTTAGTGGTGAGCGTAAAGCCACCCATCTGATCATTGATGTAAAGCTGATTCTCGCCGATTGTCGTACCGACCGCGAAATCAGGCCAACCATCTCCATTCGCATCCCCCCACGCCACGCTTTGAATCGAGATAGAACTATTTTTGTCTACCCAAGATGCGGCCGTTTCCATAATCCCATTTAAGTTGCGGTAAATTTTAGCTGGATCAAGCTGGTTTCCCGCCACTAAATCGAGATCACCATCCCCATCCATGTCCCCCCACGCGACAGCCAAGCTATCATTCGCATCCCCCGATGTCCACGAAATCGTTGAGGTAATCGATCCGCTATCGTTTAAATAGATCCGGTTCGCTTCAAAATTATTGCCCGCGACAAGGTCTAAACGGCCGTCTCCATTCACATCCCCCCACGCCACACTCAGCGTTTGCCCACTGGCCGTTCCCCAATTCTGGCCCAATGTAAACGCCCCATTGTTGTTGAGATAAATATCATTTTCATCAAACTCATTCCCCACCGCCAAATCTAAATCGCCATCCCCATCAACATCTCCCCACGCCACGCTCTTCGTGCTCTTCGTCTCACTCACCCAAGCGAGAGCGGTCAATGCAAACCCACCCGCTTGGTCGTTGATATAAAGTTGGTTCGCAGAACCATCATTTCCCACCGCCAAATCGAGCCAGCCGTCCCCATTCACATCTCCCCACGCCACGCTGTCCGTATCGTTCACATCATTCACCCACGCTTGACTTGTTAGCGCAAAGCCACCCGCTTGATCATTGATATAAAGATCATTCGCATCTTCATCATTTCCCACCGCTAGATCGAGCCAGCCATCTCCATTCGCATCCCCCCATGCCACGCTGTGGGTGTTTTTCGTGTCACTAATCCAGCTTTGGGTTGTCAGGCTAAATCCCCCCATCTGATCATTGATAAAAAGCTGGTTCGCAGAACCATAATTCCCAACCGCCAGATCGAGCCAACCATCTCCATTCGCATCCCCCCATGCCACACTCGATGCTTGAACCGTTCCCGCATCTTTAAAGACATCTGTACGTGAAAAACTCCCCTTCTCGTTTAAATAAAGAAGTACCGTATTGCCAGACGGATTGTCCGACCCCACGGCTAAATCTAAATCACCATCCCCATCCGCATCTCCCCAAGCCACACTCTGCACAAGATCTTGATCACCAAAAATCACCGGATTAAATGTAGAGAGCGGGAATGCATCACTTGTACTCTGCCTCGACTGTTGCAATGGCTGACGATCAATCAATCCCTCATCGGGCAACCCAACGGCCGAATCATCCAACCCAGCCACGGCCGATCCAGACCGATCTTTATAGTCAGCCCCCAACGCAACGGCCGTGCTCAGCAACAACACAACACCCAACAAAACAGACACAACAACTTTCAATGATTTAGACTGTGGCAAACGGATCATCATTACTCCATATTCGAGCAAATTTGCATAGCAAATACATCGTCTCATAAATTTTCTTATTTTTGCAATTCATCTATTTCGCCCCCCTCTCCCGTTGGGAGAGGGACTGGAGGAGAGGATAATTTATAAAATCCACCTCCCCCAGCCCCTCCTCACAGGAGGGGAGGAAAACAAAAGATCACTTTTGAGACGCTGCAACAAACGATTCAAAAAACAACTTGTCAGTCACTTCATCAGCAACGGCCGCCCCAAACCCGCAGGGCGCAACTCAACCAGTGAGCTTTATCCCACCAGCGAGCACCACAACCAACAAAAGCCAACACAATTCACATTTATGCCCCACCCACCTCTGATCAAAACAACCTTACCCGAACCTCATAACCCAAGCAACCAATCACCCATTTCATACTTCCTACTTCCTATCTCATACTTCCCTCTCCCCTTACACGGAATCCCCCTATAGTCCATATCAAATATATTCGATCCTCCACACCCGCAAATCGTACACATTACAACAGCCTATTTTAATGCGACCCGCTATACTCCCTACCTATGTCAAACTATTTTATCATTTCAGTTCGTGCACCTGATCGTGTCGGCATGATCAGCGAAATCGCACAGGCGATTAGGCTCTTAGATGGTGACATCGATGATCTGAGCCAGAGCGTTCTCAAAGGTTATTTTACAATGATCTTACTGGTCGCTTTTCCCGAAAATGTTACAGAACCCCAAATCAAACAAACACTTGAAGCGGAAGATCGGCACATCGGTTTAAGCCCCGTCTCCGCAGAGGAGATCACGGCCGGCACACCCGCCTCTGACAGCGCCCACCACTACATCCTCACCGCCAGCGGCCGTGACCGCATGGGCATCGTCGCCGATGTCACCAGCTTTTGCGCCCAACACAAAATCAACATTCTCGACCTCACCACCAAACGCACAGCCGATGAATATGTGATGATGTGCCTCGTCGATCTTAAACAGGCCGACCCGCTTACCGACATTCGCTGGCGACTCAAAATCTTTATCCAAGAAAACGGCCTACGTATCACCCTACAACACCAAGACATTTTTCAAGCGACAGGAGAAGTTTAAAAAATGATTCGCTCCGATCAGATCTTAAGCACCGTCGATATGATCCAGAAAGAAAATCTCGATGTCCGAGCTATCACACTCGGGATCAACTTGCTCGATTGTCACCGCGACAACGTGCAAGACACCTGCCAACAAATCAAAGCAAAAATCACTCACTACGCCGCCAATTTAGTCCAAACCTGCGAAGATGTCAGCGCTAAATACGGCATTCCGGTCGTCAACAAACGGATCGCCGTCACCCCCATCGCCCATGTCGGGAGCGGCTTTGATCGTCACGGTTTCGTCGAAATCGCCAAAGCGCTCGACGAAGCGGTCAAAGCGGTCGGAGTCGATATTGTGGGCGGCTTCTCGGCCGATGTCAGCAACGGACTCAACGCGGCCGATCGCGAACTGATCGCCTCAATACCGGCCGCGCTCAAAACGACCGAGCATGTCTGCTCTTCGATCAATGTCGGCTCAACCCGCTATGGCATCAACATGGATGCGGTCGTGCTACTTGGGCAAACGGTCAAAGATTTGGCCCAAATCACGGCCGACAGCGGCGGCTTCGGTGCCGCCAAATTTGTCGTTTTCACCAATCAGCCGGGGGACAACCCATTTATGGCTGGTGCCATCCACGGCATGGGACAACCCGAAGTGGTCATCAATGTCGGTGTCAGCGGCCCCGGTGTCATCGCCCGCGCCCTTGAACGACGCATCGCCAAAGATGGCCCCGAAAACCTCGGCCTCCACGACCTCGCCGACGAAATTAAAAAAACCACATTTCGGGTCACCCGCTCCGGCGAACTGATCGGCCGTCAAGTTGCTCAGCGGCTCGACATCCCCTTCGGCATCGTCGATCTTTCCCTCGCTCCCACCCCCACCATGGGGGACAGCGTCGGCGAAATCTTGCACATCCTCGGTGTTGATGCGATCGGTGCCCCCGGTTCAACCGCCATCGTCGCCATGCTCAACGACGCGGTGAAAAAGGGGGGCACATTCGCCAGCCAGCGGGTCGGCGGTCTCAGTGGGGCCTTTATCCCCGTCATGGAAGACCAACTTCTCGCGGCTGCGGCCGAAGCGGGTGAACTCACCCTCGAAAAACTCGAAGCGATGACCGCTGTTTGCTCTGTCGGCCTTGACATG
>WTJY01000451.1 GCA_011524645.1 Anaerolineales bacterium | reverse complement strand
GTGTTGGTCAATGTCGGAATCGGGGTAAATGTCGTTTGAATAAACTCATCAGGCAATGGCGCGGTTGGTGTGGCTTCAGCCACCGCTCCTCCCCGTCCTAGCGAAGAAGAAAAATTTGAATTCGGCTCAATCGTCGTCAAATATACTTCCGCTTCATCGGCCGACAAGCGCAACCAAAATACGCCGGCAGCACTCGCCAACAGTAACACAATCACAAGCACCGCTTTTGGCCAAAACCCTAATCTTCTAATCACAACTACCCTTCATTATTCATCTACAAAATAACCACCCACAAAAGTAAAATGGCACACCAAATAGAAACAAAAGTTGTGACATTTTGTGGTGTGGGCCGTTAGAATATTCCGGTTTTAAAACAAGCTGGGGATACAAAATCACAGCCATACGGCCGTGGGAAGCGACAGTGGATCAAAAATGAACCCAGTAATCTTTATTCTATCACGCAATGGCTGATAGATCAGAAACATTTAGACAAGGAGAAATGTGGGGGTGTGATAAGCGAAACGCCTCAAATGTTCAGGCTGTTCGGGCGAACTAACTTGACTTTGAATCGGTTGGGGGGGGCAAAATCTTGGGATCACTTTTTACGATCGATTGAACTTGCGATAAGGTCTGTAGGATTTGGGGTTGTAAGCTTACCCCTTCATCATGTGCCGCATTTTCCAACGCTTCAATGGTCACCAAGGTGATCACATCGCTAATATCGGTCCCTTCATCTAGGTTCAAATGTTCAATAGTGTCGATAATTTGCTTAATCAGCTCCACTTCGGCCGTGGCTCGGGCCTCTTCTAGCTGTTGCACCGCCATCACTTCATCTTTTGTCTGCTGAATCTGCGCCTGTCGCTGCCAAGATGCTTGCAAATTAGCGATACGCTGAGCCGTTACATCTTCCGGCAGTGCCATATCACCTAAACCAACTTCAACCAATTCAATCCCATTGGTCGCCAATTGATCTTGGACCTGTTGAAACACATTTTTCTTGATTCGTTCCGGTTTCATCACCGTGCTAGTGCCATCGATATGTTCGATATTATAGACTTCGTCGAGTGTATAGTTGGATAGCTCGCTAATAAATGAGTTCGCCACCATCGGGGCCACATGTTCGGTCCACTTGATTTCAAACTCACCTTCGCCAATCGTATTAAAATAACTTACTTCGAAAACCGCTTTGGGATCATAGGGATAGGGGACATTCGCTGAGTGATCTCCTTCTGCTAAGCGACGTACCCGAAAGGTAGCCGAAACAATCGTTTCAAAAGGAATGCCATCGCGAGTCACCGCACGCACACGGCGCTGGCGATATTGCGGCCGTAAATCGACTACATGGAGAATCCGCTCCCCCGGGTTTAGCTTGACATAACCGGGACCGGCCGCGCGACTAAAATTCCCCCCACGGCCGAGGGCCAACACCACATGGCTGTCCACAACCCCCGCCCCGAGCGCTTCGATACTCGGCGGAACCCCATCATGCTCTTTCGTTTTTGAGCTACGGGCCACACTTCCCTGAAAATGATTCCAGAGTAGCGTCAACCCTTCACGATACCAGTTTTCAATACTGGGTGGCAAGATAAAGAGCGCATGGAACGCGATTCCCAAGGCGAAAACCAACCCGAAAATTAAAATCCAAAGTAGCGCCCCCACAATACCAAACCGAAATCCCACCTGATCCTGCAAAAAATACATCGCTGCACCCAAAATGGGCACAGCCAAATAGAGCAATACGATGCCCGGCTGGGACTGTCGATTGCGCTTGCTATTTGAGGTGGGACGTCGGTTATTACGAGACAAAATATAAAGGTGTAGAGAGAAGAGAGAAGAGAGAAGAGAGAGTTTTATTCTACGTTTCCAATATTCAATCGTAGAAACTTTCCCTTCTGTCTCTGTCTCTTTTCTCTCTTCTTATCTAATTATGAATCGATTGCCCTTCAACATTGTGGGCCGCTTCCATAATCACTTCGCTGAGTGTTGGATGGGCATGAACGTTACGCGCAATTTCTTCGGCCGTCATTTCCATTTGTTGGGCCAAAGTGAGTTCTGGGAGCATTTCGGCCACATCGGGGCCAACCATATGGGCACCGAGCAGTTCGCCGTATTTCGCATCGGAGATGATTTTGACGAAGCCATCTTTTTCGCCGATACCGAGCGCACGGCCGTTGGCGATAAATGGGAACTGGCCAACTTTGATTTCGTAACCGGCCGCTTTCGCTTCTTCTTCCGTGTAGCCGAAGCTCGCCACTTGGGGCACAGAATAGGTCGCGCGAGGCATCATACGGTAATCCAGTTCAACCGTTTCATGTCCGCCGATAATTTCAGAGGCGACAACCCCCATCGCGGTGGCCACATGGGCCAACATTAATTCACCGGTCACATCACCAACCGCATAAACATTAGGCACATTGGTGCGCATATGTTTATCGATCGACAACATACCGCGATCCGAAAGTTGGACACCGGCCGCATCGAGACCGATATTTTCTACATTGGGTACGAAACCGGCCGCGACCATCACAAAATCAGATTCCTGTTCTGTCCCATCACTAAAGGTGACTTTCACCCCTTCTGCCGCGTTCCGGTCGATATTGGTGATGGTTGTTTTCGATTTGAACTTGATTTTTAGCTTTTTGTACGCTTTTTGCATGACCGCACTGACATCTGGGTCTTCGCGTGGCAACATACGGTCACCGATTTCAACGATCGTCACATCGACCCCATAGTTGGCCCACACGTAGCTAAACTCCATACCGATCGCCCCAGAACCGACGATGACCACGCTTTTCGGCAATGTGTCCATCATGATCGCTTCGATATAGCTAATCACTTTTTCGCCATCATATTCCATGCCCGGCAATTGACGCGGCCGTGCACCGGTCGCGACAATAATGTTTTTCGCCGAAAGGGTCTCTTTTTTCCCTTCCGCACCGGTTACTTCAACCGTATTGGCATCGATCATCTTGCCGGTCCCTTCAACATGGGTCACCCCATATTTGCGGAACAAGAACCCGATCCCTTTTACCAATCGCTTAGACGCATCGCGGCTTCTTTTAAAGGCGACACCGTAATCGACGGTCAAATTATCATATGTAAACCCGAGTTCTTTGCCACGGTGTTTAATGGTGTGAACATATTCCGCATTTTTAAGCAATGATTTTGAAGGAATACATCCGATATTAAGACAAACGCCACCGAGCCATTGTTTTTCGACACAAGCGACTTTGAGTCCTAATTGTGCGGCGCGAATCGCGGCCGGGTACCCACCCGGTCCAGCGCCGATAACGACAACATCATATTGATCAGCCATTTTGATCACTCCTGTAATTGTTGAATGATGAAGAATAAGGGAGATAGGCGGCACCGCCGTCTTTTTCCCACACAGCACTCTGGGGAGTGGGATTTACCAGAATTTACGCAACGTATCATGCTGTGAAATTGTATTTTAAGTCAATTCTTGTCAGAATTTGCCCCTCATTATACCTGATGTTGGTATTGGCGTGAATCGTAACAGGGAAAAAGTAAGAGAAGAGAGTAAGAGTAAGAAGTGATTGGGACTACAGTTCAACTTATCTCACTCTTACTCTTAGCGAAGCGTCTCTTGCTTTATTCCCTCTCTCCCCAAGATATTGGTATAATCCCCGACTATGGGTTTTCCAACTTGGACACTTTGGGGCATGGGAATTGCCGGTTTCGCCGCATTGTTGGCGATTACATTCGCATATATTGCACAATCACCTGATCTAGCCAAACGGTTTCGTCGGATTGCGCCACGCTTAATTCGACGCAGTCGCCGATTGACCGGTCTCGGTTTATCGGGCTTATTGGTCATGCTGGGCTTTTTCATGGCGGGAGCGCCGATTGATACGCTCGATACCGATACTGCGCTAGATGTGGTGGTGATTACTGCGACAATCGATCCGGCCGAAATAGAATCGGCCGTGGCGACCGAAATCGCCCGCTTTAATGCGGATGCGGCCGCCAATGGACTCGCTATCGCCGATTCAGGAACCGCCAATAATGCCGACGCATTATTGATTGAACCAACAGAACCGGCTATGCAGTCTGAATCTGGGGCATTTGCGCGCCCCGCGCCCCGCGATGATGGGCAAGAAGCTACAGCGACATTTACAGCTACACCGTTTAGCGATCAAACGGCCGTTGTCGGTACGCCGACCGTCACCCCCACCCCAAAGCCGGATCGTGCCATCAAAACTCCCC
>WTJY01000072.1 GCA_011524645.1 Anaerolineales bacterium | reverse complement strand
TGGGAATGACAATCGTTAATTGATCAAGTCCCACCAAATCCGACAGGGCTAGCAATTTTTTTGGAGAATCTATGTTGAAACAAAGAAATTTTAAATTATTTATTTTGGTTGTTTTCATCGCTATGCTGGTGATTGGTTGCCGTGATGGGGAAGATGCGGATCGCGATACGGTGTCTGTTCAATTTTCTACGAGCGCGGGGCAACCGGCCGATTCGATTCGGGCGGAACAGCTTGAGTTATTGGCCCCTGCGACCGGAACCTTGTTCCAGTCTTTGACGGCCGGACAAACCGGCATCGCATTCCAGAACACGCTTTCTGTCGAAAATCAACGAAATTTTACGTTTAATGGGGCTGGCGTCGCTTCTGGCGATTACGACAGTGACGGTTTGATCGACCTATTTCTGGTTACCGAAGAAGGGCAGAGCAAACTATTTCGTAACTTGGGTAATTTTCAGTTTGAAGATGTAACCGAGCAGGTTGGATTGGGCGAAAATAGCGATCCTGAGGGATTTAGTATCGGCGCTTATTTCGCGGACATCGATAACGACCGTGATTTGGACCTTTTTCTGACCAATTGGAATACACCTGATTTGCTCTATCGGAATAATGGGGATGGCACCTTTACCGATATTACAGAAATAGCGGGTGTGGGTTATGAAGGGGGATCAACGACGGCGACATTTGCGGACTACGATCGGGATGGTGATTTAGATTTCTTTGTGGCGACGTACCGGCCGGCCGATTTTGCGAGCGAGTTTGGGACCCCTGATTTAGAGATTGTTGATGGGGAGATTGTGATTCCTGAAGATTATCAATCACAAATCGAACTGGTTGAAACGGATGATGGGCTATCTGTGCGCCAACTTGGTGAACCGGATTTGCTTTATCGAAACAATGGGGACGGCACGTTTACTGAAGTGGCTGAAGAGTCCGGCATTGTGGGTGGCTACTGGGGGTTATCCGCTTCATTTCATGAAGTTGACAACGACGGTTGGCCCGATCTTTATGTGACCAATGATTTCTGGTCGCCCGATACCTTTTATCGCAATAACGGTGATGGAACATTTTCTTTGGTGCATGAAAATGCGGTGCAACATACGCCGATGTTTGCGATGGGCATGGATTTTGCCGATATTAATAATGACGGTTGGACCGACTATTTTGTCGGAGATATGTTGAGCCGTGATGCGACATTACGTTTGACCCAGCATGGGCTGATGGATACGACATTGCCACCTGATGGAACGGCCGCACAAGTCATGCGCAATGGACTTTACCTGAACAATGGGGATGGTTCGTTTAGCGAGATTTCTTGGATGGCCGATGTGGCGGCGAGCGAATGGACATGGACGACGAAATTTGCCGATCTTGATTTAGACGGGTTTGTCGATCTTTTAATCACCAATGGAATGATTGGCGACTTGATGGATAGCGATGTTTTGGCTGATCTTAATCTGCCTCAATTCCAGAACGCGCCCGCTTATTTTCCAGAGTATCCGCCACTCGTGACCAGCAACCTCGCTTTCCGCAATACCGGAGATTTGTCGTTTGAGGATGTGTCGAGCGATTGGGGGTTAGATACGGCCGCGATTGGGCACGGTGCGACACTGGCCGATCTTGATAACGATGGGGATTTGGACGCCGTTTTAAGCTATATGAACCAGCAGGTTGGGATTTATCGGAATGGGGCGGTGAATAACCGGATTGTGGTGAAGCTAAGCGGCCGTGGTTCTAATAGCCAAGGGATCGGGGCGCGAGTCACCATTGTGATGCAAGATGAATCGATCCAAACCCGCCTCATGAGTAGCTCTGGTGGGTATCTGTCGGGGCATGCGCCGGAGGTCGTTTTCGGTCTTGGTAACGAGAGCCTTGTGTCCTCGATTCGGATCGATTGGCCGTCCGGTCATACCCAACGCTTTAACAATGTGGATGGAGAGCCGTTATTGACTAACCGCTACTACACTATTGCTGAACCGGAAGGGGAAGCTTCTTTGCAACCGCCTCGTTTCCCTGGGCCAAGAAATCCGTTCTTTGCCCGTTGGCCGTTAGAAGGAGGGTTGAGTGTGCCCCATATCGAAGCGGATTTCGACGACCCTGATTATGAAGGGTATGATGATTTTAAAGAGCAAGCACTTTTGCCGCGCCGTTTGTCTGTGTTAGGGCCGGGTGTGGCATGGGATGATGTCAATAATGATGGGTTTGATGATCTTTATATCGCTGGAGCGCAGGGGCAAAACGGAATTTACTACACCAATAATGGGGATGGCTCATTTACCCCCATTACATCAACTGGGGTCGATTTCTTGGAAGAATTGGCTCCACTATGGTTTTACAATGGGCAAAAGAGTACACCGGGCTTGGCGCTTAGCTATAGCCGTTATGAAGAACGGGGTGCCCCTTTTGCTTCCTTGTTGAATCAAGAAGATGGCGAGCCTGAGGTCATCGCATTGAGCGAACTTGATTCGGCCGGTGCCTTAGCGTCCGCTGATGTGGATGGAGATGGAGATTTGGATCTCTTTGTGGGCGGCCGTGGGGTGCCAGGATTATGGCCATTGCCTGCGTCAAGCCGATTGTTGCGGAATGATGATGGGCAATTGGTCGAAGCCACCAATGAAATGGCTCCTGACTTTGTTATCTTGGGGATGGCGACTGGGGCGATGTGGCTCGATGTTGATAGTGATCAGGACAGTGATTTGCTGATCGCAACCGAATTGGGGCCGATCCAGTTCTTCCGCAATGAAGAGGGTGTTTTGCGTTTGGCGACCCCAGAAACCGGCTTAAATGAATGGTCGGGGCTGTGGACCGGTTTAACGGCCGGTGACTTTAATGAAGACGGGCATCTCGATTTTGCGGCCGCTAACTTTGGCCTGAACACCCGTTACCATGCATCTGCTGAAGAACCGGCTGTCGTTTACGTGGGTGATTTGGATGACAATCCTGAAGATGTTGAGATCGTTGAAGCGGAATATGTTGACGGTGTGCTACGGCCGATGCGCGAGCGAGGCATGATCGGGGCGGAAATGCCGTTTGTTTTGGAACAATATGACACCTTCCTTGCTTATAGTGAAGCGACCTTGGCTGAGATTTATGGAGCCCGTTTAGATGAAATGGTGCGCTTTGAGGCTACGACCTTGGAACATATGGTGTTTATTAATGATGGGACGGGGGTGTTTACGGCAAGTCCGCTGCCTAAATTGGCACAATCGACGACCGGATATGGCATTACCACGGCCGATTTCGATAATGATGGACACGACGATATCTATCTCGTTGGCAACTTTAGCTACGCTGATCCCGAGTTCCGTCAATTCACCGGTGGCGTGAGCTACTGGCTTCATGGTGCGGGCGATGGCACCTTTGATGTGATCGCTAGCGATGTGAGCGGGTTGTTTGTGCCGGTAGAAGGGCGTGGCACGGCCGTGAGCGATTTTAATCGGGATGGCTGGGTTGATGTGGTGGTCGGCGTGAACGATGGTTATCCGCTACTGTTCGCCAATCGTGGTCAATCATTGGTTGATGCGTGTTCAATTCAGGTCCGTTTAGATGGTGGCCTCACGAATCCGCGCGGGGTGGGGGCGCGTTTGACGGTGACTTTGCCGGATGGCTCGACGACGATGCGCGAAGTTCAAGCGGGGAGCAGCTATTTTTCACAGAATAGTGCGGAACAGCTGTTTGGCTTGGGTGAAGCGGAGACGGCCGATTTAGAGATTGTGTGGCCGGATGGCGTGGTGACGGAGTTGGAAGATTTGGGGTGTGGGCCGTTGGTTGTGGAGCGGTAGACAACGGTGAAAGATACTTGCGGATTAACAGAAAGCCCCCTTCCCAGGGGAAGGGGGTTGGGCAAAGGCGCGAAACAACAATTTTTACTGAAAAACCGTGCTTCATTTGCCATTGGCCATTGGCTATTGGCAAATTACCATTTTACAGGCCACGTTCCCCGCGAATGTAGGGGAGGCCGAGCGCGGCCGGTGCGCCGAGTCGCCTGCGGTTGGCGGCGCTGGAGCCGATAACCAAGACGAGAATAATCAACAAGAAGGGGAGCATTTGCAAGAAAAAGCCAAGGTTGCGATCGACGAAAAACGGATTGGTAAAACCGAAGATCTCTGCGGGGCCTTGGATATCGAGAATAAGACGGCGGAGCGCACCGAATAGGTAGCTACCTACGGCCGCGCGGATCGGGTTCCATTGGGCGAAGATGACCAGCCCGACCGCGATCCAACCTTGGCCCGATGTGG
>WTJY01000230.1:8581-13222 GCA_011524645.1 Anaerolineales bacterium | reverse complement strand
ATTCTAGAGCAAATGGAAATAAACCAAACGTTTGCTCTAAGTCATCGTTTGGTGAACGAATAGACCAAAAAGATGGGGCGACCGTTGTCTGGCTAAAATGATGTAGCCCACTCTGATCAACTTCCACATAATTATCATACGGACTGTCACTACGGAACAAGCTATAGTAAGCATCCGCATTGTAATTAATGTCAATATCAGGCCATGAGGCCAAAGAGACCGTAAACACAATCGGAACATATTCGGCCGCGCCAATATCACATCGCACCAAACCATCCCCATCCCCATCAGCACGCGCCACACCCCGCTGATCTTCGGCCGGACACTGGCTATCATCACCGGCATCAATCGCAGGACTGTTTGCCAAAAGCGCATGGGTTAAAATCCCGCCACCGCCATCTTGTAATGGCCTCAAACCAGAATCAGTTATCCCAAGCATATCGTTTGATTGAGCACTAAAGGCCGTAACAGTCGCGCCCACAGTGCCAATTAAGTTGTGTCCCCCACTCGAAAAAAGAGCACTACCGGTTGCATCAATGTCTTGCAATAGGCCAGTAACGCCAGTTGTTGTAAAAAATTGCAGGTTGTCCACAACAATCGTATTTGTGATCCAAATATGAGGAGAGAAATATTCTCCATCACTTAATACCCCCGCCCCGACAGGAGCTTGATTTTGTGTTACTGTGCTATTCACAATACTCATGTCGCCATAAAAAGCAGCAATTCCTCCTCCTCCATTATCAAGTGCCACATTATGTGAGAATGTGCTATTTTCAATATGACTATTCCTATCAGAAACATGGAAAAAGCCGCCCGCCCATCTCGCTTGGTTATAAGCAACGACAATCTGTGTGGCACTTATCCATCCATCAACATTGACAAGACCACCCCCTTGGTCTACAGCATGATTCCCAACAATATTACTTAGATGCAGAACCATATCTCCAAAATCATTTACCACACCAGCTCCATGAATCGCTGTATTTGAGTAGACATCAATCTGTTGTAATTGGGCGGTACCCGAATAATGATATATCGTGCCTCCATATTCAGCAGAATTCTGAGAAAACATTGTGCGTGTAATAAACAATGTACCTATATTGAACAGCGCACCACCAAAATGATCCGCCTGATTGTCATAAAAATTACTATTCTCTACATGAAGTTCTACTGTCTCATTTTGCACCAAAATGGCCCCGCCATGCCCATTCCAAGGTGGCTCGAGAGCACCAAATTCATCATCACCCAATTTATAAGCGCGCCCATTGATAAACGTTAAGTTTTTTAGCGCAACACGGCCGTTATCAATAACAAAAACCCGATCATTTCCCCAACCATCCAAAGTCACACCCGAACCGCCATCTATCGTCAAATCTTTGTCTAAAACAATTTCATTTTGCAACATCAGCATCGTGCCAGTCACAACAAAAACGATTTCATCGCCACTCGATGCCAAATTAACCGCATCATACAAATTGCAGTCTCCATCTGTACAACTACCGTCCACATTACTATCGAGCGAATCAACAAGCCATATTTGCGCTTGTGCTTCGGCCGAGCGCACAAACAACAAAACCACCACCACCAAAACCGATCCGGTAAAAAGGGCAACAAAGAGCGACAAAACTTTATCCAATTTGACCATGTTCAAACTCCTAATTGTCGTGTGTAATAAGCAATATGTGTGTCATTAATCACGCACATTTTAGCTAAAAAAAATCTTTTGTAAATAATATGCTTGGCTCAGGTTGTCCGATTCACAAAAAATCGCCATAATCGAAAAAGACGCAAGAATTTTTGCAATTTCACAACAGGTGCTCCATGCTCGACATTCAAAAACAAGGCCAACATATCACAAAAGTCTTAACCGTCACCAGCACTGTGGCCGCCACGGCCGCTCTCGCCACCCACGGCCGTCACGCCCGCCTTATCGCCGGTGGCACCGATCTTATTATCGAACTGGAACGCAACCAACGGCCGGGAGTCCACACGCTGATCGACATCACCCGTATTCCTAATTTAAACCAAATCAATCTCGATCAAGACGGCATCATCCATATCGGTTGCCTCGTCACCCACAACCAAATCGTGGCTAGCGAGCTTATCGTGCAACACGCCCTCCCACTGGCCCAAGCCTGCTGGGAAGTCGGCTCACCACAGCTACGCAACCGCGCCACAATCGCAGGGAATCTTGTCACCGCTAGCCCCGCCAACGACACCATTACCCCGCTCACCGCACTCAAGGCGGAAGTGGTTCTCGTTTCGGCCGCAGGAGAACGGGTCGTCCCACTGAGCGACTTCTATACAGGGGTGCGGCGGACCGTCATGCAGGCGGATGAGATGATGACCGAAATCCGCTTTCCCGCTCTCGCCGAAACAGAACGAGGCATCTATGTCAAGCTGGGGCTACGCAGAGCCCAAGCGATTTCAGTGGTTCACTTAACCGCGATCCTCAGTTTTCAAGCGGATCATGTCAATGAAGCCCGTATCGCGCTCGGCAGTGTGGCCCCGACCATTGTTCGTAGCTCACAAGCGGAAAATGCGCTTATCGATACCGATCTAAATGAGGAAGCCATCAAACAAGCGGCAACGGCCGCCGCCACATCAGTCACCCCGATCAATGACCTACGGGCCACGGCCGACTACCGCAACCACATGATCGGTGTCATGATCTCCCGCGCACTCACCTCACTACGGGACAACACCGAACGAGATCAATGGCCCAGCAACCCAACAATGCTTTGGGGAAACACGGCCGGTCTATACCCGACCGGCGAATCATTCACGGCCGAACACCAAACAAACGACCCGATCACGACCACGATTAACGGCAAAACAATCACGGCCGCCAACGCCCCCCACAAAACCCTCCTTCGATGGCTACGCGAAGATGCATCGCTCGGCAACACACTCGCCACCGGCACAAAAGAAGGATGCGCCGAAGGGGAATGTGGGGCTTGCACCTGCTATCTCGACGGCATGGCGGTCATGTCCTGTCTCGTCCCTGCCACTCGCGCCCACAACGCGACCATCACCACTATCGAAGGGCTCGAAAAATCAAATTCTGACACTTCACTCCACCCCATTCAGCAAGCCTTTATCGAAACCGGCGCCGTCCAATGCGGCTACTGCATCCCCGGCTTCCTCATGTCGAGCGCCAAACTCCTCGAAGAACACCCCAACGCCACCCTCGATCAAATCCGACAAGGACTCAGTGGCAACTTATGTCGCTGTACAGGCTATTACAAGATTATTGAAGCAGTAGAGAGGGCTAAAGGAAAAAGGTAAAAGGCAAAAGGCAAAAGGGGTCGCGATCTACGTATCTATCCCCCCCCTCTCTACTCTCTACTCTCTACTCTTTTCTCTCTACCCAAAACTATGGCTCTAGGACAATCCATTCACAAATACGATGCGCCGGATAAAGTGACCGGCCGTGCCCTATATCCGGGCGATATTAGCTATGAAGGGATGCTTCATGCGAAGTTGCTGTTTACCGGCAAACCCCATGCGCGTATGGTGCACATGGACACGAGCCGCGCAGAGGCACTGACAGGCGTGGTGACGATTCTCACGGCCGTCGATATTCCGGTCAATGAACATGGGCTGGTGATCAAAGATCAGCCGGTACTGGTCGGGTTAGGTAGTGACAAAATCAATAGTGATGTCAGTCTGTGGGAAGGGGATCGCATCGCCTTAATCGTTGCGGAAACGGAAGCGATCGCCCATAAAGCGGCCGAACTAATCGAAGTCGAATGGGAAGAGCGACCGATTTTAACCGACCCCTATGAAGCGATGAAAGACGAGACAGTCTTGCATATCGAGCATGGTAGCAATTTGCTCAAGCAGTACCGTATTCGCAAAGGTGAAATGGCGCAGGGATGGGCTGATGCGGATGTCGTGATCGAAGGAAGCTACCATGTGCCGATGCAGGAACATGCCTATTTGCAACCGGAAGCCGGTGTAGGCTATATCGATGACGAAGGACGGGTCACAGTCGAAGTGGCTGGGCAGTGGGTCCATGAAGATCAAACCCTTATCGCCCACGCCTTAGATTTACCGCTCGATCAGGTGCGGGTCATTTACCCCGCCATCGGGGGGGCATTTGGCGGCCGTGAAGATATGTCAATCCAAATTGTACTAGCGGCCGCCGCTCTAAAATTGCACAAAAAAGGGATCGACCGGCCGATTCGCATCATTTGGACC
Source organism: Anaerolineales bacterium (assembly GCA_011524645.1). Lineage (GTDB taxonomy): Bacteria > Chloroflexota > Anaerolineae > Promineifilales > Promineifilaceae > WTJY01. Next base: position 9,019 of record WTJY01000230.1, on the reverse strand, counting down.
CGCGAAGAAAGCATTATCGGTCACCATAAACGGCATGCCATGTCAGTTAAAACGAAATGGGGGGCCAAAAAGACGGGGGAAATCACCGCCATGACGGCCGAAATCATGCTCGATGCCGGTGCTTATAACTGCACCAGCAACAAAGTCTTGGGGAACGCCCATCTTTGTGTCCCCGGCCCCTATCGCATCCCCAACGCCCATATCGATAGCTATGCGGTTTACACCAGCAACTGTCCCGGCGGTGCATTTCGCGGTTTCGGTGCGCCGCAGGGGGCCTTTGTCGCCGAAAACCAAATCAACAAGCTGGCCCACGCGCTCGGTATCGATCCGGTCGAAATGCGCCGCATTAATCTGTTGCAAGAAGGGGATGATTCGATAGTGCAAACCCCACTACCGGCCGGTGTCAGCATCGGCAAAGTAGTCGATACCTGCGCCGAA
>WTJY01000230.1:0-8481 GCA_011524645.1 Anaerolineales bacterium | reverse complement strand
CACACCGCACAGAGGCAAATGGTCGCCGAAGCGGTTGGGGTTCCGCTCGATTTGGTCGAAGGGGTCTTTTCTGACACCGCCGTCACCGGTGACTCCGGTTCCGCGTCCGCCTCACGTCTGACATGGATGGCCGGCAATGCGATTATCGGCGCGGCCGACAAAGCGCTCCAAGCCTGGCAAGATGAAGAACGCCCGGCCATCGGCCACCATCGCTTCGTCCCACCAGTCACCGAAGCACTTGACCCGAAAACCGGCAAAGCGAACCCCAATTTCACCTACGGCTATGTCGCCCAAGCGGTCGATGTGGCGGTTGATGTCGAAACCGGCCATATCACGATTGAGCGGGTCGTTTGTGCCAACGATGTCGGCCGGATCGTCAATCGCAATCTCGTCGAAGGGCAGCTCGAAGGGGCTGTGATTCAGGCGCATGGCTATGCGATTACGGAAAACATGCAATCCCGTGATGGCCATATCCTCAACCCTCGTTTTAGCACCTATCTCATTCCCGGCATCATGGATATTCCAACCCAAGTCGATTCCGTTCTACTCGAAGAACCGGACCCGCTCGGCCCGTGGGGGATTCGCGGCATGGCGGAAATGCCGATGATTCCACTAGCTCCGGCCGTGGTCGCGGCCGTGCACGACGCTACCGGCTATTGGATCGACAAGCTCCCCCTCACCCCAAGCCGTGTGATCGCTACCCTAAACTCATCAACATGATTAGTATTTTTATTTAGCAGTATGACAAACAAAAAAAATATATTGGTCGTCGGTGGCACAGGCACAATCGGCTCGGCCGTTCTACGTAGCCTTATCAAATCAAACACCAACGATCAAATCATCGCGACCACACGACGTGCCACAAACCCGTTCCCAGCCGGTGTCCAATCGCTCCAAGTCGATTTACTCACCGACCCAGACCACATACGCACCTCACTCGCATCACTGCCTCCCATTACCCATCTGATTTACGCAGGGCTCTTCGTCGACCCCGCACAAGAATCACCACAGAGCTATCGCACCATGCGCCGCTTGGTTAAAGGGACCGGCTGGGTCTACAGCAATTTCGGCTGGATTCCCAACCTGCGCACCACCATCGAGCAAACAATCGCCCATAGCACATTTGCCACCACCAAGGGGAAAGAAAATGAAAAAATGCTCGATAACATTTTGACCGCTCTCGAACAGCCCCCTCACCAGCTACAGCATGTCGGGCTCATCACGGGCGGCAAATTCTACGGCATGCACCTCTCACCCTATATCCACTTAGACTGGCGTACAACCATGCGTGAAGATGATCCCCCTGCGCCAGAACCGAATTTCTACTATTTCCAAGAAGCGCGTGTCCAAACCGGTGCGCAACAACATGGGTATGCATTTACCATTTCTCGCCCCCCTTATATCGTCGGTTACAGCGATTCAGTCGGGTTTAACCTGTTAAAATCGATCGCCATCTACGCCACCTTACTCAAAGAGCAAGGGCTTCCTCTCATTTTTCCCGGTGACACGGCCGCCGCAGACGCCATTTACGCTTGGTGTGATGTCGATCTCGTAGGCCACTTACATGCTTGGGCCTTAGACACCCCAACAGCCCACAATAATATTTTCAACATCAGCAACGGAAATCCTAGTTCACTACGCCAAGTTTGGCCTGATATCGCCGCCGCACTCGATATGGAAGCCTCGTTTGATACCCCTCCCCCACCATCCCGTCAGGTCTTCAAAAACGGCCGGACACAATGGCCCCAAATCGTAGCCAAATATAACTTGCGCGACATCCCCTTCGAACAATTAACAAAAGGGGATTCGCTCAACCTGATGTGTACCACAGATTGGGACACACATTACGATCTATCCCGCTTACGTCAAGCCGGTTTCACCCAACAAGCCGATAGTGGTGCCGTATTCCGCAAATGGATCGCCAAGCTACGTCAAGATCGCATCATCCCCTAAGCGACATCGTTTCAATTCTGTTTTCAAGCACTCAAACAGATGATGATCGGGCGAGCATCTCATAAGATATAGCGCAACACGCAAATCGATTCATCATACAGGTACTTATGAAACACAACCGATCTCAATTTATGATTTTATTCCGCTGGCTACTCATTTTTATCGTTGGTATTCCGCTCGTGTTCTACATCGCCTATGTCATCCTCTTTTACAATCAGCAAAGAATCCTACTTTTCCCAGCCCAAGATCGTCTGCCGCTTATTGCTGGTGAATCAAATGATCCCACGCTCGTCAAAGCGGTATTTCCGACCTCGCTCGGGGCAGAAGCGGGCTTCGCTTGGTATCTCCCGCCACAAAACACAGCCCAACCGGCACCGGCCGTTATCATTGGTCACGGCAACGGAGAAATCGCAGACGATTGGGTCGGGCACGCCGATATTCTACGCCAGAGGGGGTTTGGCGTTTTGATCTTGGGCTATCCCGGCTATGGTCATGCGGCCGGTTCCCCCAGCAAAGATAGCATCGTAGAGGCGAGCCTAGCCGCCTATGATTGGCTCATCACTCAACCGGAAATCGCTCCCGACCAGATACTCATCTTCGGTCATTCAATCGGTGGTGCGGCCACTCTGGCGATTGCTCAAGAACGGCCGACTCAAGGTGCGATCCTCTTGTCTACATTTGCCAGCATCGATCATATCGCACGGGATCGCTATCTTCCGGCTATCCTAGCCAAAGACCGCTTCGATAATTTGAGCATTATTTCTGGCTATGATCGGCCGGTTTACATGATGCATGGCTCCTTAGACACCCTTGTCCGGCCACACCACGCGGAGCGCCTACATGCGGCCGCGCCAAACGCAGAATTACACTGGCTCTCCTGTGGACATGGTGGCTGTATCGGCGATATTTATCAATTCTGGGACAAACTCGAACCGGTCATGCATGACATGCTCCGTAACGCTTAATCTACCATTTGCAACGCAGAAAATTCAGCCACATTCTCCACCACAACCTGCCACACCGCTACATCCGAAACGTCCCATACCGGCCGTCATCCCGCGCCGCATTAAGCGCGGCCGAAAATGCCAGTCCCAACGCCTGTCGGGTCTGCACCGGATCAAGAATCCCATCATCCCACAGACGAGCCGTGCCAAAATATGGAGAGCTTTCATGGGCATACTGGTCCAAAATCGGTTGCTTAAAGGCTGCTTCCGCCTCCGCAATCTGCTCGGCCGTAGGATTCTCACCCAAGCTACGTAGCACACGCTTTTGTCCCACCGTCCACAGCGTACCGGCCGCCGCATCGCCACTCATCACGCTCACCCGACTATTGGGCCAAGAAAACAAAAAACGGGGGTCATAAGCACGGCCGCTCATCCCATAATTCCCCGCCCCATGGCTCACCCCATGAAGCAACGTGATACGGGGCACATTGACATTGCTCACCGCCATCACCATCTTCGCCCCATCTTTGGCGATCCCCCCGTTTTCAGACGCACGGCCGACCATAAAACCGGCGATATTTTGTAAAAAGAGAAGCGGTGTTCCCCGTTGACCACAAAGCTGAATAAAGTGGGCCGCCTTAAGCGAGGATTCACTAAAAAGCAAGCCATTATTGGCCACAATGCCGACCGGGATGCCGAGAATATGAGCAAATCCACAAACGATCGTCGTCCCATAGCGAGCCTTAAACTCACTCAAGCGTGACCCATCAACCAAGCGGGCGATCACCTCACGCACATCATAAGTGTGGCGCGAATCGGCCGGAATAATGCCGTATAGCTCGGCCGGATCATAAGCCGGTTCTTCAGCCGCTTGCAAATCAAGCCACGGCCGTTTCCGCTTATTCAAATGGGACACCGTTTCCCGCACCCGCGCCAACGCTTCTTCTTCTGTCGCCGCAAAATGATCTGACACACCGCTCAAACGGGTATGAACATCAGCTCCGCCCAAATCTTCGGCCGAAACATCTTCACCGGTCGCCGCTTTGACCAGTGGCGGACCAGCCAAGAAAATCGTCCCGTTCCCTTTGACAATAATCGACTCATCCGCCATCGCCGGAATATACGCGCCACCGGCCGTGCAACTCCCCAAAACGGCCGCGATTTGGGTAATCCCCTTGCCACTCATCCGGGCCATGTTATAAAAAATCCGGCCGAAATGCTCTTTGTCGGGAAAAACATCCGCTTGTAAATGCAAAAAAGCCCCACCCGAATCGACCAAATAAATGCAGGTCAAATTATTTTCTTCCGCCACCGTCTGGGCCCGTAAATGCTTTTTCACGGTCTCGGGAAAATACGTTCCCCCTTTAACGGTCGGATCATTGGCGATAATGACACATTCTTGCCCATGAATCCGGCCGATGCCTGTTACGATCCCTGCGCTCGGCGCGTCACCGTCATACATGCCGTGCGCCGCCAACGGAGAAAGCTCCAGAAAGGGGCTCCCTTCGTCTAAAATCGCATCAATTCGTTCCCGAACCAGCAATTTTTCTCTGCTTTTGTGCCGATCAAGCACGCGGGTCGGCCGCTCATAAACGGCCGCGTGTTGCAGCTCACGCAATTCCTGCACCAGTTTCTGGTTATGGTCAAAATTGGTTTGATATGTAGGGTCGGTCGTTTTAATCTTAGAACGTATTTGAGTCATTGCAATTATCTGATGTGGGGCGCAAATAAAATCAGCCAAATTATACATGACAGACATACAAATGAAGCGTACAATCAAAAATCAAAAATCCAAAAACCGAAAATAACACAGTGACAGAAAAGCCTAAGAAAAATCTGATGAGAAGCATTCGTTGCTGATTAATCAATCTCGTTCTTCGCTATGCCTGAAACCAACCGCGCGATCAATCAAATCTGCGACATCCTAAACTAGCACCATGAGTCAAACCTATCTTGTATACGACACGGAAACCAGCGGTCTAAATCCTTGTTTCGACCAAATTCTCCAATTCGCCTCGATCAAAACAGACCTCGCCTTTAACCCGATTCCCGCTGGCGAAACGGACTTTCGCCTCAAACTCCGGCCGGATGTCATTCCATCTCCCGGCGCACTACTCACGACTCAAATGGAGATGAGCGACATCCTTCAAGGGGTATCTGAATACGAAGGGATTCAGCGTATCCATGATCTCTGCAACACCCCAGACACCATTTCCTTTGGCTATAACTCACTCAGCTTCGATGATCGCATGCTTCGTTTCGCCTTTCATCGCAATCTACTCGATCCATACACTCACCAATATCGCAACGGATGCAAGCGGCTTGACTTGCTTCCGATCACCCTCCTTTACTACCTCTTTCGCCCCAGCGTGCTTAACTGGCCGGAAGTCGATGGCAAACCGAAATTCAAGCTCGAGCTGCTCAACAAAGAAAATGATTTAGCCACCGGCATGGCCCATGATGCGCTGGTTGATGTGCGGGTCACCATCGCTCTCGCGCAACGGTTGATCGAAAATGGTGGGATGCAAATGTGGAATTACTGCCTTAACTTTTTCGATCCTAATTGGGTCGTCGAGCAAATCGGTCAACAAGAGCCGTTGATCACGGTCGGACAAACGGCCATTTATCCTGACATCCTGCTCGTCTATTCCCAATTCGGTGCCAAGCGAAACTTCCAAAAACATGCGCTCCTGTTTGAATATCCGATCGAAAAACAAAAACGGGTCGATTGGCTCCTGCTCGACAGCAAAGATTTATCACGTGTGCGCCAGCTCAAAAATTTCCCCTTCCAAATGGGAAAAAAGCTTGGCGAACCACCACTTGTCTTGCCCTACAAGCAACAGCGAGACAAAAGAACGGCCGAAAAGCAGGCACTCTCTACCAAAAACGTCGCGTGGTTGCGTAACAATCCCCATGTTCTGGCCGATCTAGCCAGCTATATCGCCGAAGCAGACCGGTATGAAGACAAAGACCGATCACAAATCGATGCGGATGCCGCCCTCTACTTCATCGATTTCGCGTCAGATCGGGACAAACGCATCATCAAACGTTTTCATCGAGCCGATCCGTACGAGAAACAGCAACTCATTACCCAAATCAACAATCCCGCCCGCCAAGAATTGGCTATGCGAATTATGGGGCGCAACTTTACGGCCGAGACGCTCGATTCAGCCACCCAACATCAATGGGAACGATATTTAACCGGTATCGCGCCAATCGTCGGGGAAAAACCGCTAGTCGATTACCAAAACCGGCTCAAAACAACCCCGTTAGCGGCCGTTGCAGAGATTCAATCGCGGCGCGCGGCCGACGATCTTTCCCCCAAAGAGCAGCAAATCTTAAATGGGCTAGAAATTTATTTACGTGATACATTTGGCCTTTAACGCATCAAATTTTCATTAGCAGGTCTCCCAACCAAGACACAAAATCACAGAGCCATCATCGGCTCTCACAAACAACACGCTCAAATTATCTTATGGCTTTTCGTTTTCGTCGTTCCATCAAAATCGCTCCTGGCGTCAAACTCAATGTTAGCAAACGGGGCATTAGCGGCATTTCGGTCGGTGGCTTCACCTACGGCCGAGGTGGCCTCTATTACAACTTCGATTTTCCCGGTGTCGGCCTATCCTACCGCACGCGACTATTTGGCGGCCGGAAAAAGAAAAAATCGAGCGGCAGTGAAGCCAAGTCTGTGGGAGAATTCGCCCTAGGACTACATGACTCTGGCGCACTCCGAATCGTAGACTCTCGGGGCAAAGATTTATCAGATACCGAAATCAAGGCGGTCAAAAAAGCACAAAAAGCGGATATTTTAGCTTGGCTCGAAGAGCGCAAAAACGCCTTCAACGATGAAACGGCCGATCTGCTTACCCTGCACCACGAAACCCCACCACCCAACAATCAAAAACTTCATCTCGAATACAAAAAAGGGGTTGATCAATGGAAAGAGGCCGCAGAGCAAATGGCCAATGATGATGCCATTATCGAAGCGATCCTAACCGGCCTACTGACCGAACTAGACTGGCCACGCGAAACGGCCGTTTCGTTTGCGGTCATAGACAACACCGTCTGGCTCGATGTCGATCTACCGGAAATAGAAGATTTACCGGCCGAGCAAGCCCATGTGCACAAAACAAAAATGGCGATTACGCTTAAACCGATCAGTCAAAAGCAGCAGCGGCTCAACTACCTACAGCATATTCACGCGGTCGCCTTTCGCCTCATCGGGGATGTGTTCGCCCATTTGCCGGTCATCACCACCGTCGCCTTTTCCGGCTATTCGCAACGGCTTGACAAACAAACCGCACATGTTGAAACCGATTACCTGTTCAGTGTACAAGTTCCCCGCGACAAGTGGCGCACGATCAACTTCGCCAATCTGCCTGATTTAGATGTGGTGGCTTGTTTTGAATTGTTTGAGCTACGACGCAAGATGACAAAAACGGGGTTGATCCGGCCGATAGAACGATTTGTGCCACCGGTCGAATAGCTATCGCGCCCATTTACACCGCAGGTGGTAAACAGCGGATCAATAAAGCAAACCCAACAAATCCTCTGTATCGACCAACCCGAAATAATAAGACAGGTCAATCTCTTCTAAAACAGCAGACACCCCCCCTCGGTCATAGCGTGCCCCCACCAAATCATCATAAAACGGTTGCAAATCCTGCTCTCCCAAAAATTCACCAGCGATAGAAAGCGCCGAAATATGACCTTTACGCACATCGATCTCGATTTGTACTGTGCCAAGTGGCAAACGGCCGTTGCGAGTAACCGTAAAGTTAGGAGAACGGCCGATATTCCACGCCCACTGATGATAACGCTTCTGCGACATCTCCTGTACGGCCGTCCAATCCGCTTCACTCAGCTCATATCGCGGGACCTCTCCCGCACCAAACAGTTGGCGCAAGATCGCCCCTTTTAAATCCGCTAGCGTCGTCCCCTCCCCCATAAAACCGCACGTATTCACCACCGAACTACGCCGCGAAGCGACCGCACTCGACTTAATCCCCTCTTTATTCGGCTTAATCGCTTGGCGCAACGTCGGTAAATAGGTATCGAACAAAACGGTGCCGTGGCTCATCACCCGACGGCCGCTCGCAAATTGCGCATTCCCCGAAATCTTCTTCTCCCCAAGATAAATATCACTCTTATGCCGAAATTCGGCCGGTACTCCCAACCCATTTAAAGCGTCAATAATCGGCCCTGTAAATTTAGCGAAATTTTGAATATCGGCTGGGTCATTGGTAATAAAACTAAAGTTGAGATTCCCTTCATCATGATAGACCGCCCCACCACCGGAAATACGACGAATCACATGAATCCCTTGCGCTTCGGTGTACTCTAAATTGACCTCTTCGAGCACGTTTTGATTCCGCCCGAGAATCACGGCCGGTTCATTCACATAGAGTAGAAATAATGTGTCATCAAGGGTCACCCGTCGCAATAAAAACTCTTCTAAAGCCAAATTCATACGGGGGTCTGTCAAATTTCGATTGTCTACAAAAAGCATATCGGTTATGGGGGTGAGATTAATCAGGCGTGCACCATTTTACACCAAATCGCCCATATTTGTATGAAATAT
>WTJY01000409.1:13246-36585 GCA_011524645.1 Anaerolineales bacterium | reverse complement strand
TTAATGGTCGAAGTGTTTGGTGATATCGGCCGTCATGCTAGATCGGCCGTGGGGATGGGGGCGCTACCACGCCAAGTTGCTGTCGAAATCGAAGCGATTGTGGAAGTCGCTCTAGATTAGACAGGCTATTCAAGTGTGAGGAAAACCGATTATGTGCGGTTACTGCGCTGAAAAGATTGCGATTGAAATAGCTGAGCGACAGACACTGGGAGAAGCCCTGCCGCCACACTTGGCGCACGCCACCTTGCTGTATCTTCAAGAGTGTGAGCGGTTTTATCCCGCGTTGGTGAATCATGAAAGCTTTTTGCGTGATGAACTAGCAAAGATAGATCAGATCGAAAAAAGTGATCAGCCTGAAGACTTCTTTGAGATGGCGACTTGGGCTACTTTGTATGTTGTCTGTGGTCGGCTGGTCGAGGCCTTGTCAAAAAAGGGGTTTGCATCGCCAGCGTATCAGGCGTTGATCGATCATCCTCTTGCTGTTGGGTGTATCAAGCGGGTGCAGGGACAAAACAGGGAGTTTGATCCAAGGCTGTTTGCGGCAGATTCAATATTCAGGTCCCTAAATTATGAAGATGTTTTTTTCGATTCAACTTCTTGGGGGAAACTCTTATCTGACCCACAATTTTTGGAACATGCGATTGATTTATTGGATCGGTATATTAAATGGTGGCATGAAGATAATGGAGGAACTGATGATTTGCTTAGCGGATTGCGTTCTTTTTACGATGCTTACCCTTACCTCTTTCTCAGTTATACGGCCGTTGTATCTATTCAGCCCAATCATGCGATTATTCGTGAATGGGTGACGGCTAAAGGTTGTGTTGCCTTCTACGAAAATTTGGCCCTGTGGTTACAACGAAAAGCCGCTTTGGTTTTACATCAAAATAATGGGTTAGACATTTTTAGTCCACAAGATAGTTTGGTGCAGAGTGGTCACGGGATAGGGCTATGTCGGCCAGATCTTTTGTGTTATTTGTTGGTAAAACGCTGTCTAGATTTCAGCGAGCGGCAATTGTTGCGACAATCTGTTCATATTTATCAGCAGCATAGGCGTGAGTCGTCAATATTTAATTGGGAGGTGGAATCTGAACCTCTTCCTGAATGGAAGCGTCGGCCGAATGCCACATACGCATTTGCAGATTGTTTGATTTTAGATTATTTGGATACACACTTTGATCGTGATGAATAGCGAGCTTTTTTCCTAGGGTGCTTAGGAATGAATGCTAAATAACTGTCATGTTTGACCTGTCACCGCCTACGGCGGCTCGTAAAGTGGTTGTTAGGTTTTTTTCGGTGGCATAGTCACCGAAAAAACCTAATTTAAGTCTGGTGTGTTCGGCTGTAGACCGAATACGCGCCAGTAGATCATACATGCGACAATTATTTAACCGCTATTCCTTAGGATATTTATGTTTTAGATGACAGGGGTGTAATTATGACTAAAAAAGCGAATGTTGTGGTAATTGGTGCCGGAATTATCGGCGTGAGCGTAGCGTATCATCTGGCCGATATGGGGGTGTCTGATATCGTTTTGCTTGACAAGGGAGATTTGGACCATAACGACGGTTCAACTTCCCATGCGCCGGGTGGGGTGCGGATCTTGACCCCATCTGACTTTTTTACCACACTGGGGATGAAATCGGCCGCGGCATATCGCGCTTTGCCGCTGGCCAAACCGGAACACCAACACTATTTCAAAGCGGGAACGCTACAAGTTGCCAGTACACCGGAGCGTTTTGAGAGCTATAAACGACTGCAAGAAATGGGAATGACGATGGGAGTTGAAGCTCAGTTGCTTACACCAGCTGAAGCGGGCTAAGTGCAACCGTTGCTCGACACGAGCAAAATGTTGGGGGCGCTGTGGATTCCTGATGCCGGTGTGGTGAAAACGAGTTTGGTGGCGACATCGATGCGGCAAATCGCTGACAGAACCGGCCGGGTGACGTCTGTGGCTAACACCTTAGTAACTGATATTGAAACGGCCGACGGCCGTGCCCGTGCGGTGCTAACTGACAATCCTGAAATGCCCCGTGTCGAGTGCAATCAAGTGGTCATTTGCACCAATATCTGGGCACCTGTTTTGTGCCAAAAGCTAGGTATCAACATGCCTCTATTTCCCGGTCAGCACCAATATATTTACACCCATCCGGTTGAAGCTCTGCAAGGGCTAGACGATATTGAAATCAACATCCCGATGACCGCGATGGATGACATTTCGATCTACTTCCGTCAGCATTTTGACCATATCGGGATCGGTAGCTATCACCATAAGGCACTGTCTTATGGTGGGGAGCTCGGTTGGGAATTTTATGCGCCGGCTAATTATGGGGCACGGCTTTGGGACACGCTATGGGAAGCAGGGCAAGATTTAGGGATGCATGCGACCGGTGTCGGTGCGTTGTTATCGCTTCGGCTCGAGAAAGGGTATCGTTTGTACGGAGCGGATATGCATATGGAGCATAACCCGTTTGAAACTGGGTTGGGCTGGCTAGTTGATTTCGAGAAAGGAAATTTTATCGGCCGTGATGCAGTGCTTGCCTTGCGCGACCAACCGCTCAAGCGAAAGCTTGTTACCCTCACTTTTGACGATCCTAAGACGGTTTTGTTTGGATTTGAACCGATTTTGGTTGGCGATGAAGTTGTGGGACACATCGCCAGTGGCAATTATGGGTATAACGTGGGGAAATTTGTCGCACTGGCATGGGTTCCGGCCGAGCTGGCGCCCGTGGGAACCGAAATTCAGGTGCAGTGTACAGGGGTTCGTTACCCAGGTGTTGTGGCTCCAGATGTATTGTTTGATTCGAGCATGAAACGTTTGCGGGCGTGATATGGTGAGCGGGTAAATTTCCGTAAAAGATAAATATGCGAGCTGGGTTTTTAACGCAACCCAGCTCGGTCTATACACATAAAAAAAGCGACAATAAAACAATGATTGAGGAAGCTTGCAATTCGATTTCTGACTATTTCATGTTTGGTCTGCTTCGCTTGTGTTGAGTTTTATGTGCGAGATTTCCAACTGTTAGGTTTTCGATGCAAATTCATAATGGCGAGAATATAGATATGATTTCTGCCATCTGTGTAGATAATGCCATAGGGAAATCGATTGATTAGGCAGCACCGAATGTGCTCATCCAATTCGGGCCATGCAGATGGAAATGCAAGAATGTTTTGAATTGAACTTTCTATTTCGCGTAAAAACTCAGCACCTAAACCTTGTTGCCTAGACTCATAGTAAAGAACCGCTTTTTCTAATTCTGCTTCTGCCTCTGGGTGAAAATAATAATCTATTATTTTTGAGATATTTTTTCTTTTAGTCGTGCTAGCACATGCTCGCCCGATTGAAACTCAACTTTTTGTGATTGAATATCAGCCAATCGCTGTTGTGCAACGGACAACCACGCTTGATCGATTTCTGAATCAAGTTGATTTAGGCTTTTGAAAAGTGTGTCTGCTAAAAAAACTCTCTCCTCTACAGGAAGGGCTAGCATTTCAATTAATAATTCTTGTGTTGTCATAGGCAGATTATAGTATATCTCTTGCCTTGTCGGTGAGTCTTGTTGATTATCGATATTGCTAATACGTGAATTGTTGCGAATAATCTCTTAAAGATAGAAGCCGTTTTTTCGGGCATATCCGAAAAAACGGCTTTCGTACGGAAATATTTAAAGTCTAAACTAAGCTGCTTACTGATCGTGATGGACCTGCAAACTACGTACATCCAACTGCTTGCGCCGTAGTAGATCGATTCCGTTCACGGCCGCTGTGGCTGCCGATAATGTTGATAACAACGGGATTTTGTGACGGATCGCGGCCCCGCGTAGGGCGGCTTGATCTTCATATGTTCCTTGGCCGAGCGGGGTGTTGATGACCAATTGGACTTTGCCCGCTTCGATAATATCGACACAATCATCCGGCCCTGATCCCGCTTTCGGGGTGACAACAGCGTTGATGCCCGCTTTTTCGAGAGCTGAGGCTGTGCCGTCGGTCGCATAAAGGGTGAACCCCATCCCTTTTAGCTTGCGCGCCAAGCGCAATGCGGCCGATTTATCCATATCGTTAACTGTGACCAACACACCACCTTCGGTTGGCAGGCGGGTTCCGGCCGCCAATTGAGATTTTAAGAAGGCGTGACCGAAGCGGGCGGCATGTCCCATCACTTCACCCGTACTGCGCATTTCTGGGCCAAGACGGGTATCTGCACCGGGGAGCTTGTCAAATGGGAGAACCACTTCTTTGACGAAGAAGCCGTCGACATGCGGCCGTGTGGTCAAGCCCAGCTCTTCGAGCGTTTTGCCCGCTTGGACTTGGGCGGCGATTTTGGCGATCGGTTTGCCGGTCGCTTTGCTCACAAAGGGGACGGTCCGACTGGCGCGGGGGTTGACTTCGATCACATAGACGACATCATCTTTGATGGCGAACTGAATGTTGACCAACCCTTTTACGTTGAGTGCTTGGCCGAGCCGTTTGGTGTAATCCCGCATAATCGAGATATGGTATTCGCCGATCTTGTAGGGGGGCAAAACACACGCACTGTCACCCGAGTGGATGCCCGCTTCTTCGATATGTTGCATGATGCCCGCAATGACCACTTCGTCCCCATCTGATACCGCGTCCACATCGACTTCAATCGCATCTTCGATAAATTGGTCGATAAGGATAATGTTTTCGTCCATACCGGTTTCGGCCGCAGCCGCTTCTTTGAAGAACTCAATTAATGACTCATCGTCATAAGCGATGGCCATACCACGCCCGCCCAAAACGAACGACGGCCGGATCAGAACGGGATAGCCAACCCGATGGGCGATTTCTAGCGCACCTTCTTGCTTGGTGGTGATGCCCCATTGTGGATGATCGATGTCGAGCTCTTGAAGTAAGTCCCCAAATCCACCACGATCTTCAGCCAAATCGATTGATTCTGGCGGAGTGCCCCAGATCGGAACACCGGCGGCCGCCAGACCGGCCGTGAGATTGATCGGTGTCTGTCCACCAAACTGTACGATCACCCCTTCCGGTTTTTCGATGTCGTAGATATTGAGCACATCTTCTAGGGTTAATGGTTCGAAATAAAGACGGTCGGCCGTGTCATAGTCGGTGCTAACCGTTTCCGGATTACAGTTGACCATGATCGTTTCATAGCCCAATTCGCTTAGGGCCCAGCAGGAGTGGACACAGCAGTAGTCAAATTCGATCCCTTGGCCGATCCGGTTCGGGCCACCCCCCAGAATCATTACTTTTTTGCGATCTGTCGGTTGTGCTTCGTCTTGTTTTTCGTAAGTTGAATAGAGGTATGGGGTGTATGCTTCAAATTCGGCCGCACAGGTATCGACCCGATAGTAAACGGCACTCACACCGAGTGCTTTGCGGGCGGTTCGTACGCTCATTTCGTCACTGTTGACCGCTTTGGCGATCATTTTGTCGCTGATACCGAGCTTCTTCGCGTGGAGGAAATCGAAGCGGGTGCAATCTTCGAGTGATTTGCCCACAAATTCCGCTTCTGCATCGATGATCATTTGCATTTGTTCTACGAACCATATGTCGAACCCGGTCGCTTGGCTGATCTCTTCAGTCGGCATTCCTTGGACCATAGCGGCCGCAACATGGGCGAACCGCTCTGAGGTCGGGTTAGAAAGAATGTCGGCCGTGATCGGCCCCATTTCCGGATCAACCAGATCGCGGCTAAAGCCGATCCAACCGATGTCGAGCCCGCGCATCGCTTTGTTCAGCGCTTCGGGAAGGGTCCGGCCGATCGCCATGATTTCCCCAACACTTTTCATTTGTGGTCCCAGTTGTGGGTTGGTGCCGACAAACTTTTCAAAGTTCCAGCGTGGGATTTTGACCACGGTATAGTCGATGCTTGGCTCAAAGCTGGCGGGGGTTTCACGGGTAATGTCATTGCCGATTTCATCCAAGGTGTAGCCAATCGCTAAAAGTGCGGCGATTTTGGCGATCGGGAAGCCGGTCGCTTTACTCGCTAGGGCAGATGAGCGAGAAACACGCGGGTTCATTTCGATACAGAGAACTTCCCCTGTTTTCTCGCTGATGGCGAACTGGACATTACTGCCGCCCGTTTCTACGCCGACCGTTTCCATGACGATTTTCGAGAGGTCGCGCAAATATTGGTATTCACGATCGGTTAGGGTTTGTGAGGGGGCGACGGTGACACTGTCACCGGTGTGAACTCCCATCGCGTCGATGTTTTCGATTGAACAGACGACGACAAAGTTGTTCGCTTTGTCTCGCATGACTTCAAGTTCGTATTCTTTCCAACCGACCAGTGATTTTTCGAGTAGAACCTGATTGATCGGGCTGGAACGCAGACCGTGTGCGACTTTTTCTTCAAATTCATCGGCCGTTTGGGCCACCCCGCCCCCTGTTCCGCCCAAGGTGAACGATGCGCGGATCAGCATGGGAAAGCCGATTTCATCGCGTAGGGCGAGTGCTTCTTCCATGGTGTTGATATACTTCCCTTGGGGGACGGGAACACCAACAGCGAGCATCGCTTCTTGGAACATTTGACGGTCCTCAGCAACCTCAATTGAATGTTCCCGTGCGCCCAATAATTCAACGCCGTGTTTTCTAAGAATGCCCGCTTTGGCAAGGTCTAGCGATAAGTTCAAGCCGGTTTGCCCGCCCACGGTGGCTAGAAGCGCATCTGGCTTTTCCTTTTCGATGATTTTTTCCACCATTTCCACGGTGAGTGGTTCGACATAGGTCACATCTGCCATATCGGGATCGGTCATGATCGTGGCGGGATTAGAATTGACCAGAACGATACGATACCCTTCGCCTCGTAACGCTTTACACGCTTGTACACCGGAATAATCGAATTCACAGCCTTGGCCGATGATGATCGGGCCGGAGCCGATAACTAAAATCGTTTGGATGTCTGTTCTTTTTGGCATGAGATGTTTAAAGGTTTGGTTCTATGACAAGGTGTAAAGGTCTCTTGTCATGTGGTTAATATTTGGGCACAAGATCACAATGGGCGCGCCAAAAAACGGCCGTAAGCGTGGGCAGGCGCGTAAGCGATCTTGTCAATTGTTGAAGTAAGATGGGAAAAAAGTTTCTAGGGAATAATTTTACCAGATAAATTGATTAGCGTTTAATCTGATTTTATGCTTTGTGGATAATCGAGCTATACCCATGAGGAATCGACCAGCGTACTAGGCTCAAAAAAACATGCCAGTCATCCTGTGTGGCGAAGTTCTGGCGGATAAAAATTTCTTGGGTTGATTTGTGGCGATAATACAAGATCACCATTGTTTGTGAGGCGCGCCATTCTTGGAAATCGGTCCACGGCTGTGTGTCGGGTTTCTTTTTTCCTTCTGTATGAAAGTAGGTCAGTCCGTCGAGATCGGCCGTGACCATCTTTGGTGTCGTGTTAAACGCATGTAGCGCGAATAGGGCTTGCCATTTTGCACGCCAAAACAACTGCGCTCCGCCGTATAGGAAGCAACATGATATTGTCGTAGCAAAAAATAGGGACCACGCACCTGTCAGCATAAGGATAGCTAGAGTCATCATGACCAGATATGAAAAGATGAAAACGAACAGGAGCGTGTAATTTATGCGATAAGGGGATATACCACGATGGAGTCGGCCGTAATGTTGGGCTTGCTGTTGAGTTAATGATTTTTTATAGAATGTGATTTCTCGTGTTTGCATCTGTTTGCTTTTGTGGCTGTTTTTTTGATGGATGGCACTTAATTTGTTAAGGGGTCTTCCACTGCCTGTTGAGACTGCTGATCGACAAAGTGAGATCGGGTAGATGTTTTGTCATGCTGTGTTTCGCTTTGATGATGACTCGATTCGCGCCCAAGACCCCAAGGGTTTTGGATGCGAATCATGTTGACTTGATGGCTACTGAAACCCTTCGGGTCTGGAATCGTAGAATATTCTTACATTGTTGCTTGCGGTTCTTATGCTTGTGTGAATGACTAAATGTGTGTTGCCAGCTATACGTAGATTCCCTCTATTTTGTTGTGCGTGTAGGGCCAACTTTGCGCCGTGCCACAGGGGCTGTGACACGGCCGTTTTCATTCTACTGATTCTCAGTCATCAAATTGATAAACCGTTGGAACAATTCATCAGAATCATGTGGTCCGGGAGAGCTTTCAGGGTGATACTGCACCGCGAACGCCATTTTATCTGGGGCAACCATCCCTTCACAGACATTATCATTGAGATTGACGTGAGTCACCGTCACATCATCTGGATAGCTATTCGGATCGATAGCAAAGCCATGATTGTGGCTAGAGATTTGTACCGCACCGCTGTCCGAAACCTGTACCGGTTGATTGCCACCGCGATGGCCGAATTTCATTTTGAAGCTGTCGGCACCGAGCGCCAAGCTCATGATTTGGTGGCCAAGGCAAATGCCGAACATCGGGGTTTGACCCAATAACTCACGCACGCTTTCAATCGCATAGTCACACGCGGCCGGATCGCCAGGACCGTTGGATAAGAAGACACCATCCGGATTTAGAGCCATGACTTCAGCCGCTGTCGTCGTGGCAGGTACCACACGCACATCACAACCATAAGCGGTCATCAGGCGTAGCATGTTGCGCTTAATGCCGAAGTCATACGCTACCACTTTCAACCGTTCTGCGGGTTGGGGGAGATCCGGCCGTGGAGGGGATTTTGGTGCTTGCCACCAGTTGGCTGCGTCGTCCCAGTCATACGCATCTGAGCAGGTTACTTCTTTGGCCAAATCGAGCCCATTCATGTCACGCGCTCCACGCGCCATCGCGATCAAGCGATCTGGATCTGTGTTTACAGAAGAAATGGCGCAGTTTTGCACCCCTTTGGTGCGAATATGGCGCACCAACGCACGTGTGTCCACTTCTGTGATGCCCACAATGCCACGCTCTGCCAAATAATCTGGCAAGCTTTGGCGGGCGCGCCAGTTGCTGACAACCGGACTCAAGCTCCGGACAATCGCTCCGGCCGACCAAACCTGATCACTTTCATCATCTTCAGGTGTCGTTCCATAGTTGCCGATATGGGGCATGGTAAATGTAACCACTTGCCCATGATAAGAAGGATCGGTCAAAATCTCTTGATAGCCGGTCAAGCTGGTATTAAAAACGATTTCACCGGTCGTTTCGCCGATCTTGCCAAAGCCACGCCCTTCCCAAAGCGTGCCATCAGCCAAAGCGAGTAATGCGGGAGGATGCTGTGTCATGAGTTTCTTCTTCCTTGCTTAAAAATATGAGGTATGAAGTATGAGGTATGAAATTATGGCGCATCCTTTCATACTTCCTACTTCATATTTCATTTTTCTTATGGTTTGCGCACGACAAAATTTTCTAAAACCAAGGTGTCGATACCGCTGTTGGTAAACGTGTTGAGGGCGTTTTGTGGGGTGTTGACGATCGGTTCGCCACGTAGATTAAAGCTGGTATTGATTAGAATCGGGATGCCGGTCGCTTGGCCGAACTGATCCATTAGATCGTAGTAGCGTGGATTGGTTTGGCGATCGACCGTTTGCAAACGGCCGGTTCCCATGTGATTCACGGCCGGTACTTTTTCACCGGGCCCTTCTTTGAAAGGCAACACAGTGAGCATATGTTTCATTAATTCGTTGTTGGGGGAATCGAGATCGAAATAGTCAGCGGCCGCTTCTTTGATAATCGCTGGGGCGAACGGCCGGAACGGCTCGCGGAACTTGATCTTTTCGTTGACGATCCCCTTCATCGCTGCGTTACGCGGGTCAGCCATGATGCTTCGTGCACCGAGTGCGCGTGGACCCCATTCAAAACGGCCTTGGAAAAAGGCGATCACTTTTTGATCTAAGAAATCTTGGACCACCGTTTCCGTTAGTTTCGCTTCATCGTCGATTTGTTCGAATTTGTAGTCAGTTTCAGCGATAGCGGAACGAATTTCGCTAGCGTTATAGTCGGCTCCCCAGTAGTTATGGGTTTGCACCCATTGGCGCGGTTTGCCTAACAGCACATGATAAGCGTAAAGCGCGGCACCGAGAGCGCCACCATTGTCACCAGCCGCTGGCTGGATAAAGATGTTTTCAAATGGGCTTTCGCGCAAAAGACGGCCGTTCCCTTTACTGTTGAGCGCCACACCGCCCGCCATACATAAATTTTTCGAGCCGGTTTCTTGGTGCAAGCTGTGCAACAGTTTGAGCACCGTTTCTTCTGTCACCCGCTGTACGCTGGCGGCGATGTCGGCGTAATATTGATTTTGTTTGACGGCCGGATCGCTCGGGCTTAATTCCGGATTGGTGTTGTGGGTGAAAAACTCATCTGAATGGACACGTGGCTCCCCGAACAAGCGGGTAAAGTTTTGGTTGTAGGTCGCTTCGTCTGAATAGTGGTAGCTAAAGTAGTCCATGTTGGTCCAAAAGCTACCATCATCATATACCTTAAATATTTTATCGATGAGATCGACATATTTCGGTTCGCCATAAGGGGACATCCCCATGACTTTGTATTCCCCATTGTTGACCCGGAAGCCGAGGAAGGCGGTAAAGGCGGAATAGAGTAGACCGAGCGAGTGGGGGAAGCGTTGCTCGCCCAAAACCTTGATTTGATTTTGGCGTGAGCCGTCTCCCCAATCGGCCGTGGCATACCCTTTCAGAGCGGTGGTCCATTCCCCCACACCGTCTACGGTTAAGACGGCTGCTTCTTCGTATGGAGAGGCGAAAAAAGCGCTGGCCGCATGGGAGGCGTGGTGATCGGCAAATAAGATTTTTTCGCTGTTTTCTAAACCGGTTTCAGTTTGAATATGGGCTTTGACCCAAAGTTTGTCAGCTAGCCAGTTGATCATCGCTTCGCCAAACGCTCGCCAAGCACGCGGGTAGCTCCAGAGCTGGGTCCGTAAGATGCGCTCGAATTTCACGAGCGGTTTTTCGTAGAAGACGACGTAATCGACATCGTTAATGGTGATTCCGGCCCGGTTTAAGCAGAACTCAACCGCCATTTTGGGGAACCCGTTGTCATGTTTGATGCGGCTAAAGCGCTCTTCGTCGGCCGCTGCGATAAGATGACCATCGTGTAGGAGTGCGGCCGCTGAGTCGTGATAAAAAGCTGAGATGCCGAGAATATACATGTTACTTACCCTTGCTCGCGAGCGGTTTCTAAGGTGGTGTCGAGCGGCTCTTTGTTGACCCAGCCGGAACGATCCGGCATTTTCTTGATCGCTAGAGGATCGCTAAAAATGCGGGCACCGAGACCGAACGGGGTCACGATAATGAAGTAAAAGAACCCCATAATCATACGACCTTGGACGTTCCCCATTTTTTCGGCGAAAATCTTCCAGCTTTCCCAAGCGCGCACAAATATGTTGTCCGATACGGCGGTTTTTTCATCGGCCGTGCGCGCATGTTCTGGCAACTCGCTGTCCGGTATCTGGTGGGCCGGTACATGACGAAGCCGGTTGCGGGTAATCATCATCGCACCCATCATGGCGAAAATGAGCCAAACGAAAATCGAGCCCCATTCACCAAACGTTTCACGGGTTGCAAATGCGAGAACCCAAAAAATAACGACGATGACCAGATCCCAAAAGACCGGTTTCATATGACGATCGCCGCCAGCGATGGCGACACCGGATGAGTAGCCGACCAAGGTTAACAAAACAAGCGCGAGTCCACTTAAAAATTCCATAAGATTGACCGACTAGAACAAGGTGTAAATAAATGGGGCGAGCGGTGATCCCGATGCGAAAATGATAAAAGCTCCAAACAAGAGCAACATCACAATCATAGGAATAAGCCACCACATTTTTCGTTTCCACAAGAAAGCGAATAGTTCGCCGATGATGCCCATACGGGCTTTGAGATTTTTTAGCACTGGTTATTTCTCCACTATGTTGCAACAAAAAGCCACAGCTCTGTTTATTTTGGTAGGTAAAATAAACAGCTGTGGCCTTGAATTTGCAAAGTCCGCTTGATTATAACTGATTTAACGGAATTGGATAAATTTTCGCCGAATCTTTAGTTTAGAGGCGACGGCCGGGGGTCCAAGGGGCACCGGCATGGGCAACGGCCGCTTCTAAATCGGCTAAATCTTGATCAAGCAACCGGATCAAATCGGCCCGAATCACTTTATACTCAGTTTCCGCGAGCACAAGCGCATCTTTTTGGGTTTGGGTGGCCGCTTGGCGCGTTCCGCCTAAGGTCCAGCAACCCCAGAAGGCGCGCATCGCTAGGGCCATTTGTTGTGGCTCTTCACGTTCGCCCAACTGGGGATTGCCTGATAGTTGTATATTGATTTGATTGAGTTTCGCTTGAACTGTTTCCGCTTGGGTGAAAACCTCTAAATCGATTCCGGCCGTTTCGACAAGGGCCGCTTGGATATGCATCAAGCGCTCTTTGGTACGGCCGATCTCTTCCTCCAGACCGGCAACCTGACGACTGAGGTCGAAGTATGCTTGTTGGGTGACTAGATTGGCCGCGAAATCTTCATCGGCCGCATCGCTCGGTAGTGGCTTGAGGGTAAAGGTTTGCAGTGGGGAAATAGCACTGACTTCACCCGCTTGAATGGTGTAAAGCTGAACGCTGTATTCACCGGGGGGGACCATTGCGCCGATGGGTGGTCCCATCCACGGCGCAACCAGCTCGATCTTTTTGAGGATGATCGGATCAGGAGGGCTTAAGCGCATGTCCCAACTGGCCCGATGTAAACCGGCTTCAGATGATCCTTTGACCCAGCGAATCGGTTCTCCCGCGCTGTTGCGAACCAGTAATAAAACTTTTGGCTCGCTTTCATCCATTTCGGCCGTGAGCACATCCCAACCGGGGAAGGGGGTATTTGTTCCCGCTGTGCGCTGTTCTTTTTCCGCTTTGTGCCGCTTCTCTTTGGCCGTGAGCAGTTTTTCTTTTAGATAATAGGTAAAAGTTGGGCCGTGAGGTGGGTTTTCCGCTTTAAATGCGGTGGTGCCAAGGGTTGGTTGGCCACGAGATTGCATCGGAAAGTGGGGGATGTACCACCATGTATCCCGTACGGGGAAGAGATGGCTGTCTTGATCTAGTGCGCCATCGGCAATATCACGCAGTGGGGTGTAGTCGTCGAGGATATAGAACCCACGGCCGAAGCTAGCCCCAACCAAGTCGTTTTCACGCCGCTGGATTTTTAGGTCACGGAACGCGATGGTCGGCACATTTCCATCTAACTTGTACCAATTTTCACCGAAGTTAAGGGTGACATAGAGGGCGTATTCTGTCGCGGCAAATAGGATGTTTTCATTTTGCTCATCTTGACGTACCGCCCAGACAATGGTTGACTCGGGTAAATCCCCCACGATTGATTGCCAACTACGGCCGTTGTCTTGACTGACAAACAGATAAGGATTGAAATCGCCAAACTTGTGGGCATCGGCCGAAGCGAAGAGGGTTTCCGCTTGAAAACCGGCTTGCACACATTGGATAAATGACATCTCTGGCACATCTGGCAGCGGTGCGGCTTGACGCCATGATCGGCCACCATCTTCGCTGACTTGAACCAAGCCATCATCGGTCCCGACATAGAGCATCCCTTCGGCGACGGCCGATTCTGAAAAATTGGTGATGGTGCTGTAAAAAGACATCGCGCCATTGTCATAAAGCGCATCGACGCTCCAGACTCTGCCCATCATTTCTAACTCATATCGATTTTGGTTGCGAGTTAAGTCGGGGCTGATCGCCTGCCATGAATTTCCGCGATCATCACTACGCCATACCCGTTGAGAGGCGACATAGAGTCTGTTCTTGTCATGTGCACTAACGAGTATGGGGGCATCCCAATTCCAGCGTTCGGGCGGCTCGTCCGGTGCCGGTTGCGGCTTGATCGAGATGATCTCTTCCGTTTTTCGGTTATAGCGGAATGAGTTCCCGACTTGGAACTCCAGATAGAGGGTGTCCGGCTCTTCTGGATCGAAATCGACATGGTAACCATCTGCACCCAAGGGGACATACCAATCTTGATTACGTACCCCTTCGATGTGGTTGGTACGGGATGGGCCAAATAAGGTGCCTAAATCCTGTGCCCCTCCCATCACATTATAAAATGGCAAACTGTTATCGACCGCGACCCGATAAAATTGGGAAAGGGGCATGTTGGGGAAATGACGCCAGCTTGCGCCATGATCAAAGCTTTCGAGCAAGCCCCCATCGCAGCCCACAATTAGGTGATCACCGTTGTCCGGATCGATCCAGAGGGCGTGGTTGTCGCTGTGTTTGTGCTTGCCATCTTCCATGTTGGTAAACGATTTGCCCCCGTCACGGGTGACATGGACAAAAACATCCATTTGATAGACGACATCGGCCGTGCTTTGTGAAGCGGCCAAGACTTGATAATAGTGTGGGCCGGTACCTCCGGACACATAGTCGTTTTGTTTGGTCCAGCTCTCTCCTTTGTTGGCTGAGCGGTAAAACCCTTTCTCTTTTTTATCCGCTTCGATGGTGGCATAGACCAAATCGGGATTGGCGGCGGTGACGGCGAGGCCGATTTTCCCCATGTCCCCTTTCGGTAAGCCTGTTTTGATTTTGCGCCAGTTGGCACCGCTATCGGTCGTTTTGTAAATGCCAGACTCTGGGCCACCGGCTAGATGTGCCCAAATGTGACGGCGACGTTGATAGGCGGCCGCATAAATCGTATCTGGATTGCTGGGGTCGAAAACGATGTCGGTCACGCCGGTATTTTCATCGATGTCGAGCACATGGGTCCAATTGCTGCCCCCATCTGTGGTTTTATAGATGCCTCGCTCGCCACCGGCCGCCCAGAGCGCCCCTTCTGCGGCGACATAGACGGTGTTCCCATCACGCGGATCGATTAAGATTTTGCCGATGTGTTCCGATTTGGGAAGCCCCATTTGAGCCCATGTTTGGCCGCCATCCATGCTTTTATAGATGCCGTCTCCCCAGCCCACATGACGGCCGCTGACGTTTTCGCCGGTTCCGACCCAGATCGTATGTGGGGTTGTGGGATCGATGGCCACACACCCGATGGAGTAAGAAGGTTGTTTGGCAAAGACATCTTGCCATGTGGTTCCTGCGTTGCTTGTTTTCCAGACACCACCCGAACCGGCCGCTACATACCATGTCGCTTTATCGGTTGGGTGAACGGCGATATCGATAATACGGCCGCCCATGACGGCCGGGCCGATACCACGCAATTTCAAGCTACTGACCGCTTTTTGAATCGCTTCTTGTTCTGGATCTTTTTCTTGTTTGCCTTCATCGCTCATACTCATCTCCGTTCATGGCTCGCTGTTTTTTATTTTGATTGCTTCGCTTGTCCGATTCCACTGACATCAAATATATATAGCTTGTGTTCATTGGTAGTTACAACGAGTTCGCCATTATTGTTTATGGTCATTCTTCCAGCATACCCCTGAACTTCGATAAGGTCTATAAAGGTTCCCTCATTGTTGAAGACTTTGATCCCCTGAAAGTCTGAAATATAGATATTGCCTTGATTATCGACTACGATCGCTCCGATAATACCAACAAATCCTTCCGGTTGATCGCTAGAATGACCGAAGCGGGAAATATATTCTCCACTGGCGTTAAACTTGAAAACAACATCTTGGCGATCACCCAGCTCGTTATCGGCCGCGCCAATGACATACAAATTCCCAGCATTATCAATCGTGATGTTGTCAAACCCTTCTGCGCCGGGGATATCCTCTGCATTGGCGATAATGCCGATCGCTTGCCCATCTGTGTTAAAGTGGACGACATAATCACCCATTCCGTTGACCGCGAATAGTTCTCCCTCGCTTGATAGTGCCATGCCATCCCATGAAACGATCCTGTCGCCACTATAGACGACCTGACCGAGCTGTTCGCCTGTTTCGCTGTCATAACGGAATATGTCATCTCGTTGGAGAAGATAAAGGGTGCCATCGGCCGCAACTTCCATATCGAAAATCACATGATCCTCAGTAATGGTCCAGCTATTTTCTGCAACGCCATTGGGGGTAAATTTTTGTATGCGTTTTGTGTCTCGGTCGGCAATAAAAATTTCCCCTTCTGGATTAGTAGCTACCGCGCCGGGAAAATTGAGTTGCCCTAATCCAATTCCTCTTTCTCCTGTTTCGACCAAGATCGGGCTGCTTACGCTGGGTTCAATGATGCCGAACTCAATTAACTCCTCAATTTGCTCGCTGGGCGCAAGTGTTGCCAGTGCATTTAAGTCGATTTCCCCATCTTCGCTGGTTATGTCAGCGATCATTTGGTCGATTTCTGTACTGCTAAAACTGGCTGTAATTGTATAGAGTGCTCCGCCCACGGCCGCGATGAGCAGCATGAAAAAAACAAAACAGCCCGCGCCTCGGCGGGACTGTGGCGCAGGTGGTGCGCTTTTCGGTTTAGGTTGAGGCTTTTGCTGTGGCGGAGGGTTTTGAGAGACAGGAGCTAAACCGGTATCGATCCGATTGGTGGCCATCGTAAGACCGCTGGCTAAACGGGTGACCGCATCGGCCGCATCATCTTTGTCTAGACCATAGCTTTGTTGGAAGAGGGCGGTCGCTTCTCCCCAGCGCCCTTCATTGATTAATTGGACGATATGATGCAGGTCCGCTTCGTGGGCTAAGAGTGGTTCATAGTTTGGGCGATAGGCGGATGGCCGTAATTCTTCGGGGACGATAACGGTTGTGTTGCAGTAAGCGCATTGGACGGTTAAATGATCTTGGCCATCGTGTGTCAGGCTGGCGGTGCAATTGGGGCAACTGAATGTTTCAGACATTGTATGTGTTTTGAGCTTAGGTTTTAAGCCTCGTTAGAAGTAAAGGGCTAGGGAGGCGTGATAGAGATAGAGGATAATCTTGCTGAGATCAATTCCCTATCTTTGATTTTTCTGCTGTTTGATTTAAGTGCGCCTATGATAGTTTTTTGGCCATATCACCGGGGCGAATTGTACCGGCTTGCACCACTTTGGCGTTGACACCGCGTAAGTGAAGCTGTTTTCCTTCGACCGAGTTGACGAAGATGACCGCGTCACGGCCGAATCGTTCGACGAACTTTTTACAGCCGTTGTGGGGCTGGTCGGTAATTTCGATCACGGCCGAGCCGAGTGCCAAGCGGGTGCCTGCTGGCATGTTTTCTTCACTTAAATCGATATCGATATAAAGTTGGTCTCCGGCGAGCGGCCGGCGGGATGGGTCGGGACTGATTAATTCGATGACCCGTGCCCCCATGATGTTGAGTTGCATGTCAGGATGGGCGGTGCCGTCTTTCATGCGGTTGCTGCCACGGGTTTTCCAGTTGTCTCCTACCAGTCCTTCAACCAGATCAAGTTGTCCTTCTTCGAGGAGTTCACGGGCCAATGTTTCCGGCCGTCGTACGACCATGACAAGCTCTCCCTGATCTTTTGGGGCCGCTTTGATATGGTCTAAACCGGCCTCTAATTCCGCTTTTGTTAAATGCTTGATTTCGCTCATTTTTGCCTCTAAATTGGTCTAAAAATCGGCCGAAAAAAGTTGAAATTTGGCCCGATTTTTGCTATAATTTATACCATGATTTGGCGTAAAAACCCCCTCAAAATTGTCGACACAAATTCCTTTGAACGAAGGAAAATTTAGCCTAAAACGCACCCCCTAAACGATACAACTGTCCATTCATGTCTATCAAATTTGATATGACGTGTGCTTTTTGTTGCCACAAATCGCTTACACCACACTATTTCCGCTTTTTGCTTGGTCAAAAAACCGGATCGGACAATTTAACTGATGACACTGTTATTCGCTTTGCTATTGGGTATCGCTTTCTTGCTTTCTGTTATTTGTCGTACATATGTTGCCTTCGCTTTGAAAAACAACGGGACCTTAACACTTACTCGCGCTTTGTTTTCCGGCCGTCACACATTCCTTTATGGCTGGAAAGAGGCGCAGGATTTGGGATTGATTGATATTATGGCGGTCTGGTCTGTGTCGCAAGCAACATTGATGATTGCGGTGTGTGTGGTTGCGACGATGCTGATGAATATGCAACTGTAGTGGAGGATTTGCATTAAACTGGACCGGTTTGTTTGTGCTGTGTGAACACGGTAGTTACTAAACTGGTCCAGTTTGGGCTGTGTAGCTGGTTTACGCGCTTAACTTGCTAGGCGGCCGCTACTTCTTCGGCCGTGTTTTCTTGCTTGGCCGCTTGGTACAAGAGCTCATCGACGTCATCAAGGGTCATTGAGCCGTTGTCCGCTTTTTCTTTGATACGACGGGTAAGATATTTAACCGCATCATCTGACAATTCCAAGCCCAACTGATCGGCCCGGTTTTTGACCGCATTCCAGCCGGTTAAGCGGTGAGCTACATGAATATAGCGGGACATGCCGAAATCCTCAGGGTTCAAAATTTCATATGTCTCTGGATTGTTTAACACCGCTTTGGCATGGATGCCCGCTTTGTGGGTAAAGCTGGCGAAACCGGTGATGTAATTGTTAAATGGCACATCAACTTGGACCAAACGAGCCACTAGATGATCAAGCTTGTTCAACAAGGGAAGGTTGTATTTTTTGACCAAATTTTTGTCTGTGGCGTAAAGTCGGGCGATCAAACCTCCGAGTGGGGTGATCCCATTTCGTTCACCGATGCCCAGAACGCTGGTATCGATATGGGTGGCCCCACCTTCTAGGGCGGCGTACGCATTGGCGACCGCACAGCCGGAATCGTTATGACCGTGAAATTCGATATCCGCTTTGATTTCTTGGCGCAAATTGCTGACAAGGCGGTAAATTTGCATTGGTGTCCCCACACCGACTGTGTCCGCAATTCCGACACGGTGAACACCTAAATCATCGACCGCTTTATAGACTCGCAAAATGTCGCCGCTGTCACTACGTAAGCTGTCTTCGGTGCTAAAGCGGGTTTCAACCCCTTGTGAAAGCAAGTAGGAGACTACTTCTGAGGCGATATCGATGATTTGGTCGATACTTTTCCCGTGGCTAAAATCACGCAAATAAGAAGAGGTGCCGATCACCACATCGACCCCATCGACGCCGGTGTCTACCGCTTTTTTCGCATCTTCGAGAGTACAACGAGTATGGGTCAAAATTTTGGCACTCAGCCCTAAATTGGCGATAGTCACACAGTCGCTATAGCTTTCTGGTGAAGCCAATGGTGAGGTTAGCTCTAGATACTCAACGCCAAACGCATCTAAAAGCGTGGCGATTTGAATTTTCTCGGCCGTTGAGAAGAACGCATTAACAAATTGTTCCCCTTCGCGTAGCGTCGATTCAATGATGGAAAAACTTTCTAAACTCATATCTCAATTCCTTATTAATGACGAATGATTAGAAGTGACGAGTGACGAATGGGTTCTGCGTTTCTGCTCGTTGTTCGTTGTTCTAAGGTCGTCATTATATTTTGTGGCTCAATACATAAGTGAGCACGTCAATCGCTTTTTGATACTCATCTAAGCGTAGATGCTCGATGGGAGTATGGTCCAGCGTGCTGTCGCCGGGGCCGTAGGCGATGATTGGGCATTGCCAGATCGGGCCGACGACATTCATGTCAGAGGTGCCGGTTTTTCGTTTCGGCCGGGGTTTCCCGCCGTTTTTCAAAATGGCGCGGGAAAACGCTTTGGCTAATTTATTGGTTCGTTTTGAATGATAGGCTGGCTCGTGAGCGTAATGGGTGAGCTCGGCTTCACCCTGATGGGCTTGGGCGAGATCGAGGATTTCTTGCACATCGTAATCGGGGGGCAAGCGGAAACCGAGCTTCATTTCAGCCCGATTGGTCATCCCATCGCTGTCGTTATAGATGTGGCGAATCGAAGGGAGTATTTGATCGAACAGCTTATCACGGCCGTCATTAAATTGATCACAATACCGTTTAAGCGTGTTCCAAAATTCCACGGCCGTTTCTGCAGGGCTCGTTTCCGGTCCCGCTGTATGTCCCATATCCTGACTGAGTGCATAGTCGATTAAGACGCGCCCTTTATAGCCGAGTGTAACCCCTTGCCACGCACTTGGTTCACCGATGATACAAAAGTTGGGGCGATAGAGATCCCGTACATGGCGCGCCCCTTTTGAGGTGGCCGCTTCTTCTTCTGTCGCGCCGATGACCACGATGCGGGTCCCGGCCGGTAGTTCCGCCTGCGCGCCCGCTACAACGAAGGTCGCGAGTGGTCCTTTGGCATCGACTGAGCCACGGCCGTGTAAAATGCCATCTTCAATGCGTACTGGAATGTTGCCCGGTACGGTATCCATATGGCCTAAGAGGACGATTTCAGTTTGAATGTCGCCGTTTTCATCTCTGTTTTCACGGGTGCCGACGGCGTTACCGGCCGCATCGACATGGGCATTTTCGTATCCCCATGCGGCCATTGTTTCGGCGATAAAGGTGGCAACTTCTTGTTCTTCACCGGACAAGCTTTTTATTTCTACCATGCGTTGGATAAACGCAACTGAATCAATAGTCATAGTGGTTTGTGTTTCTGATAGATAGAGACAGGGGATAGGGATAGAGAGGTTGCTTTGCTATGGCGATTTCTTTGTCCCTATCTTCTGTCTTTGCTTTGATTCACAATCTAAAAGTGATTTCTATCGTTCTTATTCTTTGTCGAGATAACCGAGTTCAACCGCTTCGTGGAGCTTGTTGATGGTGTAATCGTAAAGGGTTTGGGATCCATCTTGAATTTCTGCGGATCGTTTGAGGGTTTGGGCCAAAACGATGCCATGCCTTTGCCAAGAGCCCCCTTGGTTGTAAAAGTTATGCAACAACGGCATGACCCGATCGATGGCATGTGCGAATTTCGCTTCGGCCGTTTCTCGTGCTTCGAACTCATCCCACCAACTGCGTAGCTCGGCCGCTTGATCCGCTGGCAGCAAACCGAAAATTCGATCAGCGGCCGCTTGTTCCCGTGCATCTTTGTCTTCATAGCCGGTTTCGTCATAGGCGAAGGTGTCGCCCGCATCGATTTCGACAATGTCATGGGCCAAAACCAGTTTTGCCACATGGGCGGCATCGACCGGCTCGTTGGCATGTTCGCTCAAGACGAAAGCCATCATGCCGAGTTGCCAGCTATGTTCTGCCGTATTTTCCCGCCGTGATCCTGATAAAATCTGCGTTTGGCGAATAATTTCTTTCAGCTTGTCCAGTTCACAAATAAAGGCGAGTTGTTGTTCTAAACGTGACATAATTTTTAGTGTGGAGCGCAGAGTTACAAGTGATGAGTCATTTTATTCGTCACTCGTCACTCATCACTCGATTTAGTCGATTTCGGCTAAAACCTCTCGGATGGTGCTAACGACCGTGTCGATATCATCTTTGCTGATGACGGCCGCAGGGAGCAGGCGCAAGACGGTTGGCCCTGCGGGCATGGCGATAACGCCACGTGCTTGTAGTTTGCGTAGGAGAGGCATGACCCGTGTTTTGAGTTCGATCCCGAGCATCATGCCCAGACCACGCACATCACGGATCCATTTGCTGTCGATTTGACGCAACTGGTCGAGCCAGTAGGCGCCCATTTCGGCCGACCGTTCGATCAGGCCATCCATTTCATACGCTTCGATGTTGGCGAGCGCGGCCGCACACACGAGCGGGTTGCCACCAAACGTTGACCCATGGTATCCCGGTTTGAGCCCTTGGACGCGATCTGAAAGGGCGACCGCTCCCATCGGAACCCCACCACCAAGACTTTTGCCGATTGATAATAGGTCAGGCACAACATCGTAATGTTCACAGGCGAACCATTTGCCGGTCCGGCCGAAGCCGGTTTGCACTTCATCGATGATCATCATCATGTTGTGTTGGTCGCAAAGCTCGCGGATACCTTGTAGATAGCCGTCTGCGCTCGGCCGGACCCCGCCCTCCCCTTGTACCGCTTCGACGATGATAGCGGCCGTGTTTTCGGTGATGGCCGCTTCAAGTTTGTCGAGCTTGTTGTAAGGGACGTGTGAGAAACCGGGGATAAGCGGCTTGAACATTTGCTTGTATTCTTTTTTCCATGTGGCCGAGAGCGCACCCATTGTTCGGCCGTGGAACCCCTTGACCGTGGCGATTACATCGGTTTTGCCGGTAGCGACACGAGCGAATTTGAGTGCGGCTTCGTTCGCTTCCGCTCCGGAGTTACAGAGATAAACGCGGTTTAATCCATCTGGCAAAACCGATACCAGTTTCTCTTGAAAACGGGCCCGCATATCGTTGTAGACAAATTCGGGACAGGCGAGCAAGGTTTCCGCTTGCTGGGCCATCGCTTGTACGATATGGGGATGGCAATGGCCGACGAGGGTGACACCATAGCCGCTGCTACAGTCGATATACTCACGGCCGTCACCGTCCCAGACACGGGCACCACGGCCGCGTACAATGGCGACTTCTCGCTTGCCATAGACACCGCTGGTATAGCGGGCTTCGAGTTCTAGAATATCGTCTTGGGTCATGATTTTTCTCTCTTCTTGTTTCGTTTTACGGCCGAGTTTGGGCTGGGGTGGTTGCTTGGCCGAGATCAGGTTTACGCTGTTGTCTGAAGGGCAAAAAGAATGACGGTCTGGGCGTCTTGCGCGCTTCGTTTTTTTTCGTTGTATTCTTTTTGCCCTTACGGAAGGTGGCGGGAGTCGCTAGATGGGAATTGATGGCTAGGGGGGGTAGTTTTAGCTGATTTGAGTTCCTTTTCCGGCCAGTGCTTCGCTGACCGGATTGGTGATGCGCGCATCCCCTAGGATGACCCGGCCGACACCGGCATCTACCGCTTCTTTGGCACCAAGCAACTTAATACGCATGCGCCCTTCGGCGAACTGTTTGTACGCTTCGATTTCATCTTTGGGAATGTGGGTGATGAGTGAAGATTCATCTGGGAAATCACGTAGCAAGCCGGGAATATTTGATAAGATGACCAGTGATTCAGCGCCTAAAGCAACGGCGGTGGCGCGTGACGCACGATCCCCATCGACATTAATCGCTTCATTTTCATCGCTGATTGCCGGTGGTGTAAGGACCGGTAAATACCCATTGTCGAGCAACAGATTCAGCAGATCTGTGTTGACCTGATCCACTTTACCGGTGAAATTCCCACGTACGACATACTTCTTCCCTTTTTCGTTCACGGCACGGACCGTTTTCTTACGTGCGCCACGCCATAAACCGCCATCGATGCCGGATAATCCCACGGCGTTTACGCCACGTGCTTGCAGCTTTTCGACGATACTTTTGTTCATCTGACCACAATAAACCATTTCGAAAATTTCGAGCGTGCGACGGTCTGTAAACCGGCTGGTGTAACCGGATGGTGAGGTGATAAATTGTGGTGGATGCCCCAACGCGGTGGCGACTTCATTGGTTAATGCGGATCCACCGTGAACCAAAATAAGTCGTTTTCCGTTCGCTACCAACTGAGCGATGTCATCACACACCGCATCGTAATCAATCCCTTCGCTTCCCCCAACTTTGACAATAATCAT
>WTJY01000409.1:0-13146 GCA_011524645.1 Anaerolineales bacterium | reverse complement strand
CCCATGAAGCCAAGCCCCATCATCTCATCAAACCCATACATCAAATTTAGGCATTGCACGGCCGTGCCTGAAGCCCCTTTCATTAAGTTGTCGAGTGCGCTAAGGGCGACGATCCGGCCGCTTTGCTCATCCACGACAAAACCAACATCGCAGAAATTGGTGCCCGACAAAATTTTAGGTTCTGGGTGACGATACAGCCCGCGTCGCTCTTTGACGATGCGAACAAACGGTTCCGGTTTATACGCTTCGCGATATAACGCCCAAACCTCTTTTTCGGTCATTTTTTCTTTGGGGAAGACATGGGCGGTACAGAGAATACCACGCACCATGTCTACGGCCGTGGCCGAGAAATGAATGTCGAAATCGCCAAGGGCTTGTTTCATTTCCGCTTGGTGGCGGTGGCCGGTGGGGGCGAATGAGCGTAGCAAGCCGCTACGAATCGGGTGGTGGCTGGCGGGGCTGCTGCTGTTGCCCCCTTCTGATGAGCCGACTTTGACTTCAATGACCGCACTGTCAATTATCCCCGCTTTGGCGAGCGGGTAGAGGGCCAAATTGGTGGCGGTGGCGTTGCAGCCGACCCCGCTGACATATTTCGCCCCGCGAATTTCTTCGCGATAGATTTCAGGCAAGCCATAGACGAATTTATCTAACCATTCCGGTGCGGGGTGCTCCCAATCGTACCATTCCCCATAAGCGGCCGGATCGCGCAGGCGAAAATCGGCCGATAGGTCGATAATGCGATCCGCTAAACCGGCATAATGGTCGATTTGGCCACTCGCTTTGCCGTGTGGCATACACAAAAATAAAACGTCACATGGTTTGAGTTGATCTACCTCGCAAAATTTTAAATTGGTGAAACCACGCAAATTGGGATGGACGGTGCGTACAAATCGTTTGGCATAAGAGCGGGACGTGATTTGCTGGACAGTCACTTCGGGGTGGCCTAAAAGCAGGCGGAGTAATTCACCGCCCGCATAACCGGACCCACCAAGAATCGATGCTGTAATCATGATTGTTTATAGCTCCCCGGTTTCTCCGACTTTTAACACATAGTCGACCATTTTCGCGGGAATATCGACCCCGGTCGGGGCGATACTGTTGCGAAATTCCATGGTGTAATTGACTTCATTGATCGTGTAGCCACCTTCGGGGGTTTCCATGACATCGATGGCGAGAATGCCACCACCAACCGCTTTGGCGGCCGCAACGGAAATCGCGGCTAATTCATCGGTAACTGGGCAGTTGCTGGCTTGGCCACCACGGGCTGTATTGGTAATCCAATGTTCTGAGGTGCGCATAATGCCGCAAATGCATTCATCGCCGACAACAAAGGTGCGGATATCACGCATCGGTTTGTCGATGTATTCTTGCATATACAAGATTGAGTGTTGGTAGCTGCCCAAGGTCACTTTATGTTCGATAATCGATTCGGCCGTGTTGTCATCTTCGATTTTAGCCAACAAGCGTCCCCACGAGCCTGTGGCCGGTTTCATGACAACCGGATATCCCATTTCGTTAATCGCACTCATGCCGGTCTCTTTTGACATGGCGACACGGGCGTTCGGTGTGGCTACCCCATGTTTCATTAGGGCCAACGAGGTGTGAATTTTGTCCCCACAAATCATCCCCACTTCGTAATGATTGACAGTTGGAATGCCCCACATATTAAAAATCTGTAGGGTCGCCATCGCTTGCGAGTGGCTGACACAGCGTTCCATCACAACATCATATTTTTGCCATTCATCCGGCCGTGCCAAATCGAAATGGACTTTGCGTAAATCGATTAAATCGAAATCGACTCCCTTATTGCGTAAGGCTTCTACAATTAGTTTTTCTTCCGCACGAATGCGAGAGTGTAATACCGCAACTTTCATGATCTCACTTCCTGTTAAGTAGATGTAGAGGGTAGAGGGTAAAGGGTAGAGGGGGATGTGGTTGCGCGATGTGACAACTGTCGCGGAATAATTCCTCTTTACTCTCTACTCTCTACTCTTTACTCTCTTCTTATTCGCCCCAGTCCTCTTCGACTTCTGGTGCGACTTCGACTGTGATCGGGTCTGCGCTGGTCACTTCTAATTCGACCCCACATTCTTCACATTCGACGATTTCCCCTTCCATTGGTGCTTCATCAAAAGCGACTGGTCCATCACATTCTGGGCATATTGTTTCCATTTTAAATTCTCCTAAATATTGAAATTAAATGTAAAAAAAAAGACCCGCCGAGTTTGGCGAGTCTTTTAATGTTCAACTTTTTACTATTTCAAGAACAGGCAAGCAGAACTAACCAAACAGGGTTGGGAGTGGTTTTTGCTTCTTTGCCTTCTTCTTGCCAAACAAATTGGCGGGTGAAATAGAATTTTTCATAGCGGATGGGAGAATAGCAAATGGGGGGGCGTTTGTCAAATTTTGTGTGTGTGGTTGCGATTAAGACAATGATTGGACTAGAACATTTTTGTGTTTTGTGACTGTTGGGTGAGGGGGTGGTGTCTAGAATTAGAATGGTCGAGGGGGTGTCCGTGTTTTGTGATGTTTACTTGATTTGTATCGATGGGATGTGATTTTTATGAAAGAACATTATTTGCTTGATCCTGACATTATTTTTTTGAACCATGGCTCTTTTGGGGCGACGCCGAAACCTGTTTTTGCTGCGTACCAAAATTGGCAACGCCGTTTGGAAAAGCAACCGGTTTTGTTTCTCGGCCGTGAGCGTCATGCCTTGTTAAAAGAGGCGCGTGGTGTGCTCGCGGAATATTTGGGGACGACTGGCGAAAATCTGGTTTATGTCCCCAATGCGACCTTTGGGGTCAATGTGGTGGCGCAAGGGCTAAAATTGGGGGCGGGAGATGAAGTATTGACGAGTGACCATGAGTATGGTGCTTGTGATCGGGCGTGGCGCTTTATGAGTCGTGAGAAAGGGTTTACGTTGGTTCACCGGCCGATTCCTCTGCCGGTGACATCGCCGGAAGAAGTGGCTGAGAATTTTTGGCAAGGGGTGACACCGAACACCAAAGTAATTTTTCTTAGTCACATTACCTCTTTTACGGCATTACGGTTGCCGGTTGAGCTGATTTGTCAGCGTGCGCGTGAGGCGGGGATTTTGACGGTGATCGATGGGGCGCATGCACCGGCACAACTTCCGCTTGATTTACCGACGATTGGGGCTGATTTTTATACGGGGAATTGCCATAAATGGCTTTCGTCCCCCAAGGGGGCGGCGTTTTTGTATGCACGGCCGGAAGTCCAGCCGTTGCTCGATCCGCTGGTCGTTAGTTGGGGGTGGGAAAGCGAGGCGCCGAGCGGTTCGCCGTATGTCGATTATTTTGAATGGTGGGGGACGAAAGATCCGGCCGCTTATTTGTCGGTTCCGGCCGCTATTGAGTTTCAACGAACCCACGATACCGGTGCTGTGAAGGCGGGTTGTCATGCGTTGGCGCGTGAAACGATGTTGCGTATTGCGGAAATTACAGGGCAACCGCTGATGTATCCGGCCGATTCAGAGTTTTACTCCCAGATGTTTATCTGTTTATTGCCACAGGTCGATGTGGCCGAGCTTAAAACCGGTTTATACGACGATTATCAGATCGAAGTACCGATTCTGACATGGCAAGATAAGCAATTTATTCGGGTGACTGTGCAAGGGTATAACACGCGTGAGGAGATGGATCGGTTGTGTGAGGCGCTAAGAGCGTTGTTGCCGAGTTAGCTATTTGCTTTGACGGCCGATTACACGGTGGGATAGAGATCAAGGCGTTTGCACGGTCCCTATCTCTATCCCTATCCGTCAGTGATTTACATGTGGACCACTTGGTCACGTTCTGGACCGACAGAGACGTGGCTCAGTGGAACGCCTAAGTAGTCGCTGATGAACGCGACATAAGCTTGCGCGTTCGCGGGGAGATCGGTGAGGGTGCGCGCACCAGTGACATCTTCTTCCCAGCCGGGCAACAGTTCATAGATCGGTTGGCAGCGGCCTAGCTCGTCTAAGCTATAGGGAATTGATTCGATTCGCTTGCCATCTAATTCATAAGCGACACAAACCGGGAGTTCTTTGATACCGCTCAAAATGTCTAGCTTGGTGACACAGATGTGGGTTAAGCTGTTAAGGCGGTGGGTGTGACGCAAAATCATGAGATCGAGCCAACCGACACGACGCGGCCGGCCGGTGGTGGTGCCATATTCATCCCATGGGTTAGCGCCGGTGCCACGCAAGCGCAACGCTTGATCCCCATCAAGTTCGGTGACAAATGGACCGGCACCGACACGGCTACTAAACGCTTTGGCGACACCGATGACGCGGTCAACGACTTTCGGGCCGATGCCGAGACCGGTTAGAACACCACCGGCCGTGGGAGAAGAGCTGGTCACAAACGGATAGGTGCCGTGATCGACATCGAGCATGGTTCCTTGCGCCCCTTCGGCCAAAACGACTTTGTCTTCTTGGAGGGCT
Source organism: Anaerolineales bacterium (assembly GCA_011524645.1). Taxonomy (GTDB): domain Bacteria; phylum Chloroflexota; class Anaerolineae; order Promineifilales; family Promineifilaceae; genus WTJY01. Next base: position 8,699 of record WTJY01000409.1, on the reverse strand, counting down.
GCATCTATAAATTCGACCCCATCGACGACATACGGTGCGATTTTTTGCGCGTAGTCAGCGAATTGGGCGGCGATTTCATCCGCATTGAGCGGTTCTGCGCCATAAATTTCGGTGAGAATTTGGTTGTGGCGTTGCACATGAGCCTGCACTTCATCGGCGAGTTCTTCTGGGGTGGTGAGCAAATGGGCGCGTAGACCGATTCGGCCGACTTTGTCCAAATAGGCGGGGCCGATACCACGCTGGGTAGTTCCGATCGCGCCTGCACCACGTTGTGCCTCTTTCGCTTTGTCCATGGCGATATGAGACGGTGTGATGAGATGGGTGTTGGCACTGATTTTGAGCCGCTCTGGACTGGTATCCACCCCTTTCTCTTCTAGTCCTGCCAATTCGCGCAAGAAAACGGCCGGATTGAGAACCACACCATTGCCGATAACGCACATGACACCATCATGGATAATTCCTGATGGGATTAAGTGCAATTTGAATGTTTCTTCACCAACTGAAACGGTGTGACCTGCATTGTCACCACCGCTGAAACGGGCTACTACATCCACTTGGCTGGCTAAAAGGTCGGTGATCCGCCCTTTGCCTTCGTCTCCCCACTGTGCTCCGATAACAATATCTACTGTCATGCAATTACTCCTGTAATATTGCGTTGATTTGATTTAGATAGGATTGCGACTTCGGCGTAAACGTAAAGAAACCCGATCCAAAATTGGCATCGGGTTTCTCAAATGATCAGATTATGCGGTTTCGTTTGTGATAAAGCGACCGTTGGGCCCTTTATCGATATTTTCTGTGTCACGTCATCTACACCAACATGTCTAGATTTTTCGGCACTTACTTGTGCCGTTTAATTATAACCTAGAGTGTGGTGTTTGGAAAATGTTGCTGGATTGTCCGGGGTATTAGACTTGTTCTTTTCTGTTTTGTGACAACATCGCCTGTAATTCCCCCCACGCTTTTTCTGACATATCTGTGGCATGTTCGGCCGTGGGGAAGGCCCGTTCTTTGACTTCACTTTGATAAGCCTGTAGCGCATCGACGATGAGCCGGCCGATTGGGGCATACTCTTTGACAAATTTCGGCTGAATTTCATCGAACATGCCCAGCATGTCGTGGAAAACGAGGACTTGGCCGTCACAACCGGCCCCCGCACCGATCCCGATGGCGGGAATGGTCAATTCCTCAGAAATAAGCTGCGCGACCTGTGTTGGCACACTTTCCAAGATAATTGCGAAGCAGCCCGCTTCTTGGAGCGCTTTGGCGTCTTGGAGAATGCGATAGGCGGTGCGGGCGGTGCGCCCTTGCACACGAAACCCGCCAAGCATCGAAATCGATTGGGGAGTGAGGCCGATATGGCCCATCACAGGAATGCCGGCGTTGACGATGGCCCGCACAGTCTCGGCGCGGGCGGCGCCTCCTTCGAGCTTGATGGCGTCCATGCCACCTTCTTTGATAAACCGGCCGGCGTTGCGGATCGCTTCGCTTTGGTTGACTTCGTAGGACATAAAGGGCATGTCGCCGATGAGAAACGGCCGTTTCGCCCCGCGTGCCACCGCTTTACAATGGTGAATCGCTTCATCCATCGTGAGCGAAGCGGTTCCCTCACGGCCGAGCATGACCATGTTGAGCGAATCCCCCACCAAAATCACATTGATCCCCGCCCGATCAACAAGACGCGCCGACGTGTAGTCATAGGCGGTCATCATGGTGATCGGCTCCCCTCTCTTTTTACGTGAACGCCAAGTACGGATCGTAAATTTTCGTTCTGATGGGTTAGGTTTGCTCATAAAATCGCTTTGTTCCTTATGTGGTTTGAGATAAAGATTGGGTAATTATTCAGTAACTTTCTTGGCTCCCTCTCTCTTGAGAAAGATGTGGTGGGGGAGATGGGGAAATTTATTTAAATCCACCTCCCTCACCCCCTCCTAGTAGGAGGGGGGCAAAACAAAAACGACGATTGCTGAATAATTACAAGATTGCTGAGAACTATTTTGGTTTAAATGATTCGCGTCTTTTCGCTTCGTTCGTATAGCTGGTCGGCTAGATCGCGGATTTCATCATACATGGTAACACGGTCGAGCCAATGTTGGGGTATTCCTTGTTCGCCGTAAAATGCGCCTGCTAGCTGGCCGAAGACGGCCGCTGTGGTGTCTGCGTCATCCCCCAAATTAGCAGCCATGAGGCACCCTTCTTCAAAGCTTTTGCTAAACAAAAAGGCCCAGAGTGCTGCTTCTAGCGACTTGACCACATAGCCGGAGCCTTGGATTTCTGGCGGTTTTTTGCGTTTATAAGAACCGCGCACCACCTCCATGATTTCAGGAACCAGTTCCCCATAGGTCCAATTGGTGCTCACCACTTGGTATTTACTCATGCCGGATAGCGCTTTGACCAAGTACACTGTAAACGCGCGACAGCCATCGACGGCCGCTGCGGCACCATGTGTGGTGCGTGAGCTTTGGGCGGCACGGGTCATGGCCGCTTTTATGTTTTGGCGATAGAGCATCGGTACTGGTGCTAAACGCATAATCGAGCCATTCCCGGCCGAATAGGGATCGGTTGAGCCGCTAAATGGATCGGTGGTGTTGAGAAATGAAAGGAGTGCGCTTCGTGTTGCATTACCGATGTCAAAACAAACGCCGTTGCTACTTAGATAGCCGTGCTTATACCAGTTGACGTAACGGCGCATTTGATCGGCCGGATCAAACCCTTTTTCGACCAAACTGGTGGCTAAACAGAGGGCCATCGATGTGTCATCGGTCCATTGGCCCGGTTGCAATCTAAATGGGCCACCACCGATCATGTCATTGATCGGCTCAAAAGTGCCCGGTTTGGTGAACTCAAGGGTGGTGCCGACCGCATCGCCGACAGCGAGGCCGAGTAAGCTACCGCGATAGCGGTCTTGGGTGGTGATTTGGGTCATGTTGTCAATTTTTTTAGCAGTGATTGCCGCGAAATCGTTAGTTTCGGCCGGATTGTTAATATTTGTGCGTTATCTAGTGTGAGTTCAACTGATGTTAAGCGACGGCTCCCTTTTTGTAAGACCACTTCTTGTACTTCCTTTACACGGGAACGGGGTAAATAGTGTAATTCATGTGGAAGTCTAATTAAGATCTCTTCTGACGTGATGAAAACGCCGTGACGAAGACGGCCGTTTTGCTTATCGACTGTCAACTGGGCATCCCGAATCGGTCCGATCAGAATAGCGTAGAGCACAACCCCTAACATGAGCAATAGAAAAACCGCTCCGAATAAAAAGTAAGCGGTTAAGTGGGTCCAGCCGATTTGTTGAAATGTGGTGAAAAATGTGACCGGTGCAGCCATGCTCATGGTCAAAAAGAGCAACGCCAACAAAAGCCAAGGGGTGACATACCAAATCGATTTGGTTTGAACCGGATACAAATCGACCTCTTTCGGCAATTTCGCATTCCCGTCCACCCATACTTGAATATTTGGGGGGAGTTGATTAATTTTTGTATACAGCTGTGGATTTAAATTCATCATTTGTCACTCGTCATTCATCATTCGTCATTTGTCTGTCGATTATAGTTGACGGCCGTTACAGTGTCACGGACAATACGATGCTGATGACTAGGTTGCGATATTTTGTTTACGTTCAGCTCTTGGGGCTGATTTTTTTGTGCCTTGCGGGATGTCAGCCGGTATCGGTTGAGCCCACCAATCTGGAATCGGCCGTGCCGGTGGCGGAAATTGTTGTGCTACCAACACAAGCCGAGCTTGTGCCATCGCTCACGCCGCCCCCCAGTTTTAATACATTAACCCCGATCCCGACAGCTACGGCCACGGCGACACCGACTGAGACCCCCACGCCGTCGTTGACCCCGACTCCGACGGCGACGCCGGTTGATCGGACTTGCCCCGACCCATCCCCCAGAAAACCGGATTACTTGCGCTATGATTTGGGTGAATCTCGCTGGCCTACACCGGTGGCTGGTGCTGAACCCCATTTCTGGTTGGACAAGCCACTGCCGGGCGGCGGCCGGTATAACATCAACCCGACTTTCCCCTATGGGCATGATGGGTTAGGGTATTATTTGCTCCACAACGGAGTCGATTCAAGTGCCCGCTTGGGGACACCCTTGCTGGCTGTCGCTGATGGCACGGTCGTGGTGGCTCAATCAGATGCGGATGAGCTTTATGGCTGGCGCTGTAATTGGTATGGAGAGCTGGTTGTTCTTGAACTGGATCAAAAATGGATGGGACAATCGGTTTTCGCCCTATACGGGCATGTGCTAGAAATCAACGTCGAGGTGGGTGACAAAGTGGAGCGGGGAGATCAGGTCGCTGAAGTTGGTTTTGGTGGTGCGGCGACAGTTCCCCATTTGCATTTTGAAGTGCGTGTCGGCCGGAATGAGTTTGGTAGCACCCGTAATCCGATGCTGTGGGTCGGGCCACCGGAATCACGCGGGGTGATTGTCGGCCGTGTGGTCGATGAACAGGGTCGGCCGTGGCATGGGGTGAGTTTATCGGTTGTAGAAATTAATGAAGGGTGGATTTATAACACATGGACCTATTTAGATGATCCGCGCAAATTGATTAATCCCGATGAAGGGTTTGCTGAGAATTTTGTGATTCACGATGTACGGCCCGGTGTTTATCGGGTTGTGATGGAAATTGATGATGAACGGTATCAAGGCTCTGTGACGGTTGAGGGGGGAGAGATCGGTTTTGTTGAGGTTGTTATTGATTAAAAGATCGGGTTAATTGTCGGGTTGGGTTTCTGCCCTTAGGAGGCATTAACTTTTCTGATACTGCCGAATTTGGTGGGATAAGCGTAAATCGTTCAAAAATAGTCGATTTGCAGGGTTGTCATCCCCGCGTAGGCGGGGATCCACCGCTCAAGCAGAGTTGGATTCCCACCTTCGTGGGAATGACAATCGTTAATTGATCAACTCCCACCAAATCCGACAGGACTAGTAACTTTTCATCCCACCTTTAACGTGGGTCCATAGGTGGGGGATTCTACGATGAAAGATCGCCGATAGGCTGGATTGGCGATCGCTTCTGTTTGGTGAGCGAGCCATGTATGTGCCACCGTTATGATCTGCTCCGCTTGCGCGGTTTCCCCTGTGTTTTTTAGGAGTTGGATGAGCCACGTAAACGGCCGAGACACCTCGGCAATGTAGGTGAGGGTAGCCAATTCTTTGACTGTATTGGTCACTTGGGTGAGCGCGGGTTGTACCTCTTTTTGTTGCTGATATCGACACCACAAGCGGCCTATTTCCGCATCCCAAACCGGCCGGTCGCTGTGTAGCTTGCGCCGTTTTTCGGCGATTTGTTGGAATAACGCTTCACCTTGTGACCATGCTTCTTGCTGGACGGCGACGGCCGAAAGGGTTTGTAAGGCATCCAAAATACCGATCGGATCAGATAAATCTTCCGCCATTTCAAGCATTTTGTAAGCTCTTGCTTGGGCATCGTCAAACCGGCCGGTTCGCTCGGCCAACGCCGCTTGGGTCCCTAAGTGTGAAATTTGGCTGTACGGTTCATCGAGCTCTTCGATAATTGAACTGGCGAGTATCTCATGCTCGGTGGCTAATTGATATTGGCCAAGAACGGTTAACCAGCGGGACCAAAACAGGTGAAGATAACTCAGCCCCTGACGATCATTGATCTCTTCACAGATAAAGCGTGTCTGGTTGAGCAACTCTTCTAAATCGCCCCAATCCCCCATTTCGAACTTGATTTCTAGTAAATTATAAAGTGCATTCCCTTCCCCCCAGCGATCACCCACTTCGCGAGTGAGTTCGGCCGAGCGGACGATATAGGCGTGGGCGCTTTGATGGTCCCCCATTTCAGAGCAAACCAAGCCCATATTGAGCAATGCGGTCGCTTCGGTGTATTTCAAGCCGAGCGTTTTAACCAAGCCGAGCGCTTTTTCATATTGCTCACGCGCTTGGGCATATTCCCCTAACTGGAGCAGGGCGTTGCCGTAGCTGAGATAACAATCGACCTCTTGGTGGTGGTAAGCCATCTTTTGCAGCATGTCTAGCGCCTGTAAGCTGTATTTCTGTGACGCTTCGATGTCGCCGCTGTCTAAGGCGATATAGCTTAAACTGACCAAGCAGCGGGCGGCTAGGCTTTTGTGGTTCGCTTTTTTGGCCCAGTCATAGCCGGATTTTAGGATCATTTTCCCTTTTTCCGCCTCTCCGGTAAAAGCGAGGGCATGGCCTAGCGCATAGTGGGCGTTGCCCATCGTGGGGGCGTTTTTCTGTGTGGGATGCGGGAAATGATCGATAATCGCTTGGGCTTCGGCCGCTCCGGCCGTGAATTGGCTGAGATGAATGAGAAACAGGGCATATTGACTGCGCACATACCAAGAGAAATGATTTTTGTTTAGCTCAGGGTTCGCCAATAAGAATTGGTACAAGTCGTGATGTAGATCACACGCTTCTTGGAAATGGCCCCGTAAGTAAAAATAGAGAGAGAGTTGATCGATAATTTGCTGAATTTGGTCGATTTGCTGGCGCGTTTTCGCTAGCTGCCACATGTGACGGATATTGCCGCTTTCCCGATCAAATCGGGTTAGGGATGCTTCGGTTGTGTGACCATGCAATTGTGTGGCTAAGTCGCTGACAAGATCAGCGAAGTAACGGCCGTATCGATCATAACTGTTTTCCGCTTGATCAGGTTTATCTGCTAATTTTTCGAGCGCGAATTGGCGTAAGAGCGGATGCAAGGTGTACCGATAATCTGGCCCGATCTGTTCAACTTGAATAAATGCTTGATCGATTAAGGATTGCAAGACTCTGGACCGGCTTTGGCCGACCGATAGGGCGGCATCGGCCGTAAAGCCATCGACAAAAAGAGACAACTGTGCCAGAAGCGATTTTTCTGCGTCGTTTAACAATGACCAAGAATAGACAAAGACGGCGCGCATGCTGCGGTGGCGTTCGGGGACATTGCGAAAGTTGGTTTGTAGTAAATCGATCTCCTCTTGGAGCCGCTGGACCAATTCGGCCGGTGAACGCTGGCGCAACGTGGCGGCCGCTAGCTCAATGGCTAGGGGCAGACCGGTGACCAATTGGCAAATCCGACACACATCTGCGCTGACATCTGCGAGCCGGAAGCGGGGTTGGGTGCGCTGGGCCGATTGATCGAAGAGGGCGATGGCTGGGAAATCGAGCAGTTGGCTCGTGACGATTTCTGGGTAAGCGAGGCCATCGACTTCAATGATTACTTCGTCATATAGATTTAGGAGCTGGCGTGAGCTGACCAAGATGCGTAAATGGGGCAATTGGTCGAGTAAACGGCCGATTGCGGGGGATTCTGGGGCCAATTGTTCAAAATTATCTAAAACAAGCAGCATTTCTTTGTGGGCCAGCCATTGGATCAACCCCGCTTCGGTGCCATATTTGGCCGATAAAGGTTGGTCTGTTGCTTGGGCGATCATGCTGTACATGCCGTTCAATGTGTTTACGGTCGCCAAAGGGACCCACGCGCTCCCTTCTAAAAATCGCTGTGGGGCTAAACGGCCGAATGCTTGGCAGAGGCGCGTTTTGCCTGACCCACCCAAGCCGAATAGGGTCACTAAGCGATTTTCCGGCTTGGTGAAAATGGTGTCGAGTTGATCTAATATCTCCTCACGGCCGATCAGTGGGGTGCGGTCAGGGGGGATGTTGTGTAGGTGTGGACGTGCTTGACGGGTGCGAATACGACTTTCGAGCTGTGGCACGGCCGGGGTGAGCGGGAGGTTTTCGCTTTGGGCCAGTTGGCGCAACTGGGCGGCCGTTTGTAGTGCCTCCATTTCTCGGCCGGATAGAGCTTGAAGCTCTATTTTTTGTAGCCAAGTCGCTTCGCGCCATGGATCGTACTGTAGCTGTGCGGTTAAAATCTGTAGCTGGGTTTGTGGGGTGTTGGCCGTTTGGCTGAGACGATCTAAACAGGTGATTATGTCCAGTCGGCTTTGTTCCCGTACACGGCCGAGCCATTCTTCAAAAAGGGGGGCATCTTTGACGACAAACCCTTCGAGAAACCGGCCGCGTAATACGGGGTGGAGCGTCTGCCAATCTGTCGTTTGGGGGAGTTGATCGAGATCGATAAACGGCCGTTCCCCTTGCCAAGCCACCGTTTGCCTTTGGATGTCGATGGCCCCTTTGGCGATTTTTTTTAAGTTGGCGAGGACTTGGCGTAGGCTTGTTTTTCCATCACTTTCGGCCGCTTCGCTCCATAGTAGGTTGACTAAAAAGCTACGCTGATGATAGCCGGGATTTAGGGCCACATATAAGAAAAGCGCTTGTGATTTAATCGAGACAAAGCCGGTTAGGGGGGTGCCGTTTAGCGAAATTCTCAGATCACCAAGAACCTCAATTGTGAATGGTGGATGGGACATATGGTAATTTTAACCATTTGCGTTTGTTGTGCCCAAGCTGAATGTTGGCTTTTCAGTTTGTCGGTCCCATTTTACAGCATGAGAGGCGCTTTTGATCCGACGTGAATTAAAAATAATTGCGTGATCGGACCGAAATATTTTTAATTCAAGGAGCAAATTTACCTTACAGGCAAATTATCTGATACTGCCGAATTTGGTGGGGCAAGCGTAAATCGTTTAAAAATGGTCGATTGACAGGAGTGCCATCCCCGCGTAGGCGGGGATCCACCGCTCAGGCAGACTTGGATTCCCACCTTCGTGGGAATGACAATCGTTAATTGATCAGCTCCCACCAAATCCGACA
>WTJY01000357.1 GCA_011524645.1 Anaerolineales bacterium | reverse complement strand
AAGTTCGATATGCCCGTCGTGTAAGGCTCCCATAGTGGGGACCAAGCCCCATGTAGCGGTTGGATTGTGCCAGCGTTGCTGGCGAATTTCAGAAATGCGATCTGTAACAATCATGGCAGGTTTGTGTTGGATTGGGTGCTGTTTGTTTAGTAGATTCTGCCAATTGTAATGTGTTTTTACGGCCGTTGCGAATCAGTATGCAGGGTAATCGCATTCTAATTTTGGGAAGAGTGGTGGATAGCATCGTTGCTTCAAATGTTGTCTTCAGGGGGTCGTGTGGGGCGCGAAGTGCCCCACACGACCCCGATTGGACCAAACACCTTACCGATCAGCGCGATAAGAATGATGTGCCGATGGTCCCACGGCCGTTTGCCCGCCCACCAATAAGAGCCATTTTTTATTTGGGCGTGATGCACATTTTGGTCGGCTGTTTATGCAAAGTGGGTTAGAGCTATTTGTTGAGCGCGTCGAGTTCGGGAAGGAGCTTGACGCTTTCTTGCTCATTGGGATCGGTGCGGGCGATGACGGCCGTGCAAGAATCTGTTTCGCTGGGGTTGTATGGCAGATGTGGCATACCGGCCGGAATATAGAGATATTCTCCTTTTGTTACGACTAGGTGGTCTTTTAGGTTTTCTCCGTACCACATATTGGCTGTCCCATCGATGACATAGATTGCTGTTTCATGGTTTTCGTGTAGATGGGCTTTGGCCCGACCTTGTGGCGGGATCGTGAGGAGATGCATGCAGATCCCTTGTGATCCGGTATTTTCGGCCGCGATACCGGCGAAATAAGTAAAGTCTTGCTTGCCGTGGTATGTTTCTCCCGGCCGGATAATTTTGCAATCAAGTTTGGTTTGTTTTGACATTTGCTAGCCTTGTTGTTCACTAAATTTCAGATTGATAGTAGTCTGATTATAGTCGCGGGTAGTGGTTTGACTATTATCAGGGCTACAGTTGTTGTGCAGAGTGTGACATTCAGGGTGGTGTCATTGTGCTAAAATCACGGCTGTTCATAACGGTTTATTAACCCATGTTACGCGCTACCGAGGGCGAAGATGTAGCACACTACATCCCTACATTCCTTAGAATGCGCCATGACCGCGTAACATCAGTTATTAAATGAAGTCTATGGCAAAAGAACTCTAATTTTAACGATAAGGAACCAAAGATGTTTTCTCGCTCTGCAGGGATTTTGCTCCATCCCACATCATTACCTAGCCGATATGGGATCGGTGATTTAGGGGATACAGCATACGATTTTGTTAATTTTTTGGTGGAAAGTGATCAAAGTTTGTGGCAAACCTTGCCGCTTGGTCCTACGGGGTATGGGGATTCTCCGTATCAGAGCTTTTCCGCCTTTGCGGGCAATCCGCTTATGATTAGCCCGCAATTGCTAGTCCGTGATGGGTATCTACCACCGGCCGCGATCGCCCCTTATAAAGTTCCTAAATTTCCGGAAAAGAAGGTCGATTTCGGTTGGGTCATTCATTATAAAAGCAAATTATTGCAAGAGGCGCATGATCACTTTTTGGCGAAAGGGTCAGCTGCTCAAAAAGAGGCGTTTGATACCTTTTGTGAAGAACGAGGCTGGTGGCTGAATGACTACGCTTTGTTTATGGCTTTGAAAGCCCATTTTGTTGATCATCAAGGTGGGGTTTGGAATAGTTGGCCACGGCCGATTCGTCAGCGGGAACCGGCCGCGATGGCGGAATGGTCTGACAAGTTGGCTAAACAGATCAGCTATCAAAAATTTATTCAGTTTTTGTTTTTTGACCAATGGTTCCGTCTGAAGAACTATGCCAATGAAAAGGGGATTAAAATTATCGGGGATATGCCGATTTTTGTCGCTTTTGATAGTTCGGATGTATGGGCTAATCCTGATTTGTTTTATCTTGATGAGAGTGGGGCGGCGACGGTAATCGCTGGGGTGCCACCAGATTACTTTAGTGCAACCGGACAGCGTTGGGGGAACCCGCTCTATCGTTGGGACAAGATGGCTGAAAACGATTATGCTTGGTGGGCGGCTCGCTTAAGCAGTGCATTCGAATTGGCGGATATTAATCGGATCGATCATTTCCGTGGGTTTGATGCATACTGGGAGATTCCGGCCGCAGAAGAAACGGCGATTATCGGCCGTTGGGTCAAAGGGCCTGGCTTGCATTTCTTTAAGCGTTTAGAAGAAAAATTGGGACAGTTACCGATTATTGCCGAAGATTTGGGTGTAATTACCCCTGAAGTTGAAGCGTTGCGAGATGGGGCTGGCTATCCTGGCATGAAGATTTTGCAATTTGCGTTTGGTGGGGATCAAAACAATGTGTTTTTGCCCCATGTATTTACCGACAATTGTGTGGTGTATACCGGCTCGCATGACAACGATACGACGTTGGGTTGGTACCAAGATGCATCATCAAAAGAGCGTGATCATGTGCGTCGCTACTTGGCACGTGATGGGCATGATATCGTGTGGGACATGATTCGCGCCGCACATGCTTCTGTGGCGGTCATGTCGGTCATTCCGATGCAAGACTTGATGGTTCTGGGCAACGAAGCCCGTATGAATTTTCCCGGCCGGACCGGTGGTTACTGGGCTTGGCGCTACACCTCCGATATGTTGACTAATATTGTGGCAGATCGACTGCAAGAATTGACCAACTTGTACGGCCGTGCGCAGTAAATGTCATTTGTGTGTTTTGTAACAGATGACAGAGAGAGAGGGGGTAAACCTCGCTCTTGAGATTCAAATGCAAAATAGGTGGTGCCGATGACTTGCGCAGTTAATGAGTCTTGACCTAAGCAACTGTGCTGAACATTGGCAATTGTTCGTTTACCGTTTACCATTTCTCTATGGACACCTTCCCTTTACTCCCGTACATTCAACGCAATCTCAGTGTAATTATCTTTTTGGTACTGGCGGTTGGCGGCATGTTTGCTGTCTATGGTTATTTTAGCCCTGAAGGGGTGAGTGAGAGCGTGCAAGCGGTGACAACAACTGGGGACCGACTGACGTTGTCGGCCCCGATCAGTAAACCGATTTCCGGCCGTGAAGTGAGTCAGCGTTTTGCTCAAAGTACACCTCCTCTGGCGGTCGCTTTGATTGTGGGGCATCAGGGGAGTGATTCTGGGGCGGTTTGTGAGGATGGGTTGACAGAGCTGGCGATCAATACCGATTTGGCCCATCGTGCTCGTGACCTTTTGGCGGCTCAAGATGTCGATCTGATGCTTTTTGATGAATTTGACGTGCGCTTGACCGATTTTGCAGGGACCGCCTTAATCTCGATTCATGCGGATTCTTGTGGGGACTATGGACCAACGACGACCGGGTTTAAAGTAGCTGGCTCTTCACGGGCTGATTCGGCTGCGCTAGTTAGCTGTATGGAACAGGCATACGGGGATGCGACCGGTATGGGGATTCATGTGAACACGATTACGACCCATATGACCGATTATCATGCTTTTCGTAAAATCGCAGCGGGAACACCGGCGATTATTTTGGAAACCGGGTTTATGCTACTCGACAGAGAAATGTTAACGACCAATGCGGATATACCGGCCAAGGGGATCGCTGAAGGGATATTGTGCTTTCTGGGAAAATGATTCATAATTAAATTATTATGACAACTCTTGATTACCAGTTGCGGCAAGTCAAACAATTGATTCAGGCAGGGCGCAGAAAAGATGCGGCCGTGTTGTTGCGCCAACTGGTAAAAGGGGAAGGGGAGGGGGATTATCGTGTATGGCTTTATTTGGCGATGGTGGTCCCTGCGCGTTCGCGCGTGCGCTGTGTGGCGGAAGCTGAACGATTGGCTCCTGATGCGGTGGGGGTGGCACGGGCCAAGCAGTGGTTGGCTCGGCAAGAAGGTGGTGCGCAAGTGGTGGCGATGGCTATGCCTGCGGCTCCTATTTCTCCTTCTGAGCCTGCAACTTCCAATCGATCATTTAAAGGTGTGTTGTTGTGGGGGAGTGTTGTGGCGTTGCTACTATTGCTAGCCGCTGGGGCTTATTTCTCGTTAGGTGGCGATCAGCTTGTTGAAAATGACTCCGATCAGGGGCTTGATGCTGAAGTGGTTGCGGTGATTTCTATGACCGCAACGGCCGAACCGACGGCTACCGCGACCGATTTACCGACCGTTGTTCCCACAAACACCCCGATGCCCACGAGTACACCGGCCGTTATTCAGCCGAAACAAGTGGTGGTCAACGCGCTGAGCGATCAAGGGGAACCGCGCGCCCGCTGGACAATGACGCCGGAACCGAGTCCCACACCGAGCCCTACACCAAC
>WTJY01000125.1 GCA_011524645.1 Anaerolineales bacterium | reverse complement strand
ATCTTAATTTGGGTCGGGCTTTACCTTCTGCCCTTGGGGCTTGTCATCGCTCTTCCCGCCTATTTTGGCGGCCGTTGGATCGTCCGCCGCTGGCGCGCTCGCCAACCCGCAGAAACAGCCGAACAATAAAATTGAAGAATGCTAGGGCTGGGGTCTGGAGGCTCGTTCTCCCACCCCCTAGCCCCTAAAATGACCTTAAGTGGTGAAAAACAACACGATTGTGCTAACATGTTCGCTTCTAACCAACCACATTCACCACTTAACCGGTAGCAAGCATTATGTCTCATAAATTTGCTCTCAAAAGCGAGCGGGTTGTTCTCCCGCACAAAATCGGCCCCGCCACCATTCTAATCGACAACACTAGAATCGATTCAATCTTAGACCATGATACCCCCCTTGATGTCCCGATCACCGATGTCGGCCGTGATGTCATCATGCCCGGCCTGATCGATATCCATGTCCATCTCAACGACCCCGGCCGTGATTGGGAAGGGTTCGCCAGCGGTACCCAAGCGGCCGTCGCCGGTGGCATCACCACTGTGGTCGATATGCCCCTCAACAGCAGTCCCGTCACCACGAACTTGCCCGCTTGGACCGAAAAAGCGAAAGCGATGCACAATAACATTTGGAGCAATTGCGCCCTGCACGCAGGCGTCACTCCAGATTCACTCGATCAATTAAACACACTCTTCGATTTAGGTTGTGTGGCCGGTAAAGCGTTCATGGTTGACAGCGGGATCGATGAATTTGGCATGGCGGATGAGGTAACCTTGCGCCAAGCGATGAAAATTCTAGCGCACAGAAACCGGCCGCTCCTCGCCCATGCTGAGCTAGCCCTCGGAGATGGGCAAATCCAAGGCGACACACGACAATTTGCCAACTATGTCGCCTCACGGCCAGATGCTTGGGAAGTCGAAGCGATCAAACTGCTCATCAAACTGTGTCGCGAAACAGGGTGCGCCATCCATGTCGTGCATCTAGCCACGGCCGCCGCCCTCCCCGATCTGCGTGAAGCACGTGCCGCAGGACTGCCGATCACCGTTGAAACTTGCCCCCACTACCTATACTTTTCGGCCGATCAAATCCCCGATGGCGCAACCGCTTATAAATGCTCCCCCCCGATTCGCTCAGCCGCCAACAAAGAAGCACTATGGGAAGCCCTATTCGCAGGAGACATCGATTTGATCGCCTCAGATCATTCTCCCTGCGATCCTATCCTTAAACAACTCGATACCGGTGACTTCCAAACCGCGTGGGGCGGCATCAGTGCGCTGCAATTGTCGCTACCGATCATGTACACCGAGCTTCGCCAGCGTATCACAGATGAAGAAAGTCGATTGCGCTCACTTTCCACATGGCTAACGCAAAAGCCAGCGGCCGTGCTCGGCTTTACCGATTTCGGCCAAATCCAAGCCGGTATGGACGCGGATTTGGTCATCTGGAATCCGGAACAATCTTTCACAGTAAAGGGTGAAACGCTCTATCATCGCCACAAACTGACCCCTTACGAAGGGGAAACACTCTACGGGCAGGTCCAACACACCATCGTCAACGGCCGTTTCGCCTATCAAAATCAAACCCTCGGAGAAGCTCATGGATACCGCATCGACAATCACGATTGATCAATTTAACACCCTCAGCGATGCGGACTGTCGCGCCGATCTCGTCCGTTGCTGTGGCGCAACCCGCTGGGTTGACGGCATGCTGGCAGCGCGGCCATTCACATCTTGGGGCGCGGTTTATCAGACGGCCTGCCAAATCTGGTGGTCGCTCGATCCGGCCGATTGGCGTGAAGCGTTTGATCATCATCCCCAAATCGGCGGGGACTTGGCTAAGTTGCGTGAAAAATTTGCCAGCACCGTCGCTTGGTCGGCCGGAGAGCAATCGGGCGTCCAGCAGGCCAACGAAGAAACACTAAAAACGCTCGCACAAGGCAATCGAGATTATCTGGCAAAGTTCGGCTATATCTTTATCGTGTGTGCCACCGGCAAAAGCGCGGCCGAAATGTCCGCTATTTTGCAAGCTCGTTTGCCACAAGACCCAACATGGGAAATTTTCATTGCGGCCGAAGAACAGCGCAAAATCACCTTTCTCCGGCTCGAAAAGTGGATCGGCATGCCTCCGCAGATCGAGCGTGAAATCGCTCTCGTCCGTTTGTGCGACACAGATGGCCGTTTCGTCCTACAGCTCCGCGATGATTTCGATTGGATCGCATGGCCCAACCGCTGGGCCATGTTTGGTGGCGGGGTTGAAGAAGGGGAAAGCCCGCGCATCGCCGCCTTACGCGAGCTGGCGGAAGAACTCACCTTTTCACCTCACGACAATCGGCTCTTCTATCGCTCAAGTGATGTCGAAGCACCCAATCAAGCGGACCAAATCAAGCTTCTCTATCAATTTGATTACCTACTCGAAGCGGAAGAACTCAACGAGGCAATACTTCAAGAAGGGCAACGATTCGACCGGCTCACAATCGCAGAAATCGAGCAAAACGAGAAAGATGGACACACCGTAGCCCCCAACCATCGCCGCATGCTTCTGCGCTAACCAAAGACAGAAACAGAGATCAGATAGGGACAGATAAATCACCTCAACCCAGCAGGCTCTCTTGTCCCTATCCTTCATTCATCAACCCAGCAGGCTCCCTTGTCCCTATCCTTCATTCATCACTCGGCCGGATATTAGAAATGCAGTTCCGGCTAGAAACCGACTTGTGGCCGTGTCATTTTGGCTATTTAACCAAAATGACAGCTAGCGACGAGACAACACGCTCACTAACGAACCGTAATCGCGGCTGGGCAAGAGCCGGTGTAATCCGGCCGGATTTGCCACCACTCATTACAAGAGCGCGGATCTTGGAATGAGCCGGTATCGGCGATCAAGATCACCATCGGGTCGGTGTCTGTAGTGCCAAATTTTTGACCGGCCGCCAGCTCTGGCAACTGATATCCGGCCGAAGGATCGGTATATCGATCTCCATCGGGCGCGTCGAGTTGTTCATACAAATCCAACAAATTGGGGTCGGTACAGATATTGTCTATATGAAGGGTATAGCCTCTCGCGGCCGTGTCTTCGCGTGAATAATGCAACGTCACCGTATCGGCATCGGCATAAAGCACCACCACTTCCATTCCCCCACCGATATCGTATCCCGAGGTCGGTACGTAAAGCGGTTCTCCCTCTGGCAAGGTCAAACCGAGTGCGGTCGTTTTATAAAACGTACTAATCTCACCACGTGTTCCCGCCTCCGGCGAAGCGGCCCAAGCCCAGTTGTACACGCGATAAAATTCAGCAAACGGGGGGACTTGGTTAGGGCTAAACAGAGTGGCAAATTGTGGTGGCTGTGTCGGATCGTCTGAGCCATAATCGACCAATTCTCGCTGTAAAGCCCCATCGGTGTTGGCCGCATAGCTACGCAACGCGATATTTTTATCCGCATGTTGCGCCGCCGGCCGTACCGGATCATCGGTGTCATAAGCGGTCACATCTCCCGCTGTATATACTTCGGTCGAAATCGTAGCACAAGCGAAAATCTCCGGCCCTGTGGCGATCAACGGGAGATATACAAATTGGTTTGTATCGACACCTGTCGTGTCAGCCCACAAAACAGACTGCACCTGCATCACCATACTTAATAAAAGAACACAGGATAGTATTGAAGAAATGATTCTTTTGGTCATAACTACTCCACAAAGGTTTACCCAATAAGCTTTTCGAAGAAATAAATGGTGTCCCAAAAGAGCCGGAAAAGCAAATCACCCCACTCAAACCGGGACGACTATCAGGCTACAGTCCGTTATTTTATTAGATGATTCTGTCCCGTTCTCTTTTCGGCTAGATTCTCCATAACAACAAAGCATCTTCTCTTACAATACCTTTGCCATTTTTAGATCGCTATGACAAATAATTCCCCTTTAAGGTAAATTTGTTCCTTGAACTTAAAATATCTCGGCCAGATGGCTCAATTATTTTTAATTTGCGTCGAATCAAAAGCTCCCCTCTCCCGTTGGGAGAGGGGTTGGGGGAGAGGGGGAATCCACCTCCCCCAACCCCTCCTCAGAGGAAGGGAGCAAATCCAATCAGTTGATTAATCTGGCGAAGGTATTGTCTTACAAATACAGCAAAATACAGCTTAAAATTATTGGCCGACACACCGTTTCATGCTATCCTTGCCCCTTGCATAGCAAATTAAAAAACGCAAGTTCATTTGCGGGAGTAATTTATGAGTCAAGAAAATATTCGCACACGGTTTTCATTCCCTTGGCAAACGATCATTTTGATCTTGCTATCGGGTGGAATCCTATACGCAGGTTTCTATTACGCATCAGAGATTGTACCTGCCCCCAAAGTCGGCATTGTCCGCCTTGAATACGACATTTCCAGCTTTTCCACCTACATTGTGACGGAACAGCTGGCTTACGCACGGGAAAGCGACGATATTGATGCTGTCGTTCTCGTCATCAATAGCCCCGGTGGATCAGCCTCTTATAGTGAAGAGCTATACCTCGATGTCTTAAACACGAGAGACACCCTTCCGGTCCTCGCCTCGATCGATTTAGTCGCGGCCAGTGGCGCCTATTACATGGCGGTTGGTGCTCAAGAAATCTATGCCAAACCGACCTCATTTGTGGGGAGCGTTGGTGTAATCGCCTCATTTGGTGGCCCGGTCTTTATCGATGATTCAATCCTCACCACAGGCCCTTATAAACTGTTTGGGGGAACCGAAACCGGCACCGTTCGCCAAGTCGAAATGGCAAAATATACCTTTTTAGATGCGGTCGCCGTCGGCCGTGGGGATCGCCTCATTATTTCTACAGATGAACTCTCACGCGCAGAAGTTTACTCCGGTATCCAAGCGCAACGTCACGGGATGATCGATGGTCTTAAAAGCACCGATGAAGTGGTTCAACTTGCCGCACAATACGCAGGCTTAAACAACTATGAAGTTGTTGATCTGTTCGATCTCACATTTCCGGTTGAAGATGGTGGTGAAAACGGAGCCACACTTTTCGCACGCTACCAAGCGGGCCCGATCGATGCGAATCGCCTGTGGGCATTCCCAACCGATCTACCACCCGGTCTGTACTACCGTCACTACGAATCATTTTCAAACTAAAGGAGTCTGACCATGTTGCGAAATATCATTAACCGAATCGGTATTGTCCTCTTTTTGTTAATTGTGGTCGGATTGGCATTAACCCCGTCCGTCTTGCGATACGTCTACTATCATGGCTTTTTGCCAAACAATATATTAGCCATATTTAGCGACCCTGTCCGTGAATACGCCAGCGATGAAATCCCCGAATACACCGGGGAAGGGGTGGTCGATGTTGACATGCCCCCGCGCAATGAATTCATCGATAACCCGACCGTTGGAGAGGGGGTTATCTTGCTCGATATGGCTCACGGCAATAACTTCCGCCTATCTGAAATCGGCTCACTCGATGCCCGTTTAGCGGCGCGTGGCTATGACTTTATCCATTATGAAAGCGGGGACCTTTCTCGCCAGTTGCGCGGTGTAGATGCCTTTGTTGTCATCGCCCCCTTAAACAATTACAGCGAAAAAGAGATTGCGGCCGTAACCGACTTTGTTGACGATGGCGGCCGTTTGCTCTTAATGGGGGACCCCACCCGTTTCACGGTCGAATTTATCGAAGATGATTTCGGCTTCATTGTTGATTTCGAGTTTGTTACCAACGAACTTGCGCTAAATGATTTAGCCAACGAATACGATATCGCCTTCCAAGGGGACTATCTTTATAACTTGACCAACAGTGGCAACGAAAGCAACTTCCGGAACATCGTCATTACCAGCACCCATATCATGGGGGATAACGCACTAGTCGATGGCTTAGACACGGTTGTGCTCTACGGTGCTCATTCGATCGAAGTTGGGGCCAATGCAACGGCCGTATTTGGCGGCGGTAGCAACACCTATTCTTCCGCTACAGATCGCGCCGGTGGCTTAACGGTAGCAGCGATGTCCGCCAACGAACAAGTTCTAGCGATGGGTGATCTCACCTTCCTCGATGAACCTTATTTTACATCTCTCGACAACGAACGATTGATCGCTCAGGTCGCCGACTTCTTAACGGCCGGAGCAACCACAGACCGCGCTTACGAATTAACCGATTTCCCCTACTTCTTTGAAAACGGCACAATCGAACTCAACTATGTTGGCGAAGTCGATTTAGGGCCAGATGCCTTTGACGACATCATTCGTCTGCAAAACAATTTTGGCGCAGTCGGCCAAACCCTTCAAGTTACAGGTGATCCGTCCGGTGAAAACAACGTGTTACACCTCGGTCTCTACAACCAAGCGTTAACCGATGAAGCTGTTTTGGACATTTTAGCGGAAGCCGGCCTTGAGTTGATTATCGACCCACCTGTTTTGACCGCCGATGAACTCAAAGCACAACAAGAAGCGGAAGAAGCGGCCGCAGAAGAAGCGGAAGAAGAAAATACAGACTCGGACGCTGAAGATGAAGAGTCAGAAGGGGTTGAATTAGAGATAGAGGAAGAAGAGCCGGAAGTGGTTCAATTAA
Source organism: Anaerolineales bacterium (assembly GCA_011524645.1). Classification (GTDB taxonomy): domain Bacteria; phylum Chloroflexota; class Anaerolineae; order Promineifilales; family Promineifilaceae; genus WTJY01. The sequence continues at coordinate 6,776 of WTJY01000125.1, read as the reverse complement.
TCGCCTCTCCTATGGGCAATATCGAAATGGCCGGTACAGCAGTTGTCCTGTTGCATGAGACAGACGGCCGTTACGAAGTCATCGTCTTAGCCTCAAGCAAAGAAGGGATGGAAAACACCGTAGACCGCTTACTTGACCTCATGCCACTTGATGCGGATTACAGTTTAGAAGATTGCCTAACCTCGACGACTATCGCCTTGTGCCCAACCGATGTCAGTGATGAACCGGTTGAAGCGGAATTGATCACCGGCACAGAACCGGAACAACAGGACGACGATCAAGATGATAGCGATGAAGAAAACAATGATGAATCGGCCGGTGAAGAAATCGACGAGCCAGAACCGGAAGAAGATATCTATCGGCCGTCGATTGACGATTTAGAGCCGATAATCGACCAAGGCACAATCGGTGCGGGCGAAGAAGTCGCAGGCACATTCGCCGTCGGCGAATTCCATGCTTGGGTATACAGTGGCGATGAAATCACCGCCGATATTTTAGCAACCAGCGGGACTGAAATCGACATGGTTTTGGAAATTTACGATGCCGAAGGGCTAGGCACCGAATATGCGGATAGTGGCTTCTCTGGTGATCCCGAAAGCTTAAACGGCATCGTCCTTGCCGAAGGTTACACCATCGTTGTCAATGACTTCGGGCTAGACAATGAAGGGGATTATGCGATCTCGGTCTCAATTTCTGAAGAAACGGCCGATGAATCAGGTGAATCAGAAGATTCTGTCGAAGAAGTTCCCGCCGACGAAGAATCGGCTGAAGAAGAAGAGACTAATGAAGAAGTAGCTGATGAAGGCGAAGAAACGATCGATGAAGGAGAAGAAGAAAGCGATGATTCAACCTATGATATCTTCCTTTACATCGATAACAATGGGGACTTCCTTGGCGCAGATCAATCAGAAACGATTGATGTCGCCAGTTTATTTGATGAATCGGTATCCCTCACGGTTTGGGACGCATCGACCGGTAACAACGAGCTAACTTTAGAAGATTTAGATGGGATCGAGCTCATTATCTGGTACTCAGGCGAGTACCGTGAAGAAGATCTCGATTTTGAAGATGAAGCGAACCTGCTTCTTGAATCGATTTTCTTCGGTAATGACATCACATTGGTCACGATCGGTAGCACATCCCCCATGCTAGAACCGGCCGAGCTTGTCGCGCTTGAATCGATTGAATTTCTAGACACCGATTTTACGTCAGCACTCGGTTTTACCGCCGGTGAAATCGCCCTAGAAGGGTCATATGAAACGACCCTCTTCGAGCTAACGGCCGAAGACACAATCGAAGGGCAAGAACTTGTCGCTGTGCGCCCAGACGGTGACAATGCGGGCGATGCGCAAATCTTGCTCGTCTCTGATGAGTTCGTAAACATCCTGTTCTTTGGACTGCCTCTTAACGCATTTGCAACAGAAGACCAAGCAAACATCATCATGGGAATTGTCGATTGGTTCGCCCCTGCGGGTGAATAAAATCCCCATTCACTCACGCAACAATTGATTTCAATCAAAAGGGGCCGCCCAGAAAACTTGGGCGGCCTCTTTTATTCTATCATCCCCAACAAAGTTTCTTTAGCAACGACTCCGTTCGCCCTATCCACAAACGCTCCGATACATCTAAAAAATGGGCGATTTTTACAGGTTTACATTTGGCTCAACCCAACAAAACGGGGTATACATACCTCGCCAAAACTGTTACCCCCATAAAATTACATACCGCATCAAGGTGTTGATGCACATGAATCAATTTTAGTCAGGCTATTTTTATGAGTTTTAACGATTACCATACCCACACCACATTTAGCGATGGGCGAGACAGCATGTCTACGATGTGCCGTGAAGCGGTGTCGCTCGGCATGGAAGAAATCGCATTTACCGAACACGCGGAATGGGTCAACGGCCGTACCGGATTCTTTTCTCACCCACCAGATTATTTTCATGTCCTAGAGCGAAATCAGGATCATTTCGCGCCACATGGATTGCGGGTTTTAAGTGGGGTTGAAATTGGCAACCCACACGAACACGAAAAAGATGCATCACTCTTACTCTCGTCCTATCAATTTGATGTTGTTATCGGCTCGATGCATTGGCTTTATGGTGAGAATATTCACAATATTAACTGTTTTGTCAATCGGGATCCGATCAAAGTCTATCAAGACTATTTTCGAGAATCGGCCGTCATGGTGCGCAATTTCAACTTTCAAATATTAGCCCACACCGATCGGATCTTCTTGCGCGGTGCCCAATTAGGCATTTTGCCGACAGCTCCTCAAATTGAAACAGAGGTAAGGGACATGCTTGATGCTCTCATTGAAACTGATACCGCCTTCGAGATCAACTGCCGCTTGCTATCGGCCAGACAACATTGGAACACCTTACTTTTGCGTATGCTCATGTGGTACAAAGAGGCGGGTGGCAACAAAATCGTCATTAATTCAGATGCCCACCAGACCAAACATTTGCCTATGAATCGAGATGTAGCGGCCGACTTGGTCCATCGCGCCGGACTCAAAGATGCGGTGCAGACCCATCTCCTATCATCTCCCTAACTTAAGAATGTGTCCAAACGGGGGAGCGCTTCTGCAAAAATGCGTCAAACCCTTCTCCAGCATCATCGCTCATCATATTGCAAGCCATCATCTCGCTGGCATATTGATACGCCTCAGCTACCCCCATCTCCTGTTGCTTATAAAACATCTCTTTGCCGATACGAACCGCCACCGCAGATTTAGAAACGATGCCATCCACTAAAGCTTGCACGGCCGTATCTAATTGATCTTCAGGAACCGCCTCATTAATTAACCCTTCAACAACAGCCTGCTGCGCATCAAGAAATTCCCCAGTTAACAGCATCCGCATCGCTTGTTTGCGTCCCACATTACGACTCACCGGAACGGCCGGTGTGGAGCAAAAGAGGCCATATCGAATCCCAGAAGTAGCAAATCGCGCCGTATCGGCCGCGATAGCCAGATCACAAGTGGCCACGAGTTGACAGCCCGCAGCCGTCGCGATCCCTTGTACGCGCGCAATCACCGGCTGTGGCAAGCGGTTAATCGTGAGCATCATGCGGCTACACTTGGCAAATAGATGATCATAAAATTCCTTAGTCGGATTGTCGCGCATCTCTTTCAAATCATGACCGGCCGAAAATGCCTTGCCGGTTGCCGCAATAACCACCACACGAATCGATTCGTTTGCGCCAATCTCATCTAGCTCAGCCTGTAGTGCATCAAGCATCGCTTCAGACAAAGGGTTAAATTTTTGGGGGCGATTAAGGGTCAGTGTCGCGACCCCATTTTCAGTTTTACGTAACAATATCGGTTCATTCATATTTACATTTCCTATTTCCGACGTGCTTGTTTAGGAATAACGGCTAAATAATTGTCGCATGTATTGCCCATAGCTTGCTCGGCCTACGGCCGAGCAAGCTATTATTAAATTAGGTTTTTGCGGTGGTCTCGTCACCGCAAAAACCTAACAAACACATTACAGATCACTTTTGAGACGCTACACTTAGCTTTCTTTCCTTAACAAAGTGATTCGGCACAAATCAAACAGATACGGGCTCATACCGCAACACATAGATACGGGGTTGAATATTACCCCGTTTCAAGCGCAAGACCCGTTCTTTACGCCAAACCGGCTGTTGCTTTAGAAGTCGTTCAAAAATCTGTACTTCATGGGTAATCACCACACAGCGGCCGTGCGGCCGAATCACACGCCCCATTTCTGCCAGAGCGTTGGGGTGAAGCTCTTCATTGTTTCCATGTGTGCCCACCAGCTGTCCCCAAGGGAAGTCGGCTAAAATCGTATCAAACTGCTGTGCGCCAAAGGGGAGGTCTTGCGCATCGGCTAAGTACAGTTCGCTAGCCAACCGTGCCGCACCCAAATTTTCCTGAGCCGCCTGTAATGCGGCTAGGTTTAGATCACATCCCACCAAGCGCGCGCAATCTTGAACCAATCCTCGCTCGACCAGCAAACTAGCGGAACCGCACATCACATTAAGCACACAATCATCGGCAGTTGGCTGAGACAAATCAGCCATCAGCGCCGCAAGTGGGCCATTCAAGGCCCCACGCATATCAACGGCCCGCCAACGCCTTGTCAACAACGGCCGAGCGGTCAGGCGCACCATGACTTCCCAATACCCTTGTGCCCCTCTTCGTACACGAATCAACAACTCCCCACGGTCGGCCGCTTTAGGCAAAGAAATCGCCGCTTGCAACTGTTGCTCAAAACGCTGGAAAACCGGCGATTGTTGCCCCGCAGCACTTAAAAAGAAAGAGTGAAACATTTGTGTTGGCATATTTTCCTGCGCACGTTTGATATGGTGCAACACGCGCTCCCAATTCGCATGACCCAGCAACGCTTTAGGACGTGGCACAGCGAAGGGCTGCACAAAATAAATCGCATTAATCAAGCGGGCTGTGGCCAACTGCTCCCAATTACGCTTGTTTCGATAGTTAAAACGGATCGATTCCGATGACGTTTGCTCCAAATGCCTTATCCCTTTAAATCGGTGCAATTCAGTTGCGGCGAAATCGCCAAGACCATCAATAATATCGGCTTCAAAGTATGCGGGGAGAGCTGGTGAATGTTTAGTTGTCATAGACCGTTCTTTTGTTTAATTGTTGTGATATTTGCCGAATCAAATCTTCAGCGGTATAGGGCTTGGCTAAAAACATATTGTTTTTATCATCTAAATCGATTTTATCTGGTGTATACCCTGACGAAAATAAAATCGGGACATCCGGCCGTATGTGACGAATCTCTTTGGCAGAGTCCAAGCCTCCCAAATGTGGCATTTGCTGATCGAGTACAATCAGGTCGATTTCTTCTTGAAACTTTTGAAATATTGTAATCGCTTCACGGCCGTTCGTAGCAAAGTAGCTGCCCCATTTTACCGTCGCGAAACATTCCTGAGCCATCTCCTGAATATCTGGCTCATCATCAACGAACAAAATGGTGTAGTGTGCTATCGGATGCCAGACCGAATCGTTTTCATCCGGCCCCTCAATCGGTGTTGATGATAGCGGCTCGGCCGGGAATACAACTTGGAATGCGGTCCCCTCAAACGGTACACTTGACACATGCACACCGCCAGATTGCGCGTTAACCGCGCCTAGCAATGCCGCCAAACCTAATCCTCGACTGTCCGCCTTGGTAGAAAAAAACGGATCAAATATTTTCGCTTGAACATCTGGTGCCAATCCGCAACCGTTATCGGCCACAGTCAGGCAGACATAAACCCCATCTAACAAAGCTTCTTTCCCCACCCACACCGCTAATTCAGCGGCCGTATACCGCTTCAGCTCGGTACGAACCGTAATCAGTCCAATGTTAGCGTCAACCGCCTCAGCCGCATTAATGAGCAAATTCATGATAATTTGCTGTGTTTGCCCCATATCCCCACGAATGAGTGCCATATCTTCGGCCAGATCAGTTTTGACAGTGATATTTTTACTAATTGAAGCGCGAAAAAGATCGATATTGTCGAGCACAAGTGCATTAATATTTAGCGACTCAAGCGTAAAATCCCCTTTACCAGCATAAGCTAGCATTTGCCGAGTCAATGCGGCCGCTTGTTTCGAGGCGAAAATTACTTTTTCGATATTTTTCGTTGCTGGTGATTCACGGCCGATCTTGTATTGCGCTAGAGAAGCCTGAGCCAGAACACCGGTCAACAAATTGTTGAAATCATGCGCAATACCACCGGCCAACACACCCAAACTCTCCGCTTTTTGGGCTTGGATCATAGCGGCCGTTGCTTGCTTTTCATCTGTTACATCTCCAGCTTCCCAAAGCAACAGAGTGGCCCGACCGTCTTCATCTTGTACCGCCTTTAGCGACGTATCTAAAGTATGTCGATCTCCATTCGGTGTCGTTATCACCAATTCTTCTCGCACCACACTGCCAGAAATAGCTAATTCAACATTTCGCTCAATAGATTTCTGCAGAGATCGCCCACAGAGGGCTGTGTAAATTACCCTGATATGACGGCCGACAACCTGTTCCGCCCTTAGCTGGGCAAATTGCAAAGCGGTCTTATTCGCCTCGATCAAATATCCTTGTTCATCGAGTAGAGCGATCATCTGAAAACTTTGTTCCAACATCGCACGGCTACGTTGCTCACTCAAACGCAGGGCTTCCGCAGCTTTTTTCTCTTTCGTCACATCTAAAGCAACCCCATAAGCCCGCACCGTTCTGTTTTCTACCGCATCCCAAACAGGATAAATATAGCTCTTCAGCCAAACAAGCCCCCTAGATCCTAGCTCAACCTGAAATTCTATATCGGCCGGCTCACCACGCAAAAGTTTTCTTTTGGCCGACTCAATGACAGCGACCACTTCCTCACTCACAAAATGCCGAATCGGGGCCATAGAATCGTCAACTTTTTTAGGAAAATAACCATGGAAAAAATTGCTCTTCTTGGTCCAATTAAAAACATATCCCCCATCATCGGTGTGCTCTATAACGTAATCTAGATCGAAAACCATATCAACGATTTTTCGATACCGCAGATCACTTTCGCGCAATTTTTCATTCAATGAAATGAGTGGATTCAGATGTTCTTCTACGAAAATCGCATTGGCGAACAAAAAAGCATAAACAAAAGCGAATATATTGGTTAGACCGCTCTCTGCAAACGGGGGGTAGGACAAGGAAACGACAGAAACGAGCGCAAAACTGTAAATCCCCCAAGAAATTGTCCGAGGCAAAGTAGCATGATATCGAATCGACAGAATAACCATATAAGCCAGCTGGAAC
>WTJY01000516.1 GCA_011524645.1 Anaerolineales bacterium | reverse complement strand
ATAAATTGGAGTAACTTGACAGAATCGCTTTACATTCGTTATACTTTCGAATGTAAAGGCGGTTGGTGATAAAAGTGACTGCGAAAGCAGTCAGCTTCTCAAAAGAGATCAATTTTCGGAAAAAATCACTCACTCTAAATCGCCAAATTCTGAGTGCGCTTTTGTTTTAGTTTGATGTTGGTATCATTAAACTAAAGAGTAAATTTTGTAGAGCTTGAAAGGTCAGATCGCCAAATCTGGCCTTTTTGCTTTTAAACTAATGGCTAATAAGTATACCTCTTTAAATAATTATTGTTCATAAAGCTTGGGAATATCAACAGCATCGAGAATATGGTGAACATCATAGAGAGCCTCCATTATGTCTTGTGTTGATAATTGCACATTATACGACCTTTGCACAGCAATTTTTGCATTGTTTTTCCCCGGAATAGGAAAAGACAACTCGAATAACTTATCCGCTATATTTTCCACAAGTTGACCACCTTGGATTTTTATAGCTGCAAGCAGAACATCCACTGATTTTGAATTATTATGTAGTAAATTCATTTTAGACATATAACCCATCATTAATTCTCCTACATAGCGAAAAAGACATTTGTAAATATAAATGCAAAGAAAGCTACTATGCCACCTTGAATCATATCTTGTAATTCCGCTCTACCGTCACGAATAACATTCCAACCTGAAAAAACAGCAAACAGATATACTATCCAAGCGATCTGGGGGGAAACAAGCAAGCTAACAATGATGCATCCTGCAAGCACAACACCATGTCCCGAAATTTTTATAGACGAGCTTAAAAAGAAAACAAGTACACCACAAATAAGAGATGACCAAAGCCCCAGCATCGCGGACTCAGGAAGTTCTTGTATTCTTGACAAAATAATCATAATGGCAATCGAAAGCGAGCCGACAATAGACGTAACTGGAGCATTTTGTTTTGACATCTTATAAGTCGCATACATCGGAAGTATGACAATACCAATAAAAGTCCCACAAAAAAATACAGCCTGTAACACATCCATAGTCACAAGCAAAACTATAAATACAGTTACAACCAGCACACCTAATGGGTGTGTAAGCCAGTAGGTGATGCGACTATTTACACTAATATTTGACATTATTTCTTCTTCCAATTTTCAGATTTGAATAGGCAAAGACTAAATCTTCGAAAGATTGATTATCATCAATACTCATAAGAAGCTTCATGAGAGGTGCATACTGTTCCAACTCACCTTTGTCATTCGGCGGTCCCAATCGCCATCTTGCTTTCGCATCCATAATCTCAATTAGTATTTTATATTCTTGCAATGATCGGTTCTGAAAAAATTCCCAAAGAGAAGGCTGTGGAAAATACACAACGGGGTCGTAAACTGCACGAATTTTTTTTTGTAGTTGAATCAAATTTTCAAGTCTCTTGATCTCTCTAATAGTTTGAAAATTCAATCTTAGTTGATGAATTAGTTTTGTGGGAAAGAGGCTTGGGATTGTCATTAATATCGAAACAATAATTAATCCAATCATTGAGATAGTAAATATTTGTTCGACAAAATCACTATCAAGGATAGTGTAAAACTTCAAGGAAATAACAATACGGCATAAAAACACAAAAAACAAAATAATCGACAAATACGAAGTGGCTTTAACCCGAGCCTTGGCCATTGCCTGAACCTGTTGCCGACTTGCATAAACAGCCCCAATACTGAAATGAATCATTGTAATCATGGCCGGAATATACAAAAGCCACAAAAATAAAATATCAGCCTTCGATCTGGCATATAAATGGAGCGGATAGCTATCTGTGTACTGGATAGTAGAAACATAGACCCCGAGTATGGCACCTTTACATACGATAATAAATCGTCCAAGCCCGTACGTTTTATGTTTATAAAGTATTTTAGAGGCTCTAACTCCAAACATTAGTGATGTTGCATACGCCAACCATGAAATTAGCCACGAAATATTATTGATGCCGAAAACTTGATCTACTGCGAGAAACACAAAACTAACATCGAATATCAATGCAATGGCAAAAACAACAAGTATCTCAGTCACGGTAGCCACCGCAAGACTCTTCTTCACCTTGTTTGTTTTTGTTGTTATCAAAAACAACAAAAACAAACACCCGAGAGCCCAACCAACGAAAAATATGTCTTGGAATAGCCCCCATGACTTCATAGAATTCCCAAACCTTCAAAATAGCGTTTGTACGTATCTCCCACCGGAACACACGAAGCACGGAACCGTGAATAACTCATGTTATCCTGTACTTTAGAAATAATAGTGTGCGCAAACAACTCAGCTTCACGCTCATCAGCACTATTATCTCGTCGAAAAATAGCTTTGATGTTCCGGCCACGAAGCAGGCAAAGCTCCTCATATGTCATGGCCTCATGTCCTAAGACATAATGACCGATTTCGTGAAGAATAGTAGATAAGCGATGTAAATGAGGTAAATTTTCATCAACAAAGATCATTTGTAGCCCGTCACGAATTGGAATGTAAGCACCAAAGGCATTTAAATTGCTGTATAAATCACAAGCACATAATTTGATCTCTGTATGCCCCCATTCACCAACTTTGCTAATAAAAGAATCTAAACTAAATTGATCAAAATCGTAATCGATTTGATCGATAACCTTTTGCATGCTCATACTAACCTTTAATTTGCTCAATTACATCAAGTAGAAAATCTAATCCTGTTTCATCAAGCTCACTAGCTCGTGTAGCTAAAGTTTTAATTTTTTCATCATAGCTAGTCATACCTTCACCAGTATCGAAAAAGAAATTAGAATCATCTATATTGAAAAACTCGATTAACGCTTGAATAACTTTTAAGCTGGGATTACTTTTTCGCCCAGTCCGTAGTGCAGACAAATTTGCAACACTCAAGTTAGGGCTAGAAGCGGCTACTTCCTCATAAGTATAGTAGTTTCCATCAGGCTTCTTTGTATTTCGAAACAAATAATCAATCTTGTCAGCTAATGTATCAAGAGACTTAGTCATTTTTATTATCCTTAGCTTAAATCTACATGCACAGCTACTATACAATAATACATTCTACTTTAGAAGAAAAATAATAGCAAACATAGTACAGAACACCTGTTAAAACTTTGTCCCAGTATCAAAACATTGACAACATAGTCGCTTTTCCAAGCTTAACAGATCAGTATGTCCGCAAAGGTGACAGTGATTTTCGTAATCACCTAACGAATCTTGTTTCTTAAATTCAGAAAATCCGGTCGTCATTTGTGACGATTTCCTCTAAATGCTACAAACTCCCACTCTAGTTCTTTCGTCGAATCTCATCTTTCAGTTCATCTTCTAATGCTTCAATTTTATTTCTGAGACGCTCTATTTCTTTTGCTTGATACTCAGAAACGGACGCTCTCTTTTCTGCATTAATAAGTTGATCTGTTAACTGTTGAATCCGTTCATCATTACGACCAAGCAACTGTTGCAACATTTGAACTTGGGACATTGAGGCAGCAAGGCGCACTGCAAGCTCACTCCTTTCCTTTCCGTCAGCTGTAGATCGTGTCTCAATCTCCTCTCTTAGAGCTACCCACTCCCCATTATCTAGGCGAGCTTTTATTTCTCCATCGGTTTGGCCATCTGCCTTACACTTTGTAACAAAGGCCATAACCGCAACATCATCATCATTAAATAACCGAGCTTTCCCTTTTGGTGGTGTCGCTCCGGGGCTCATAAATTCACCGAATTTATCAGTGTAAAGTCTAACAGATGATGCTGAAATGTTAGCGAGGTCAGCGGCTTTAGAGGTTGAATAAGTCATTTTGCAATATTGCAGTGTACAAAAAGCGCATTGTTGCAATAGGCCACAAAATACCCTACAATGCTCAAGTCTTAATAAAAGTGGCCGGAAGGTGCGGGAACACCAAACCGGCCGACGGCTGATATCGGTACTACCAACCACCTAAGATTATAGCAGTTGTACCCGCTATCAGTCATTAGTGCCAAATTTGGCAAGGAACACCTAATGACTAACCCAACACCAACACCTCCTCAAACTACGCAAAAAGATTTCGATATCCGCATTGGCGAAGCCGAGCAAGAACTCGAAACGCACACAAACCGCTTGTTTTGGGCCCTAACGGCTTTAGAGATTTTAGCGGTCTGTTACACACTCCCTCACAATCTAACCGCATTTGGGGTTGATTTCGACCAACTAGGCGCAGCTGTTTTCTTTGGCATCTTGGGTGTCGCGACACTAGAGGGATCATTCCTCTTTTCAGCATATCATTTCACCCACGGACTATTAACTACACCGAGACAAACAGCCTATGCTAAGTGGGGTCTTGGAATCATGACGGCCGTACTTTTTGGAAATTCAATAGTGGCTCAGTTGATTCATCTAAATCCACAGGGACCACTACTGCAAATTGTTCTAGGATACCAAGGTTTTTTTCTACCTATCACCCCTGTAATCGCCCTACTAGCCGCTGTTTTGCTCATTTTCCAGCATCCTAGCGTGCAACAAGCGATCAGTGAATACAATCACATTGTCACGATTCAAAAAGCCCAACAGAAGGCTGAAATCGCCGAGCAAAAAGCGTTACAAGCTGTGGGCTTAGCTCGGATCGAAGCGAAAGAGCTACATGCAAAAGCGGAAGCAAAGCAAATTTCTATCAAATCAGCTGACGAAATCGCCCAGCTCGAACTAACAACAGAACTTGAGCAACAAGCCAGAGAATTAGAAGGTCTAAAGCGAAAGATCGATTTAGCCAATGCAAAAGAAGCTCTTTTAACGGCTCAAAAAGAAGCTGAAGAGAAACGAAAATTTAGCGCAGCAGTTAACACCCAAACAGCAAAAGCTATGCGCGAAAAAGTAACCGAAATTTTGCAAAGTGATGAGTTGAAAGAAATTATCACAAGCAAGGCCGGTACTGATATTGCTAAAGCTTTAGACATTGCACCCAATAGCAAACTGGGGAAGAAACTCTCGGGAAACTAGATCCGGCCGATTGCTCCACCAATACTCTACAATTGGATCCTATGGGTTCGAACCGTGGAGTGAAGCGTAGGGCACGACTCTGCAAAAATGAACAGTGCAGGGCTCCATTAAACGGCCGTCGAAAAACGAAAAAATATTGCAATGACAACTGCCGAAACATTGCCCACTATCATCGATACAAGGCAGTCTGATTTTTACGCTAACAGAGGGGATAAGTCCCCTAAATTGAACATTTTACCAGTGGTAACCTACACACTTCACAACTAAATAGACCTGTTATTTACTTAACCTGTTTTGTAATTTTCGGACTATCAATTTATGCTAGTCTTGAAATATTCAGGGCTAGTAAAGAAAAGGTTTAAAGATGGACTTCGACATTTTCAAATTAAAAATAGAGCATGGGTGGCAAAACTTCCGATTACTACTTGCAAAAATCGCTGAGTTTTTTGGCTTCGAAAAACTTGGCTATGCTTTACTTTCATCACGCACACGTGAAATCCAAGATGTATTAGATCGAATGACAGAAGCAGAAAAAGCTCATTTGATGAAGGCCCGTGGTAGTGGACATGCCGCCTTATATCGTATGTATCGCGATAAATATCTCGGATCAAATTCAGATTAACATTAATCGTGAAGAACACGATACTTATCGATTAATGTGACTTTAGCAGGTCTTTTCTATCAATTGAAACTTCAAAAAAAAACCGCCCCAAAAAGGCGGTTTTTTCTTACCTATTCACCGTAGAGCCATTCTACATAACCCCACAATATTTTTTCAGGAATTGTTGTACTAAGAATGGAGCCAGCACAGTATCTATTTTAGAAGAATACAATCCAACTCAAATCACATAGCCAGCCACCCAGACAGCCAGCTATCTGTAAATCTCAGCCCCTCAACATTTTCATTAATTCAGGCATAAAGTCAGCCTTATCCTGATTCCGCTCAAAATCTTTTTTAGCCACCAAAAATGCAGCCTCTATGATCTCTGATTTCTCTACATGCCCCCCTAGAAGCCTCTTTAATTTAAGTTGCATCATATCGATATCGTCCATAGTTGCAGGACTTAGACTATAGGTTGTTTTCTTTTTCTTCTGCACCTTTATGGATTTCTGGCTATCTGGAATGCCAGCATTACCGCTACCCCCGAGAGGGTTGTTTTTACCGCCCAACAATGACATTTGCTATTCTCCTATATTCATTAGAAATTGGATGATTAGGGGCATGTTCCAAAATAGACAAGCCTAACCCAGCCGACTCAGCGACCCTCACAGATTTCGCAACCTTACCCAGCACACTAATCCCCTCTGACTCTAATAGCGCCTCTGCTTCTTTGTGCAGATTTAAACGGCCGTCAAACTGCGTTAAAACCACACCTAACACATCAATGTTCGCTTGTAGCCTCTTATTGCTGTTCAGTGACTCGATGTTCTCTAGAACAGATTTCAAACCACGCAAATCAAGAAACTGGGGCAAAGTTGGAATGATTGCATACTGGCTGGCCACCAAGCCATTAACCGAAAGTAATCCAAGGCCCGGAGCGCAATCAATCAGGATGTAATCTGTCTTTACATCTTCCAACGCATCAGTTAGAAAATACTCTCGACCGGTCGCGCTGACTAAGGCCGTCTCGACTGTAGATAACTCATCATCAGCAGGGCAAACAAACAGCCCATCCTTGATCTTTGTACACACATCATCTAGAGTCTTCTGCTTATCTAAAACATGGGCAATCGTGCCGTTATCTGTACTGGCTCGGGTTGCGGCCGTAATGCTACCTTGGCTATCGAAGTCAACAACAAGAACTGTTTTACCTAGCTCATTTAACGCAATAGCTAAGGCATGGGTGCTAGTGGTTTTACCAACACCACCTTTTCTACTCATAATTGCAATCGTACTCATAGCTGTAATGATAGCTACATAGCTAGATAGCTCAAAATAATGATAGCTACATAGCTAGATAGCTCAAAATGAGGGAACAAACGACTCAGCACGATCAAACGTGACTCAAACCGTCACACGATCTTGCCCAAACACCAATCTCTTTTTCGGCTTTGCGGATACGACAACCTTCTTCTCTCGCTCTTTTTCCTGATGCTTCAAATTAAATTTAGCTCGCCCAAAGTTAGACGCAAGAAAACCAAACATATTCAAATTAAGATAACGTAGTTTTAAGAACACAAGTTCTGATTCATCAAGTTTATCTATTTCCTTTTCAGCATGGATTACCTTGGGATTTAACGACCGCATCGCTTTCGCTAAAAATTCGTCTCGCTTCTTATCAGACAGTGCTTTTGCCTGCGCATACTGTTGCAACTTCTGCACACATTCCAACCACTCCTCAAGCGTTCCATAGCTCAACTTCGTCCCCATAATCGCATACCGGCCGTTAACCGGCTGTGGTGGCTGCCACACAGGTTGAGCCTTGCGCTTCGCACGAATCACCGGCCGGGGCGTCACCTTTACTGGTGGCGATTTAGGCTTAGTTACAGGCACCTTCATTTTAGGCACAGGCTGAGCAACAACAGGCTTCGGCTCAGGCTCAGAGGGTTTAGCTTGGACAACAACCTCGACAGAATCGGTCTTGTCCAACGTCGCGTGGACAACATCTGTATCCACAGAATCCGCACAGCTTAAATCGAGAATCTTCATCAGCGCGGCCGCTTCTTTGTCCACTTGCTCCTGAATCGTCGCCCAGCGCCCATCACCGGCCGTTATATACCCCAACAGCCGGGTCAAACGATTCTCAGGAATCGGGTCTCTTATCTCTCGTACAGAATCGGCAATCAAGGCGGAACGCCACAGAAAACCGGCCACCATCAGCTGACGATCGGTCGGTACGTCCGCCTTGTCATTGCCATGTGTGTGCCACATCTCCTGATACAGCTTTAGCTCATCCACACGGCCGTCCCCGATAAAATTCAGCATCTGGCGCGCCTTGTATGGGTTCTTGTGCTTGGCGATACCATGCGCGATCGCTTCCAGTGCGGGCCACAACGCTTTCACCCATGGCGGCATTACCAGCACCTCATCTTCATGATCTAAAGACACATCAACCCCGATAAAGCTTTGGGCCGCCTCATCCACGGCCGCGAGCTGCTTAAACTGCGCCTTGAGATCAAGCTTCGACGACATCTGGCCACTGGCCGCCATATCGGCCAACTGCGCCTCGATGCTTCCGCCATCGTCGCTATCTGCGAGACCACCGTCGAGCGCATCCCCGTTTACTTTGGCGGCGGCCGCCAACTTACGACTAATCAACTGTAGGGCGGTCTCCTGCATCGTGTCTTCATAGTAGAAAAAGTAAGTTTTACATGCCTTCTTTTGAATCAAACGCCACGCTCGGCGACTCGCTTGTTGAATCGTGTAAATCGAAAATTCAGTGCCAGACCAAATAATCGTCGGGTAACCAATCAGGTCAAGTCCTGTCTCGACCTTGCGCGGATTAGAAATAATCACGTTCACACCCGCTTTGTACTGCTTTTCAATCCACGCTTCTCGCTTGTCCGCATCCGCCATCAGGATCGCCGGAGATAAGCCACGCTCCTTGAGCAATTCAGCCCAAACATGCTGTATGTTGCGTGTGCCCGTTTGTTGCACCAACAGCAAACAACGACGGCCGTCTTCCTTCACCTCCTTCTCAATCAGATCAAGAATCGCCTCCTCCTTCGGCCACAATTGACCCTCAGCACGTGGAGTCCCATCAATTTTGGCCAACACACGCGGTTTTTCGTCATTCTTGGAATGGGGTTCGATAACGATCTCATCTCGCCACGGTGCATCGGGCATACAGATCGAGCCCATCAGGTACGCACCTAACAGGGATCGATCTCCCTTGATCAACCGGTCCCGCATCTTCTCCCCGATCTGGGCTTCAAATGTCTGGGCGCGAAGCAAAATATCGGCCGTAGGTGCCACCGGCACCGGAATCTCTTCATAGTCAGGCAGGGCGTTGCTCAAATCCTTTAAGCTCATAAACGCCGTAATCGGTAGCAGGTGGGCCAACATCTGCGGCATCGAGCCGGGGGCTTCTCGATTGCTTTCTTTGACTCGGCTATTAGTCGTCGTCTTGCCGGTCTCGCCGTTTATCTTCTCCTTTTCGGTCCACTCCACAAACCCATAATCATTCATCCAGCGCCGTACCCCGATCCGTCTCCGGCCGTTTTGCTCCTGATTGATGTATTTCCGGCGTACCCGCCGTGCGGTGCGCCACAAAATATGAAACAGTGTCGAGCTATACCCGCCGAAAATCGTCCCTGTCAGGGCCAACGACATCTTTGAACTGCTCGCCAGACGGTGCAGGGCATACCCCCGATCAGTATCACCGCCCTTAAGCATATGGACCTCATCGACGACCAACAGGTCGATCCGATTCTTGTACTTTCGCTTGATGTATTCAGCCAGCGGATATCGACCCCCTTTGGGTGGTGTATACGTCTTATTTTCATCTTGCCGAATCACCTGCTCACGCAGGGCATGTTCACGGAACTGGCTCTGCCCATCGTCATCGCGATTGCGCACCAGCTGGTAGGCGGGAGCGTAATATTCTCGCGCTTTCTTCCGGTTCTTTTTACGCCCTTTGGTATAGCCCAACGCGCGCCGATGTGGGTAGCTCCCCGCATTGGTCACACGCAACAAAGGGGGCTTTTTGGGCAAGGTTTCAGGGATATAGGGCACATCGTTCTTGCTCAGAAAAGTCTGATCGGTATCCGGCTGTCGAATCCCTTTTTGTTTAGCGGTTCGTTTCGTGAACGCTCGCCACTGCTTGAGTTCCTTGGCGTATTTAGCGGGCTCTTTTTCAAACTCAGCCACCTGAGCCAATGGGTACGGCCGCCAATGGGTGTAAGCGAGTCGCCAACCGCTCCCTAGGCTACCAGTGGTGAATTTCATGATCCCGACCTGCGGCCGTGCTTGTTCGTCCTGTGCCATCCAGCGGTCCACATCACCGATGCGCTTGAGTTGCGTCACTTCGATCTCGGGCCACACCATTTTTGCCTCACGTGCCCACTTCTTAGCCAAGTGGGGTGGGCAGTAAATCAAAACCCGTTTCGCCCCTGAACCAAAGGCGGTTACAAGTGCTGTTCGCGTTTTTCCCGTGCCCATCTCCCCTACAATGATCGCCTCTTTGTGGTGCTTCAGAGAGGTACACGCGGCCATAGCGATATGCTTCTGCACCGGATAGAGATTCCCACGTCGGCCGAGCCGTTGCTTGAGATCGTCGTCATCAAACTGATACAACGGCCGGTATCGCTCCGCCACATGGTTCACCAGCTGTTCCGCATACTGGGTCATAAAAGCCCCCACATCTTTGGGCTTCACCTCCTTAAACCCATCGCTCAGCGAGAGAAGATTAATCGCGGCCGTCGGCCGTTGCCGATGGGTGCGAACCTGTTGGGTATCTCCATTTTCAAGCACTTGTGTTTTCTCGGTTGTGGCCAACTCTTTACGCGCATTCCCTCGGATAAGCATTCGCTCTCCGTCCGGCCGAAGAAGAACCTGATTATCGATAAATCCACCGGCCAACATCCGCGTCAAATGACCCATTTTCAGGGGCATCAACGGCTGAAAATCCCCTCCAGCTTGACGATTCGGGGCAAAGATCGAGCGAATCTCCGCACTGGGCCATAACCCGACCTTGTCCGCTTCGGCCGTTGCGTCGGCAAGCGTGGTCAAGCGTTGCCAGATCATCCCCTGTTTGATTGTGTTGAGCTTTGGTGGACTGGCTTCGGGCAAGATAAAGCGGTTGTTGTTTTGTGTCAAAGGGTGTAGCGACTGTCTTAACGGATGATCTGCATCAGACAGTTGACGATATCGCTTGATAATGTGTTCAGATGGCTCAACAGGCTCCGGCCGTTTGTAGGCCATCACCACCACTTGCCCAAACCGCTCAAACATTCCCTCCGTACTTCGCGCGATGCGCTTTACATTGTAATGAGCCAACAAGTAACTCACCAAACGAAAGCTGGCCAGTGCGCTAAGCGGAATAATAAAGACCAGCAACCCTTCAGGTTGAAGCATGTCGGTAAACTGCTTCAGAAATCGCCCTTCAAGCCGTTCCCCATCGTCCGTATCGTAGGGGGGATTGAGAAATAGACAGGACATCATCTCCGGCTGAAACGCCACTTGGCGATAGTCGGTATTGAGGCTGTAAGTGATCCCGCGCTTGAGTCGTTTTTCTTTTTGCCACCCAGCCAGTTTCTGGCGTAACAGGTTGGCTCGCTCTTCATTAAGCTCGTTGGCAAACGGGGTCAGCTGTAAGCTATCCGCTAAACGGAGTAGGGCGGTGCCGTCGGCCGCGCAGGGATCGAAGATCCGCGCCCCCGTAGGGGCATCGATGAGGGAAATAAGGGTCTCTATCAGCTCAGCAGGGGTGGCGTAGTAGCCACCAATGACACGCGAATTGAGTCGGGCCATGATGTTTCTCCTTGTGGTTATGAGGTTGAAATAATTCTGTTTTTAGATGGTAATTAGGCTTTGTTTTAGGCTTTGTTCAATCAGGCTGGCCCATGCTGGCGCATCGAGCCGAATCGACCAGCCGTGTAGATTGATCGACTTTTCCATCGGGTAAATGAGTGGCTTATCGCGTAGCTGGGCTTCACACCACAGATGAGACATCCACTCTTGTTTGGTCGGTACGCCGAGCGTGGTCTGTAGCAGGTCGCCAAACGCGACGGGAGGAGTGCCTTCAAGCGGCCGGTCGTTCAAAACATAGACTGATTCAGCTCCGTTTTCGGCCGTGCGGACATCTGCATCGCGGTGCCAAGTGATGTATTCCAGCCAGCCACAGGGGAGGACCTTCTTTTTGTGGGTGTACTGGCCACCCTCATACAAGATTTCTCGTCCGGCGAAGAACTGTTGGGTCCGGCCGTTGACCAGTGCCGACCAGTTCGCTTCAACCGACCACTGTGGACCGATCAGCCGTAGAAATATCGGCCGATGGTCATAATCGAAAGCGAAGTGAGTCGTATGACAGGTAAACCCCTTCGCCCAACGAATCCCCTGTGTCGGCTGTTGGCGCAAATCTTCAACATGCCCCATCACGTTCTGGTCGAGGGATTGGGCGTATCGGCTATATCCGAGTAGCAGCATCGCTCGGCTCACCAGCGGCTGATAGTAGTCACGCAACCAGATGCGATACTGACGATAGCGATCTGGGTCGGGGGCTCCGGTATCGGTGATTTGGCTAACCAACCGCACCAGCTCAAACTCGGGAAAGTATCGTCCACGCCCTCGTTGCGTATGGGGGCCACGCTGTTGCAGTTGACGCAGGAGCTGCGGTACAAATTTTTCAATTTGTGGTGGTGTTAACATAGTCAATCTCCTCGTTCAGTCGAAGGCCAGGCGCTTCGATTTGTTATTGTTTTGTCCATCTTGATCTCCAAATAAAAAAAGCCACCTCAGCATAAATCTAAGGTGGCTTTAGTCTTGTTTGCTGGCTCAGTCGGCTTATTCTGGCGCGATTGCACCGTACTCGGCCGTAATGGTCGGGGTCACCATCTGCACCGCTTGTTTCCCAGCGCGATTCAAGTGGCGTTGCCAAGCTTGGTTGTATCGGCTCCACTTAAACCCATAGGTTTTGAGGACTCGGCGCGTGTTATCAGAAGGCTTATCTGGAAAGTGGATACGAATACGCATATCGACAGGGTCTTCCTGAACCGTCACACCTTGAGCGATAAGGTATTCATCTTCTTCGGCCACAGCCGCATCTTCCAGCTCCGTCAGTCGCTTTTTCATCCGCTTGATATTGGCGTTGTTATTGCTCAATTCATAGCTAGGAAAACCGATCCGGCCTAGCATATCTGGTTCAAACAGCCTTTCAGCTTGTAGTTCTGTCATCTTAAATTGACGCATTAAATCAGCCACTTTACGGGCTTGGGTATACCCTTTCCGTTTCGACTTCACGATTTTATTGACCGCTCGCATATAGGTTTGTCGGGCTTCCGCCTCCGCAATTCGGGCGGTCATTTTTTCTACAGCTTGTGGATCTGAAATTGAAATAGGGATTGTCATCTGATTGTTCCTTTTTATTTATGGTTTAAAGCAAAAAAGCCGTCCTGCTGGACGGCAAGTGTGATCGGCTCGCGGTCATCAATATAGATAAATCGCTTCGTCTCGTGAAGCGGCCGAGAGTGGTTTGGACACTTGTGGGAGCCAGCTTGATCTTCTTCTGAGTTCTCTACTCTCAGAAGTGACTTTCGCCTCTTTCTCCCATTTCCCTCACCCACACGGTGGTGTCCGGCGTGCGGATGCTGGGGTCTTATGACATCTCGGTTTCCCTTCCAGCGAGAGCTTACATTGTCTCTCGTGGCCTTGCTCTTGATCCATAGTCTCGTTTCACTGTAAATTGGGCCTCCCGTTACACTTTTC
>WTJY01000423.1:5158-13348 GCA_011524645.1 Anaerolineales bacterium | reverse complement strand
CTCTCACATTCCTGCAACTCCCACACATATTTTTGCGTAGTGCCCATAAACCAACCTATCCTATTCAGCCGATCAAGCATATTGGCAAGATAACCATATGAATGAAACAGCACAAACATTAATACAGGCACAAAACAACACGGCCGATTTGCTCTCTCTGGCCGGAAAAACATTTACATTTATCATGACCGAACTTGAGCAAGATCGGTCAACCCTTACCGGTGTACGCATTCAATCACTCTTAGAAAGTGTCGGCGCATGGGACCCCGCCGTCATTCAAGCTTTTGAACAAGTCCTCAAGAGTGGTGAGGCCGCCCTGCGGGTCACACTTTACGATCTATTAGCGATCCTAGAGCTGAGTGAGGAGTCTGGTGTACAGCTCTATCAAACCACGGCCGATGCCGATGCACGCTGGATGGCACTCATCTTGGTCGCCCATGCTTACAAAAGTGGTTATCCGGTCAACAATTTAGACCCAGCATCTCCTCCAGCGATCCATACACCGGCCGGTATCATTTTGCAACAAACTGGACAATTTGTCCGACAACAAACGTTGCGTTCCCCAACCGAGCGTGATCGTCTGGCACATAAGCTACTCTACAATAATCTGGCAAACACGGCCGTGGCATCCGCTCCCGATTTGGAAACAATGCCACCAGCAGAACATTCAGAAACAGCCAACCCGCCCCACTATCGCACCCCCGTTCCGGTTAATTACTCAGAATATAGCGCAGAAGTCAAAATAACCTTGGAAGATATCGATTCTCCCGCTCCCGCCAGCGGTGGATCTGCAGCTTTAACGATTACCGAAGCGGACTTAATACCTGATACTAATCTGCCCACGCGAGCACCAGCGATGCGGGTCACCTATGATCAAATCGAGCAAGCGAACTATCAACATATTCGACGGCCGCAACAGCAACGTCGTAGGCGGCCGACACCTCCCCCACAAGGCTCTAATTTTAGTGATTCCTTGCGTGGCTTTTTCGCCAGCGAAGAAATGAAATCGACTCGTCTGCGCATTACAGTGTTGGTCCATCCTGAAGGGCCCGGCATTCGCGGGTTACAAGTCAAAGTGACCTGTAAAGGGATTCGTAGCTATGTGGCCGGAATCACCGATCAAGCCGGCCGTTTTGTTTGCCAGCTACCAGTCCGTGCCAATGGTGGACTCACCTATGATGTCGAAGTCACATGGCCACGTGATGACGGCGGTGAAGTCGAAACAAAGTCGATCACCCTCAGTGCAGATCGTACTGAATTTTCGCTCCCCTTCTACCAACGCATGAGAGCTTAGTGGTTTTAGATTTTAGGTTTTAGATTGGGAGTCTACCCACTCTTCAGCACGAAGTTGAACTTCTCTTTCTTGATATGGCTTAGCCAACTGCCAGAACGAAGTTCAACTTCATTCCCTCGCAAAATTACTGAATAAACCCGATGCTCTTCGCAATCGTGCGATCCAAGAAACGACTTGGTAGCCACCTTGGGAGCAACCAATCGGCAAGCAATTTCGGCACAATCGCATATCGCACCCGAGGTTTGCTCACGGTGAGGGCCTTGTGAATCAATCGGCCGATATCCTCCGCAGGCAATCCCTTACGGCCGTTTTTAATCACATACGCCTTAAAACGAGACGCAAACTGCCCATAATCGGTTGCCGCATATTCATCCACCCCACGCGCATCAGACTTATCCCAAATCGGAGTCGCCACCGCACCGGGACCGATAATGACCACATCAATCCCATACAGCATCAATTCACGGCGTAGGCTTTCTGATAACCCTTCAACCGCATGCTTCGAAGCGGCATAAGCGCCTAAGAACGGCCCCCCTACTTTACCCGCAACAGAACTAATATTGACGATCCGGCCGGGTTCTCCGCTCAGCGAGCGATCAACACCCAACAACGGGACAAAAGCTTGCGTCACCATCACCAATCCAACTACATTGATTTCCAACTGTTGGCGCAACTCATCGAGGGGCATATGGATCATCGGCCCTTCGGCCGCAATCCCCGCATTGTTGACCAAACCAAACAGTTTTTGACCATTCAGTTGCTCACGGACCACATCAACCGCTGCATAAACGGCCGCTTCATCGGTCACATCAAACAAAAGCGGTGTGACCTGATCACCAAATTCAGCCGCCAACCGTGCCGCATCCGCTTCTTTACGCACACTCCCGAAAACGTGAATCCCCTGTTCAACCAGCACCTTGGTCGTCCCCCAACCGATACCGGTCGAAGCCCCAGTTATCACCACATGTTTTTTACTCATCACTGTTTTGTCCTACAAGTTTGAGGGATAGGGACAAGGGATAGGGAAACTATTTGGCTAAGACGGCATCCCTATCCCTATCTTCTATCGCTATCCAGCCTATTGATCCCAATCACACCCAAGAAAGTTTTATCTTTAGTTCACCGTATCTCGGAACTGAATATCGGCGTATTTACCCGCATAATATTCCAATTCATGGGGGCTACTGAATAAAGCGACCAAACGCCCTTCGTTATCTTGAGCGCGTAAAATCCCATAACGCCACGGCAGTTGAGCGATCTGATCTTCTGGTCCATCAACCCAGCGTGACAACTGGTGTGGCAAACGCTCTAAACGGGTTTCAACCCCGTACTCGTCCTGTAACCGAGCTTGTACGACTTCAAACTGGAGAACACCAACGACTGCCAGAATTGGATCGCGGCGAAACGCATCCGCTTCATAAAACACTTGCATCGCTCCTTCTGTTTCGAGCTGTTGTAACCCTTTGAGAAACTGCTTTTGCTTAACAATATCTCGATTAATCAAGCGAGAGAAATGTTCAGGGGAGAAGCGAGGGATCGACTTAAATTTGAATTGCCCTTTACCGGTCAATGTATCCCCGATCGTGTAAAGCTTGTTACCGGGCAAACCGATAATATCGCCCGCATAGGCCTCTTCGACAACGGCACGGGAATCGGCGAAAAAGGCGTACGGCCGTGACAAGCGTAATGTCTTGCCGGTCCGTGTATGATTCACCTGCATATTCCGCTCAAAACGGCCGCTACAAATGCGCAAATAAGCAACACTATCGCGATGCTTCGGGTTCATATTGGCCTGAATCTTAAAGACAAAGCCGGAAAACGTCGGTTCTTCCGCTTCAACAATCCCCTTATCAGCCTCATACGAAGCCGGTTCTGGGGCATATTGAATAAAGTCATCGAGAAAGAGCTGCACCCCAAAGTTAGTCAAAGCGGAGCCGAAATAAACGGCCGTTTGTTCCCCTGCCATCAGTGCATCAAAATCGAACTGAGCCAGTTCATCCAGCAAGGCGATATTGGTGTGCAAATCTTCAAACTGATAGGCGCTTAATGTTTCTTCGATACGGGGATCATCAAGTGTGGTCATCGTTTCAGGCGAGATCGACTGATTACGCACAGTGCGGTCATACAAGAAGACCTCTTCTTTTTTACGGTCAAACACGCCGATAAAGCTATCCCCGTCGCCGATCGGCCAGTTCATCGGGACCGGTTGCATCCCCAAAACGGTTTCAACTTCGTCTAACAATTCAAGCGCATCTAGCGCCGGCCGGTCCATCTTATTAATAAAGGTGAAAACAGGAATACCGCGCTGTTTACAAACTTCAAACAGCTTACGCGTTTGTGGCTCCACACCTTTCGCGGCGTCAAGAACCATAACCGCACAGTCGGCCGCCATCAGAGTTCGATAGGTATCTTCCGAGAAGTCTTGGTGACCGGGGGTGTCGAGCAAATTAACCACATGCCCTTTGTAAGGAAATTGCATCACGGTCGAGGTGATCGAAATCCCCCGCTCCCGTTCCATTTTCATCCAGTCAGACACGGTATTCTTTTGATTCCGTCGCGCGCGAACATTACCAGCCATGTGGATCGCATTCCCATAAAGTAACAGTTTTTCCGTCAGGGTCGTTTTCCCAGCGTCGGGATGGGAGATAATGGCAAATGTACGGCGATGATTAATTTCTTCAGCGATTTGTTCGGTGGATATTTCTTGACTCATATTAATCGATTTTAGCAGTTTTTTAGGCACAAAAAAGGGGCTTCTGAACGAAACCCCTTTCGGTTAGTTGATTCGATTATACCGAATTTACGGCCGATTTACAGCCCTGCATCGGTTATTCTGCTGAGGTCACAGCAACCGTGTAATCACCGGCCGAATCATCAACGCCGCTCACTTCAACAAACAAAACGGCGTTTTCACCGATTTCTAAACCGCTCAAACCGGCATTAACCGTTTTGTTGGTTCGGTCGTCGTTTTCAAAAAGAAGCACGCCGTCTTCATTATAGACAGCGATTTTGAGGTCCAGCTCACGTTGATTATCCGCATCGGCCGTAATATCGATCACGCTGCCCGCTGAAACTTTGACGCGATAGATATGGCTTTCATCGGCCGCTAAGGTGTCGGTAGCATTATCATCGACCGCAAGTTCACCGGTCAATTCAGGATCGAAGGTAGCGACTTCTTCATCAGTTGCATCTTCATCAGTTGCATCTTCGCCAGTCGCTTCTTCATCGGTTGCATCTTCGTCAGTTGCTTCTTCATCAGTCGCTTCTTCATCAGTCGCTTCTTCATCGGTTGCATCTTCATCAGTTACATCTTCGTCAGTCGCTTCTTCGTCAGTCGCTTCTTCGTCAGTCGCTTCTTCGTCAGTCGCTTCTTCATCAGTCGCTTCTTCGTCAGTTGCACCTTCGTCAGTCGCTTCTTCATCAGTCGCTTCTTCGTCAGTCGCTTCTTCGTCAGTCGCTTCTTCATCGGTTGCATCTTCATCAGTCGCTTCTTCGTCTTCAGGTTCAGGGCGTGGTGTGTTCAGGTACTCAATCGCTTGATCCAAGACAAAGTCGCCTTGATACAGAATCGATTCTTCGCTGACCGGCAAGAAGACATCAGGGTTCACACCAAGCCCTTCGACATGAATATCACCATCAGCATCAACTTGACGTGATACGGTGATTGACACGGTTTCACCATCAGGCATTAACATTTCGGTACGGCCGCCGCCCAAACCGGGTGTGCCGTATTGACCGATAATCGTCGTATTGGGACGTAGGGTCATGTTATAGCTAAAAAATTCACAAGCACTGGCACAACCGGGACCGATCAGCACGACCACTTCACCCAAGAAACGAAGCTCAGGTTCTGGCAAAATCAATTTTTCCGCATTTTCCGGCCGGATCACATATTCACCGGTCAGCTCGTCATATTCTGAGGTATTACCCACAATAATCGCTTCATCAAAAAGATAGGAAGCCATGTAGTCAGCGATATAGCCAAAGCCCCCCCCATTGACACGCATGTCAAGAACCAAGGTATCCACACCATTATCACGCATATTGGCCATCAACCGTTCCCACAATTGGATTTGTAACAAGCGGTTGTCTAAGAAGCTGGTAATGGTGGCGTAAGCCATGCCGTTGGGCAAAATGTCATATTCAACCGGCATTTCAAAGCCGTCAATGTCCCCATAGGCGTAATCTTCAAGGAAGCTGGTGAAACCAGGAACCGCGATCATGGTTGCCGTTTCTTCTTCATCAGAATCGGGATTGATATAGGTCAAGGTAACTTCTGTATCGGGAGGGAAGCGCAACACGTTCCGCAATTGGGCCAAGCGGAAATCTTGTTCGCGGCTAAATGGTCCCAAGATCGTTTTGGAAGCATCAATCGCTTCTAAGATCGGTTCTTCGTTGAGTGAGATTACTTCGGCCGCAAGTTGAATCCCTTCCGCTTCGCCAGGACCACCCACTTCAACATAGTCGATCAAGATACGGCCGTCGGTCGTTTCCACAACGCCTAACCCAAGCTCTCCACCCAATTGAGCGCGGAAATCTTCGGGCAACATGCCACCATTCAAATGACCGTCAGGAACTTCATTGATGAAGTCACGCAAAGCACGGCGATAAGCGAAATTGTCTCCTCGCTCTTCCGCTTCCTCAAAGATCGGCTTGTATTCTTCGCGCAGTTCTTCCCAATCTACTTCTTTGTAATCGGTGAAAGCATATCGTTCGATAAAGTCATCGACCATCGCATCGAACGCATCGGCATAACCCAAATCTGAATAATCTCGCTGTTGTGCACCGGAAGCTTCAAGTAAATCAAGTCGCTGCTCGCGGCTCCGATCAAAGGTAAACGGCACCGTGTCCAGATTGACCACAGTGTATCCTTGCGGCAAATCGATCATCTCTTGATCATCATCGGTAAATAGTTTGCCGTCTTCACCAAAGTTAATCGGGAAGCTTTGTTGGTCATCGGGCGCGTAAACGATCAGCTTACCGCCGATAATCTCAGCTTCAAATCCCGGTTCAGAACTCAAAATAGTAGAAACCATATTGCCGGACCAGCCACCACCAGCAACATCACGCTCTTCGAGGAATGGTCCACCGAACACATTATCCCAATAAGCGGGTGCGAAAACCTGAATACCGGTTTCTTCAACCCCATCATTATCGACATCGCTATAGCCACCGGCCGGTTCAATCGGCAACACCATGCTATAAGTGAACGGAGATTCTCTAAAGTCAGAGGTCAATTGTCCCAAAACTTGTGATTCGATGGGGAAAATATAGTTACGGTCTCGATTAACAAAGCCGGTTTGGTCTTCCAAGATCACCATAGGCTGTACGGTCCCTTCGGTAAAGAAGGGGTTGGTATATGTGGCAACACCGGTAAAGCGTACCAAACCACCTTCTTCCTCGTTGATAAAGAGGCTTTCTTCCTCTTCATCGGGCACATCTTCATCAGAGACTTCTTCATCAGTCGCTTCTTCATCGACCACTTCTTCAGCGTCAGTCAAATCTGCAAGGTCCACACCTTCGGGTAGCAGAACCCCATCAATAAAGTGAACAACACCATTTGAGGCGAGAAGATCTGTCTCGATCACCGCGACAGTCGCATTCAAGAACACCCCATCGCCGGTCGCACCAATAGCGATCTCTTGTTCGTTTAAGGCGGTAACAGACTCTAGTTCGACCACATCTTCGGCCGTGGCCACCCCTTCGACCACATGATAAAGCAACACAGCGGTTAGCAATTCAGGGTCGGCCAGCAACGCATCGATCACACCGGCCGGTAAAGCGGCAAACGCCTCATCTGTGGGAGCAAATACGGTCAGCTCCTCAGTAACCGCCAACGCATCCACAAGTTCGGCCGCTTCAACAGCAGCATAGAGCGTTGTCAGGTTTTCAGCTTGGGCAATTCGGTCAGTGATTGTGGGGAGTGGGTCACCTTCTTGTTGGGGGACAGCCAACAAAGCGGCTGAGCCGTTTTGGCTGGTTGTAAGTGGTTGGCACGCCACCAGCGCAATGATGAGCAAGAATGAAAAGACGAGCAGTTGTTTCGTTTTCATGCGCGGATTTCTCCTAAACAGTGTTGGGTTTACAAAGCAAAAATTGATTAGTGAAAGATACGTCAATCTTGCCAGATACGCTAATCATAATGGCAGAAAGTTATAATCTTTTTATCTGATCCGCCAGGAAGATAGTACAGATAAACGAAAAAGGGGATTTGGCATCAAAAGGTGATACCAAATCCCCAAAAATTTACGTGACCGGTTCGGTCCAATCGGTAGAAAAGCTGATTATTGAGCGGCAACCAAGGTTACGCTGATTTCAACTTCGTCGTTGATTAAATCGTTGCCGAGATCAGAGAAAAAGGAGCCTGATCCATATTGCACATCATACAGAGCACGGTCGAAAACCATATCGGCTTGAGCAACCAAACCACCATCTTCTTGGGTTGCGGTCGCGACAAACTCAATCGGGTGGGTAATCTCTTTAATGGTTAGGTCGCCAACCACTGCATATTGGTTATCTCCCATCGGTTCGGCCGATAAAATCACCAAAGATGCGGTGGGGAATGTATCAACACCAAAGAAATCATCATCTTTAAGATGCCCTTCTAAACGAGCATTTTCGTAAGAGATGGTGGTCATATCGATGACAAATGAGCCAGATACCAGCGCGTCGCCAGCGACAACAAGTGACCCATCAGCCACATCGATCGAGCCGGTGTGTGAGCTACCGGCCGCTTTAGCTCCGGTCCAGCTAATGGCACTTTCAGCCACATTAACAGCATAGGTCACTTCGGCCGCATCATCCATCGCCGCATCCATGCTGTCATCAGCCATTTCACTGTCCATCTCTTCTTCCGTCATCTCTTCGGCCGAATCTTCTTCCATCATCTCTTCGGC
>WTJY01000423.1:0-5058 GCA_011524645.1 Anaerolineales bacterium | reverse complement strand
TCATCTCTTCGGCCGAATCTTCTTCCATCATCTCTTCGGCATCATCCATACTCGCCATATCGCTGGTGGTTGCCACCAAAGCGATATTCATAGCGACTTCGTCATTGATCAGGTCATCACCCAAGTTATCAAAGAAACTACCAGAACCGAACTGGACATCGAATGCGGCCCGGTCAAATACGAAATCGGCGGCCGCACTTAGGGTTTCGCCATCAGCGGTCGCATCAGCTGTAAAGCTAATCTCTTCAGTAATCCCTTTAATGGTTAATTCCGCGACAATATCATAGCTATCGCCATCGGTATTGGTCGCAGATACGATAACCAACTCAGCGGTCGGGAAGGCATCAACCGCGAAGAAATCTTCTGATTTCAAGTGACCTTCAAGACGGTCACGCATTCCGCCACTTAAATCTTCATTGGCTATCGTGGTCATGTCTAGGCTAAAAAGTCCGTTCGCGACATTTCCATCGACGACGGCTACTTCACCAGAAGCGATTTGAATCGTCCCGACATGGGTGTCACCAACCGCTTTAGCGCCGGTCCAGCGCACACTGCTTGCCACTGGGTCAACGATGTAAGTAACCGCATCGGCCGAGCTATCTGCCATGTCGTCGGAATGTTCTTCCATAGATTCTTCTTCCATAGATTCTTCTTCCATAGATTCTTCTTCCATAGACTCTTCTTCCATAGAACCTTCTTCCATGACTTCCTCTGCCGCTTCTTCAACAGCAGGTGCCGCTGGTTCCGGCTCTTGACCCCCACAGGCCACAATCATCAAAGCCAAAATGGCTACCATAAATATAAAACTTTTCTTCATTGTATTTCTCTCCTACAAAGATTATATTGCTATTTTAGGTTTCCTAACCTATATAAGCCGATTATCCCGGCCATCCTTGTGGATGGGACGACCGTACCAAATCTTTCCACAGAGATGTGAAATCTTTGTAAAGTGAGAAACTTTCTATGCTAGCTATAATATTCTATTAAGGATTGGTAAAAGGCATTTTAGGTACGCACCCCATATGATATTTCGACCGGAACTGTGCTTCCCAGTGAGATTGAGGAATAACGGCTAAATAATTGTCGCATGTGTTTGCTCGGCCTACGGCCGAGCAAACCATCCTTAAATAAGGTATTGACACGGCCGTTAAGCGATCTTCTCTTTAATCACCGATACAAAGCGTCGCGACACAGGAATCGTCGATTTAGGGGCATCTTTTAGCTCCAAACGATACCCCCCTGCGAACCACATAATCATCTTAAGCACCGCTTCAATATTCACCACAAAAGCGCGATGTGTGCGACAAAAATGATACGGTTCCAAGCTCGATTCAAGGTCTTTTAAGGTGTAACGTGTCGGCCACGATTTGCCATCAAATGTATTGACAAAGGTCTGCTTTTCACGCGCCTCTATGTAAGCGATCTCATCATAGGAAACGAGAAGTCGATTCCCATTCCCTTCTTCAACCCAGAGTTTGGTCACGGCCGTACCTGTCTGCGTAGTCTGCAACAAGTTCTGAATCATCTCACGCTGATGGTCTAGCTTTTTTTGTTGTCCAACTTGCCGCCGAACCTTATTAACACATAGTTGCAAACGGCGTTTGGTGAACGGCTTCACGACATAATCGATCGCCGCAAGTTCAAATGCCTGCAACGCATATTCGTCATATGCCGTTGCAAAAACGATCAAGGGTGGATTGGGCTCTTGCATGATCTGCGCGGCCGTTGACAACCCATCCTTCTGAGCCATATTAATATCGAGAAAAACAACATCAACTTTTAGGCGAGACAGCATGGCAAGTGCTTCTACCCCATCACTCGCTTCATACATCGTCGCTTCGGGTACAAGATCAAGCAAAATAAATTTCAATTCTTGTCTTGTTGGAAACTCATCATCAACTAGTAGGAATATCATAAGGAATTTTTACCGTCACTTTGGTCCCTAGACCGATTTCACTTTCTACAATCGGTGTGAAAGAATCACCATAAAGTGCTTGAAACCGCTTTACAGCATTGCTTTGGCCAATGCCATGACCTTTTGTAACAGGGTTTTCTAAATCGAAGCCTGCCCCATCATCAACAATTTGAATCAGATAATGGTCTTTCATTTTTTCGGTCATAATCGTCAATGTGCCACCGTCTGGTTGTGGACCAATCCCATGAATCACCCCGTTTTCTACAAATGTCTGTAACGCGAGTGCGGGAACAGAATGCATCAAATCAACGTCTTCAGCAATATGCCATGCGATTTGTAAGCGATCACCAAAACGCGCTTGCTCTAAAGCTAAATAAGACTCAATCGTCGCAAACTCTTCAGATAGTGGGATAAATTGCTGTGATCGCAACGCAGCATGAAATACTTCAGACAAATCTTCTAACAAATCATAGGTCACATCTGATTTGATACGGGCATGGTAGCGAATGGTACTTAGTGTGTTAAACAAGAAATGGGGGTTAATTTGGGCGCGTAGCGCTTTCAACTCAGCTTCTGTACGGGACTGCTCGGCCGTGGCCAGTGTCTCTCGCGCAATTTGCCCTTGTATTCGCTGAATAAAAACCCCAAACATTAATAGCAAGATACCTGTCAAAAGTGCCCCCGGAAGCATATCCCAAATATGCCCCCCATCCCGAAAGGCGATTGTATGCAACCAGCCAGACAGCCATTGCCCCACAAATCCGATCGCAAAAAGCCAATATGGAGACAAAATCGCGGGTCCAATTTCATCTCGCAACGTGCCAATTAGCAAACTGCAAGCGAACATTACAGCAAAATCTAAATCTTCAAACGGGCGCCATAACAGTATCAGAAAAGTCTCTAATGATTCAAAGAGTTCAATCAGTTCACCCAAGTGGTACAACTCCCAAGCCCAATAAAAAAACAAAGCCGCAAACCCCAAAGGAATGCTCGCATCCTTGCCTGCTAATAGCGCCGCAACCAAAACCAACATCAGTCCCGGAGTCACAGGCGAAACGACACCGATTTCAATTTGCCATAGATCAACAGCCAAGTTGAGCACCATAATAGCCAACAAAATCCATGTCAACCTGCTAGAGTATTCATTTTGATATGGATCAGGTTCAACCACAAAACGGGCTAAGAGTTCACTATTGCCCAGCCACCATAACGTCACCACGGGAATCCAAAGTGCTTTCATCGCTGTGCCAACAATTCGTGGATCAGGGTTGAGCTCTTCCCAATAAAACCCAACAAACTCCGGTATACCCGCATCCCAGCGGAGTAGCAATGTACTAAGTATCGAAATAATGATCGCAAACGCGATCATGATGGCATCGCGCAAAGACGGCGAGGGTAAATGCTTGTACGACATAAATTAATCTTAGCATATGACAAAGCGGTGGAGAAACCGTTTATCGCTAATAACGACCTCTTATCTTCTCGTCATCTGTTACCGCTTTTCTTTTACAAGTGATGTTACTTATTCTGTCTTTAACAGTTTTTAAGCCACGGCCGTCCCTATCTATTTATCACTCAAACGGCCACTTCTAACATTTATCACACCTACCAATCAAACAAAACAAACAAAGGTAACATCGTGACACGTTTACTTCGAACAAAATTCGGCCTATGGTTCACAGCCATACTCATCCTCATCCCCTTAGCCATTTTCCTTATCTATCAGTATGCACCTACCTTTATAACAACAACATCAGCCACCCCAGCACCCCAACAGACCGGCATAACGCAGAACACATCTGGAAATTTCGCCGCTTACTATACCCAGCTCAGCAAAGGAGCCGCTTGGGAAAGCGCATCACGTACCCGTGAACATACGGACATTATGGTGCGAATCAATGACACCACGGCCGTCCAACTTTGGCGCGGAACCAGCTATCTACCGATCCTCATCACAAACGGAAACGAAACCCCCTTCGAGGAAATCGTGCCCCGCAACGGGGACGGCACGGCCGATATGCCAGACCGCACAAACCTATTTTCACATGTCAGGATTATCGAAAACAACGCACAACAAGCGGTCATTCACTGGCGTTATCTCCCCACATTTGCCGACGGGAACCCGCGTGGCACAGATCCAGACCTCTTTAGCGAGCCTCTACCTACTAAGCACATTACCCAGCTGTTTACCGTTTATCCCCGAAATCGACCGTTCGTCATCAATTCATCTATTTTCGATTCCATCAAGCGGTAAATAAGCGTACGGTATGCTGAACTAAATTCAACTTACCCGATCTATCTATATGCTTCAAAAACATTCTCCCATCCTCTCGAAATACACCATCTTCGGCCTAATTCTTTTCGGCCTAGCTATCTTGCAAACCGTTTCGCCGGTTGTGCATGCCCAAAATGCGCCCGATGCAACGGCCGAACAAGCGGTCAAAGCCGCTTGGGAACAAGCAAAAGAGAGCGCCGCGTATAGCTACACCTCCGACATCGTCCAAACCGCCTATCCCGCCCCCCTCATCACCAGTGCAGGACAGCTCCCACGTGTCGATACATTTAACGCCGTCGCCGACTACAATCAGCTTCAAGAATCGATGAACCTTGAGCTGTGGGGCAACGGCCAAGAAGAAAGCATCGCTTTCGAAATCAATGGTACCAAAGCCCGTAGTCGTACCGGTGTCAATGGAGAATGGGAAGACCTCGGCACCGTTAGCGACTTTTTCGCCCCCGGTGGTGACCCCCTCGGCTTCCTCGCCGGAGCCACCAACATCCAGCACACCTCTTCCGAAACCCATAACTGGCAAACACCCAAAAGTGAAGGATTACAGTCCCCCTCTCTACTCTCGACTCTATCTCTCTACTCCTTCGATTTTTCCGGCTACACCTTCGGCCGTTTCATCTCCGACGAACTCACCAAATCCCTCATCGCCAGCGGTGAAGTGGTCCCAGAAATGGTGCTTGAAGTTTCTGAAGTGCACAAAAAGATGAACGGCACCGGCCAAATCTGGATCGACGAAGCGGGCTACCCCGTCCGAATCAAGCTAGACCTTGATCTAGGCGTACAAGAAAGCGGCGAAAAAGTCACGGCCGTCCTCGACCTCAACTACCGCGACTTCACCACCGCCAGCCCCCCGCCC
>WTJY01000333.1 GCA_011524645.1 Anaerolineales bacterium | reverse complement strand
TCAGTCGATGAGATCGATCATTCATTAGGGGAACCCCAATGCAATGTAATTAATTTATCAAATCTATCTTCTCCCGCATTTGGTATCTGGTGCTGGGTGGCGAGATATGTCTTCTTCGCACCCACCACCTAACTTTCCACTTGATGAGACAAGATGATTTAACCGCTTGGTAACTATTCAGCAATGGGCTAATTGGATTTGCTCCCCTCCTATCAGGAGGGGCCGGGGGAGGTGGATTTAAATAAATTTCCCCTCTCCCCCAGCCCCTCTCCCTCAAGGGAGAGGGGAGCCAAGAAAACTACTGAATAGTTACACCGCTTGATTGTAAAACAGGCGGTAAGCCGAAGCTAAAGGGAAAAGCACGCATAACAAAAATCGCGGTATCCAATACAGAACAGTGACAACACGCTTCTGTTTGTGCTGGGTGGCGCACAAATTTTACGATTTCGTTTAAGCAAGATTGAGGAGAATAGATCATGAAATGGCTTAAAAGCTCGCAAGTTCGATTATTGATGTTGCTGTTACTGGGTAGTTTGGTTTTTACTGCCTGTGGGAGCGAACCGGCGGCACCCGCTGACGAAGGGGAAACCACTTCGGAAGCAGAAGAGAGTGACGCGGTTGAAGAGAGTGGGGAAGAGATAGCCGAAGATGCAGGTGTCACCATCGCTTTTTCTGGCTTCTCCTTGACCAATGAGTTCTGGTTGTCTTTGTCTAATGCGGCCGAGGCCAAAGCGGATGAATTGGGGGTTGAATTTGTCAATCTGACTAGCGAAGTGCAAGACGCAGAAGCGCAAAAAGCAGCCGTGGATACAGCGATCACCCAAGGGGTAGACGCGATTATTATCGGCGCGGCCGACTCACGGGGGTGGGATGATACCCTTGCCAAAGCGGAAGCGGCAGGAATTCCGGTCATCGCCGTCGATACGGGGATCGATAATGACTATGTGTCTTCATTGATCCAAACCGACAACTTAGAAGCGGCTCGCTTGGCGGGCGACTTCATCGCGGCCGAGTTGGGCGGCGAAGGAACCGCTCTGGTGATGGGCGGTACGGTCGGCCATCAAACGGGTGATGCCCGTAAAAACGGTGTCCAAGAACAGCTTGAAGCGGCTGGGATAACGGTCATCGAAGAGTGGAGCGATTG
The DNA here is from genome assembly GCA_011524645.1 of Anaerolineales bacterium. GTDB lineage: Bacteria > Chloroflexota > Anaerolineae > Promineifilales > Promineifilaceae > WTJY01. Next base: position 3,171 of record WTJY01000333.1, on the reverse strand, counting down.
GGATGAGACAAAATCGGCCGAAGTGGCCCAAAACACGCTAACGGCCGTGCCAGACTTGGGCGCGATCTTCGTTGCCTTCGATCCCGGTGCGGTAGCGACCCTCTCAGCTCTGCGCCAAAAAGACCTTGTTGGCGAGGTGATTTTGGTCGGCTTCGATGGCTTACCTGTCGGTTTGGAAGCGATTGCGGCCGGTGAGATGCACGCCAGCGTGAAGCAAGACTCTGAGCGGATGGGCGCCGAAAGCGTTGCGCTTGCCTTGCAAATCATCAACGGTGAATCTGTACCGGAATTTGTGCCGATTGATGGGATTTTGATTACCCAAGACAACGTGGCTGACTTCTTGGCCCCAGCAGAAGAAGCGATGGATGAGTCTATGGACGAGATGGCGCTGGAAGATATGACGATCGCTTTCTCTGGCTTCTCGCTCACCAATGAGTTCTGGCTATCCCTGTCTAATTCCGCCGAAGCGAAAGCGGCCGAGATGGGGGTCGAGTTTGTTAATCTAACCACCGAAGTGCAAGACGCGGAAGCCCAAAAAGCGGCCGTGGATACAGCGATTACCCAAGGGGTAGACGCGATCATTATCGGTGCGGCCGATTCACGGGGTTGGGATGACACCCTTGCCAAAGCGGAAGCAGCCGGAATTCCGGTCATCGCCGTCGATACGGGGATCGATAATGACTATGTGTCTTCATTGATCCAAACCGACAACTTAGAAGCGGCTCGCTTGGCGGGCGACTTCATCGCGGCCGAGTTGGGCGGCGAAGGAACCGCTCTGGTGATGGGCGGTACGGTCGGCCATCAAACGGGTGATGCCCGTAAAAACGGTGTCCAAGAACAGCTTGAAGCGGCTGGGATAACGGTCATCGAAGAGTGGAGCGATTGGGATGAGACAAAATCGGCCGAAGTGGCCCAAAACACGCTAACGGCCGTGCCAGACTTGGGCGCGATCTTCGTTGCCTTCGATCCCGGTGCGGTAGCGACCCTCTCAGCTCTGCGCCAAAAAGACCTTGTTGGCGAGGTGATTTTGGTCGGCTTCGATGGCTTGCCTGTCGGTTTGGAAGCGATTGCGGCCGGTGAGATGCATGCTAGCGTGAAGCAAGACTCTGAGCGGATGGGCGCAGAAGGGGTTGAACTAGCGATCATGATTATCCAAGGTGAATCTGTTCCCGAATTTGTGCCAATTGACGGTATCTTGATTACCCAAGATAACGTGGCTGAATTTATGGGGGAATAGTCGAAACCGAATATATGTCAATTCACCATGGCATATTCTATCCCACCTCGCGTGTGGGGGGGCTTGCCCCCCACACGCATGCTGCTTTTTGGAAAAGTATGAAAGATGAAGTATGAAAGGGTTTGCGGTGAAAGATTATTTCGTAGAGTCTTTTTTCGCTCTACTCTTTACCCTTTACTCTCTCCCCTCTCTTAGTTTAACGGTCGGTAAAAACTCTGCTTATGGCTAACTCAAATTCAAACGGTTCTTATGTGATCGAGATGAAAAACATCGTGAAACGGTTTCCCGGTGTAACGGCACTCGACCATGTCAATCTACAAGTCGCTCCTAAAGAAGTGCATGTGCTTTTAGGGGAAAACGGGGCGGGCAAAAGCACGCTCATCAAAGTCCTTAGCGGGGCACATATCGCCGATGAGGGTGAAATTATCATCGATGGGAAAAGTGTGGTGATCCGCTCGCCACAAGACGCGATCGATAGCGGGCTTCGTTTTATCTATCAAGAGATTAATTTGGTGCAGGAAATTGACATCGCCCGCAACATGTTTTTGGGCGCGGAACCGATGTTGATTAAAGCATTGGGGATTATTGACCAGCGTACACTGTACAAAAAATCGCGCGAGCTGCTGGAGCAGTTCCACATCGACCTTGACCCGACAGAGGTGGTGAGCAAACTGAGCGTGACCCAGCAAAAAATGGTAGAAATCGCGCGTGCACTGACCAGCGAGGCGAAGGTGATTGTGCTCGATGAGCCGACCGATGTGTTGGAAGATCGCTCTCGTCAAGATTTATTCAACGTCATCGACAAGCTGAAAGCGGATGGGTTGAGCTTCATCTATATCTCTCATCGGTATCAGGAAGTGTATGAGTTGGGGGATCGGGTGACGATTTTGCGGGACGGCCACAATGTCGGTGAGTTTGATATTGCGGATTTGACGCTTGATACAATGATCGAAAAAATGATCGGAAGCGAGGTCAAAAAACAGTATCCCGCGCTGTCTCCACCGATGGCTGAGGATGCGCTACAAGTAAAAGGATTGTCTCGCCAGAATGTGTTAGATAATGTCGATCTTGTGGTCAAGAAAGGTGAAATTGTCGGCATCACAGGGCTGATGGGGGCTGGTAAGACGGAACTCGGCCGTGCCATTGCGGGCGTTGATCCGATTAACGCGGGGGAGATTTACGTTGAAGGAGAGCGGGTCAATGCCTCGTCTCCGAATCAAGCGATTAAAAATGGGATCGCGTATCTGACCGAAGATCGGAAGATTTTGGGTCTGGTTCTCGATCACAGTATTCGAGACAACTATGCGTTACCCAGCTTAAATCGTTTGACCACGGCCGGACTAGTCGAGCACCGCAAAATAACGCAAGAGACGCAAGTGTACATGGATCGCTTGCAGATCAAGGCTCCTGGAATGGGCACGCTAGCGGGTCAGCTATCGGGCGGTAACCAGCAGAAAGCGGTAATTGCCAAATGGTTGGGCGCTCAGTGTAAGGTATTAATTTTTGATGAACCGACGCGCGGGATCGATATTAACGGCCGTCGTGAGGTCTATCAGATTATGGAAGAGCTGTTGGAGCAAGGGGTGGGCATTTTGATGCTAACTTCTGACTACACAGAGGTATTGGAAATGAGCCACCGTGTATTGGTGATGCGGTCGGGGAAAATCACGGCCGAATTCCCGCGTGGTGGAGCGAGTGAATCAGATATTTTGCGAGAAGCAATTGGAAAGATTGAAGAAGCATAAGTGGTTTTATCAAAGGGGACTTATTATTTAGACGACACATGGCCCTTTGAACCAGCCAACACTGGTCGTGCGATGTGTCCTGTTAAATATGCGGGGTATCCCAGCGAAATGGCCGTTATCAAGAGAAGAAAAAGAGCTGATACTGCCGAATTTGGTGGGATAAGCGTAAATCGTTCAAAAATAGTCGAT
>WTJY01000066.1:1576-4351 GCA_011524645.1 Anaerolineales bacterium | reverse complement strand
GCCGCTTGCTCATGTAACTCACGCAGACGTGCTTTCAACTGAAGCTCATAAGCGGCATCTCTCAAAAGAGACTGGCTAAACAAATAGCGAAGTGCACGAAACTTTTGCCAGATTTGCTCATCTTCAATTTCTTGGATAAGCGGTCTTAAGGCTGCCTCCTCCCTGCGTAACATGCGAGACAACAAGCGTGGTTCAAACTCGCGCCCCAACACGGCCGCGACTTTTACCGTTTCGCGAATATCATGTGCCAAGCGATCGATTCGTGCAATAAGAACCGCATTAATACTAGAAGGTAGAACAGATGCGTCTTCGATTAAATACCAATGATCTGCCTCATCCCGCTTGAGTAGGTTGTTTTCTTGAAAGAAATAAAGTAGTTGCTGAACAAAAAACGGATTCCCCTCCGTCCGCATATATAAAAGATCCATCAAGTCTGTCTGAACAGCGCCCTTGAGCACATTTATAGCGAGTTGCTCAACCCCTTCACGAGACAGATTGGCCAATGACAATGTCTCCACGGTCGCACCAGCATCAAATAAGAAATCCCGTGGAGAACCATCATCTGCATAACGTGCATTAATCACAATAAGAATCGGATAGGCGTCCATATTACGCGTTAATGAAGTCAATAGTTCTATAGATGCATCATCAATCCAACTTGCATCTTCAATCTCGATAACAATCGGTTGCATCAAGCTATCGAGCAGCAACAACGCTTTAATAGCCAGCAAGCTGTTTTCATAACGGCCGCGAGCATCCAATTGCTCATACAGTGAATTGGGCAAAATCATGCCCAACTGAGCCGCTAAAATCGATTCTGTACGCTTGACTTCAGCAATTACAGGCTGACTGTGTTCATGTGAAGCAGCACGTTCAATTAACATAGCAAGGCGACGCTGAAAATATTCGTATTGCTCAGCAACCGGAACATCGGCCGGTGCTCCAAAATAAAGATGCAAAAGGTCTTGGAAAGGTTTTAACGGCGAGTTAGCAATTTGGTCTGCTTGGACCGAAAGCCACTTAATTTGATCAGGGAGCAACCTCGCAAACTCATAGGTCAAACGGGACTTGCCCACCCCGGGTTCGCTAAAAATCTGAACAACCCCAGCAAATCGAGAATCAAACAGAGGTTGTGCAATTGCTTGCAATTGAGCCAGCTCTCGACCACGCTCAACCAAATCAAATTCAAACACTTTAGATTGAGCGATTTTTTTTCCTAGCAAAGAAAATGTCGGTTCAGGACTAGAAAACCCTTTATAAGCGATATTCCCTACATGCTCAAAAGCAAACAATGGATGACGTGCAATTTGCTCTGATACATAGATTTGATGCCAGCCGGCCTCCATCATAAATCGCGCCGATAAATTAACCGAACTCCCCAATACCGTATACTCGCTTCGAATCGCAGACCCAACAAATCCGGCGCGACAGCGGCCGTAAGTCATTCCAGCACGCCATTTAAGACCATCGATCGCCTCTAATTCTCGCTTGAGAGCTAAGATAAAATCGAGTGCTCGTTGCATATCATTTTCATAAGTAATAGGGGCACCGAAAAAGACAAGCAAATTCCCCCCTTTATCACCATAATCTAATCGAGAAAAGCAACCGCCATATTGATCAATTACATCAACCAAAATCTCTGCAAAGGCTTCTTGCTCTGCGTTCACTCCCGTTTGCTCAAATGAAATAAATACACAAAGAATATCTCGAAACTCACCCGGCTGAGTCAGATCGAGAATCTCAGCAGAGCAAAAGCGACGAAGAATATGTTGCTTGGTTGTCAAATCCGGGAGAGAACCAACCAACACAGATGATCGTTCATCAAACACAAACGGCTCGACCATTTGTATATATCCCTCGGCATTCAACTGTAGGGATCGGCCAGACTTAGACCGAAACAGACCCGCGAGGGTCGAATGCAGAACAATATCTCCTGGCGATGCGTAATGTTCAGCAACTGCACAATCATCAATTCCGTTACCGCGAAAGAAAAAAGTCTTATGCTCATCAGAACCGACAATGCCCCATTCTACAGGGCCATATGTCACCCCTTGCTTGACAAACAATTGAAAATCGCCGTAAGCGGTTTGTTGCAAACCATGCGCCACGAAAAAACGCCGCATCGACCATGCGGCCGCACATGCAGCCAAACCGGCCTCTTCACGAGGGCCGGGAAAAACGGCCGTAAATGCATCCCCAGCAAACCCAACAATAAAGCCGGAATGGGTATAAACCGTATGAATCAATGGCTCAAATACACGATTAATAATGTCCGATAAGATCTCAGCACCATCATGCCCGTGCTCCATTAAGGTTTGGGTCATATGGGTAAATCCAGAGATATCAAGAAAAATCGTTGACGCTTCTAAATATCCCTTATCAATATGTTGTTCATATTGATCATGAATAAAATGAGGAATTAAATTATGCATTGAAAATAGTTTACTTAAATTCTAGAAAATGAAGAGTGTTGATCATTCACTATATCGGCAAACCAGCTTAGAGGTGCATAGGGAGCTGATTCACTCAGTATCAAGTTGTCATTCTAACAAATTGCTACCCATATAGAGTGTAAAGCAATTTAATACGATGCAGTGCAAAGTTTATCTATGCCTTTATTATCCCACCATAACGTGAGGCCAACGTGACATCGCAATGACAAACGGCCAATTTGGCAAACGGAAAACAATCTCGAGGCACGTAAAGACCCATCACATCAACCCATAGAAGGCAATGTGATCACAAACCGACTCCTGCGATCAACCGTGCTCTTTA
>WTJY01000066.1:0-1476 GCA_011524645.1 Anaerolineales bacterium | reverse complement strand
CACAGAACTCCGCATCCCCTCAAATACGCCCCTATAAAGCATCATCATCCAGCCCAACGGCCTTATTTAACCATTGAACTGGATCATCAATCTGCACCTACTCTAGATCACCATCACGCCAACGCTGCCACAAATCGGCCGCAATCTCAACCGGATCAGCTTCCACGCCATAAGGTGCAAAATAGTCACAAACCCGCAGCACATCGCGCTCTAATAAGGTAAACGCATGCGGGTTTACACGCGCATCCGCCATCTGTGGAAAATCAATCACACAAATCTCTCCTTCCCAATACAAAATATTGTAAGCGGAAAGGTCCCCATGCACATAATGATGAGCCAGCATCAATTCAATATTTCCCAGAATACGGCCAAACAAAGCAGGCGCCTCGGCCGGATCTAACCCGACATCGATCAGCGTATTAGCCGCCCCTTCCGCATCACCGACAAACGCCATCAAAATCGTATTCCCACGATGAGCGATCGGCTTCGGTACATCAGCACCCGCGTTATACAGCATATTCTGCATATTAAATTCATGCACAATCCATGTAGCAAAATCAACATCTTGCCCAAACCGGGTCTTCTTCTTCAGTGCCCGGCCGAGACGGCTACCACGCACCTCTTTACCGGTCTGATCCCGCACCAAACGACCTTGCTTATAAATCGCGTCATTGCGTAAATGGCGAAACATACGCGGCCGATAAATCTTAGCCGCGATCAGCTCATGGCCCAACGCTTCACTCCCAACACAACGATAAACGTTCGCTTCTTTGCCAGCTTTCACCACCGCCATTACATCCGCAATGATCTTATCATGGTAAAAACCGGCTAAATTCTCTTGAATCCAGCGATATTCCCGCTGTTCCGGCCGGAAATTCTGCAAATATGTCGGGTTAAAGTCGATCGCCTGGTCATTTTCCGCCGTTATCGCGGCCAAGATTTCCTGACGGGACTGTTTCGCATCATGCCCCGCTTTCTGCTTGCTTTGGCGATGCGCTTGGCGGGAACGGCCGCGATTATAGTGACGGCCGATTTCTTCATAATAATCTTCTTGATAATTGTCTTGATCGAGCAAATTCATGGTTCTTTGGTTAGGTAACGAGTGACACATTCGGTCAGCCGCTCGTTCACAGGTCTTTTTATTTTTGTTAGATGGGTTCAGGAATACAAAAATAGATCTTTCGGCCGTGTTCAAGCGAAAAAGAACCGGCGAAAGGTGTGCAGCAATGTTGGCTTATTTGTTTTCAGCTAAAATTTGAGGTGTGTAGGAAACAAAAAAGCCGTAGGAGAATCCTACGGCCGGAAAATCATAACAGGCGCGGGAAACTCTCACATGGCAACACAAAAAAGTGGTTGAACTTTCTTTTCTTGCACTTGCATATTGTCAGAGCCTCCTTATGGTTTAGAATGTCATCCGCCAAGCGAACGCAAGCAAATAGTAACACACTTTACGCCAGAGGCAAATTAGGACAAGCC
>WTJY01000264.1 GCA_011524645.1 Anaerolineales bacterium | reverse complement strand
AAAACGGCTGTGTTTCTACTAATTTTTTAGTAAGAGACACAGCCGTTTTTTATTTTCTCACACACCCTACTGCAATAAAAATGCGGTCAGGAGTCTAGATTATCAGCAAAGTAGGCACGAAAATATTTATATAGAAATCAGCACCCTGACTCAAATATGTGATGACTAGCGTGGGCCAACAAAAAACATTTACACCCAAACACCGGCCGAATTATTCAATTTATTTGATCTCAAATAAAGATTTAAGATGAGCGGCGGCGAGCAAACCATTCGCGCAAGGCATTTTGTCGTGTCGTTTCTTGCTGTTGTTCGACCTGTGTAAAGTCATCCCGTAAAGACAATAGGGTGCGGTGATATAAAGATTTAATCGCCCCCTCGCTGCGCCCCATAATGTCTCCGATCTCCGCATTAGAGAGCCGATCTACAAATTTAAAGACCAATAGTTCTTGGCGGTCAGCCGGTAAGCGACGCACGGCCGCCAACAATGAATCTCGGTCCTCTAAAATTTGCGATTCTAACTCGGGGCTTTCTTGGCCAACATGCCATTGAGCAATGTCATCTAGCGCGATCGTTCTGCGTCGGCTTCGGTCTCGATGCCAGTTCGCGACTAGATTCCGCGCAATGCGATAGAGCCAAGCCACAAAAGGAACCCCCTGATCAACAAACTTCGGGATATGCTTCATCGCCCGCATAAATATTTTCGCAGTTAAGTCCTCAGCTTCAGCTTCATCGCCGGTGCGGTAATAGACATAGCTATAAATCCGATCAACATATCGGCTGTATAACTCCCCAAACGCCTCTTTATCAGTTTTTGCGAGCTCGATCAGTTCTGCTTCTTCAATATCTTTCATAACTGGACACAATAATCATCTGGAACTGCCACCATTATGACAGATAAAAAAAATCTTGCACTCTCTACAGGGAAATCTTAGGGCAAATCAAAGTGCAAATGTAAAGAAAAGCACGCCGACTTTACATTTGTTTTACATCTCAAACATAAATTCTATACATTTGGGTGGCAATATAATAAACGACAGCAACAAGACAGCGGTTGGCCTCGACAACCAACCACAACAACCTCATAGCTCCTCTTCCTCCGAAAGCCAGTCTCATCCCCTGAGACTGGCTTTTACATTTGGAACGCATAAGCATCGTGCTAGAGAAGTCGCCAGCCTCCCCAGTGGAAACCTACCATATACCATTAACCTAATTCTTGGAGAAATGGTATGAGCGAAAAAGAAGAAGACCGCATTGATTTCAAAAAATTACTCCCTGTTTTATTCGTCGTCTTAGTCGATGTATTGGGGTTGACCATTATCATTCCGATATTGCCATTTTACGCCATCGCCTTTAATGCCGACACAACCACAATTGGGATTCTTTTTACTATGTATCCGCTCATGCAGTTTGTCTTTGGCCCCCTTCTCGGATCGCTATCAGATCGTTACGGCCGGAAAGCGGTTCTCGCACTCGCTCAAGTCGGCACATTTATCAGCTTGTTGACGCTCGCATTCGCCAACAGTCTAGGCATGATCTTTTTCGCCCGCATTATCGACGGGATCACCGGAGCTAATCTATCAACAGCGCAATCGGTCATCACCGATATTACTTCTGAGAAAAATCGCGCAACCGGTTTAGGGTTGATCGGGGCCACATTTGGGGTGGGATTTGTGTTAGGACCAGCCTTAAGTGGTATCGCCTTGCGCCTGAGTGGGAACAATTACAGTGCCCCAGCTTTGCTCGCGGCCGGCTTTGCCTTTACCAGCATTTTGCTCACCACATTTGTCCTAAAAGAAAGCTTACCTGCCGAAAAACGGGGGCAAAAAAATACGGGAAACGGCCGGAATTTCGGCCGGATTTTCCGCGCACTTCTCGACCCACGTCTTGGCATTTTATTCATTTTGACCTTTCTCTTACAAGTCATATTCGGCTCCTTCCAAGTCACATTCGCCCCATTTACCCTCAATTTGTTGGGGCTTAACAGCTTGGGCAATGCGATCTTTTTCGCCACGTTTGGTATCGTGCTCGCCATCGTGCAAGGGGGCTTGGTCGGTCCCCTGACCAAGCGGTTTGGCGAACGAACTATGATTTATAGCGGGCTTCTCCTATTTTCGGCCGGATTTCTCATTTCAAGTTTCACACCACAACAGCCGGTGCCCTGGTATTCACGCGCTGAACTGATCGCAGAGCTCTCTCAACAAAGCGATGAAGGGCGAATCAACGAAGACAGTGAGCAACTTGAACTATTACCGGTAGAAGAAAACAAGGGATGGGGAGGATTAATCTACTTACTGATCGGCATTCTGCCGCTACCGGTCGGCATCGCGCTCATTCAGCCCAATATCGGCAGCATGGTCACCAAACGCTCCGACTCAGCCCGAATCGGAGAGGCCTTGGGAATCAGTGCCTCGTTTACCGCACTCGGTAGCATTATCGGGCCGTCCGGCGGTGGCTTTATCTTCGATCTGTTTGGCCCTAACAATCTTTACTTGATTAGTGGTATCGGTGGGCTTGTGTTATTAGCCATAGTTCTGGTATTTTTACAGTCGCTACCTGAAGAATGCATCGGCCCAGAAAAACCACCCAAAAATTTAGCTGAATAATCTTACAACCTCCCCCACCAACATCCTAATTATATTGCCGGTCTTTATTACGGAAACAGGTTAGCGACAGACAGCTACGAGTTATCCGACAGTCGATATCGTTTCGACTTATCATTGGCTTTTATCTGGGAACCAACGACCGTTACCCAGATTTGCCAGATAACAGCTGGGTGCAATAGCTGGTTGATGAGCGCATTATCTCCATACCCCTTTCGCCTTGGCCGAGTGGGAACACATGAATTGGATTAAAGTAGAAAACGGTGTGTTAGGGAAGCCTCTCGTTGTTCCTCTTCAAAGTTCAGACCCATCATATAGCCAAGCCTCCGACGAAAAAGAGTAACACGGCCGTTTCCCCCATCTCAACAACCAGCCCAAACACATCTCCGGTAATCCCTCCCAACCGATTTTGCGCCAACCGCCAAATCAACATCATCATCATTACGGCCGAAACCACGCCCAATACCCCAGCCCAACCCAACCCAGCCCCCAAGATCAGCGGGAACAGCGCACCAAGCCACATGGCACGTGGTGCAATCGTTGCAGCGAATTCCGCACCCATTCCGCCCGGCCGAGCCAACGGCCGTTTCGCCGTAGGCAAAAGCAGCCATCGTGCGACCACCGGTGCGAGAATCAAACCGAGCGGATTGGTCAGTGAAGCCACCAGCGCGATCTTCAAAAACAGGTGCAAAACAAGCGTAATCGCCCCAAACGCCCCCACCCTCGAATCCTTTAAGATTTCGAGTCGCCGCTCACGAGACACCGCCGCCAGCACCCCATCTCCGCAGTCCGCCAAGCCATCCAGATGCAAACCACCGGTTAAAACAGCCCAGAGAATAATCACCAGCACGGCCGCGATTAGCGGAGGAAGAAACAAATCAAATCCCCACCATACGCCGTATAAAATTCCACCGAGTAAAAAGCCGACTGCGGGGAAATAACCGGCAGCACGGCCGAGATCACCCCGCTCCCAATCGACAACAGGGGTGGGGAGTGTAGTTAAAAATATGAGGGCTTGCCAAAAGGATTTTAGAGAAAAAATCATAAAGAATGTATGGTGGATAGATGTGTAGGAGCGAGGTGATGGGAAAATGTAAAGTGTAAATGGTAAATTGCCAATAGCCAATGGCAAATGAAGTGGCGCCATCCGCACCCATTTACATGTAAAAATAGGCAAGGTTTAAGCGCAAACAAAAAGGCGTGCCCCGACCTCATTTACCATTGAAAATTTACCATTGACCGTTGTTTAGTCTTTGTTGCTCACAGCCGCTTCTTCAAAAGTGGCCATTTCATTCAGCGTGCGTGCCGCCGCTTCAACCATGTGGAAGGCCAAAACCGCGCCAGAGCCTTCACCGAGGCGCAAACCAAGGTCGAGCAACGGCCGTAATCCCAGTTCACGCAACACCGTTTGGTGACCAATTTCAACCGATTGATGGCCAGCGATGAAGTAAGAACGCATAACAGGGGCGATACGAGACGCAACCAGCGCGGCCGCACCAGAAATCAACCCATCCACAACGACAGGTACACGGCCAGCCGCCGCACCGATCATGACACCAGCCATCGCTGCGATTTCCAAGCCACCAACACAACGCAACACATCATACGGGTCCATCGGGTCCGGTTGATTGACTTCAAGGGCACGCTCGATCACCAAAATTTTGTGTTGAAATCGTTCATCATCGACACCGGTGCCACGGCCGGTAATTTCAGCCACAGGTTTACCGGTCAAAGCGGCGATAATCGCGGTTGCGGCCGTGGTATTTCCGATCCCCATCTCACCCACGGCAACTAAATCTAAGCCGTTAGCGATTTCCATCGAAGCGACATTCATCCCGACATTCAGCGCATCCAACACTTCAGGCATCGCCATCGCTGGCCCTTCAGCCATGTTTTTCGTACCGCGAGCCACCTTTAAATTGTGCAGATGTTCGTGAGGTGGCAAATCAGTAGCGACGCCCACATCAACGACCTTAAAGCGTGCTCCCGCTTGACGAGCCAACACGTTAATCGCCGCGCCCCCATAGCACATATTCATAACCATTTGTGGGGTCACTTCAGCCGGATAAGCACTCACCCCTTCGGCCGTGACCCCGTGGTCTCCAGCACAGACGATCACCGCTTTGCGCGGAAACGCAAGCTCTGTTTTGCCCGTCATCGCAGCCAAACGAATACTCAATTTTTCTAATACGCCTAAGCTTCCTGCGGGCTTGGTCAGTTGTAGCTGGCGGGCTGCGGCAGCATCGCGCGCTGTAAAATCAGGAATTGGAATATCTGGAATTGTAATTTTCATCTGTTTAATCTCTTCTCATTTGAGTCATTTCTAAATTTGTGCTCGGCTTCTAGTTACCATTTGGACCATCAAACCCAACCATGTAACCTCTCATGTCGTAATATTTACTCTTGTCTAGTCAATTAAGGGTTTGAAGATGCTAATGCCTGCGTAATGGTATCGATTAGCGTCCCAATATCATACGGTTTCGATAAAAATCGATCAGGTTGTTGGTTTCCAAATGTTAATTGCGCTCGCTCTGTTGAGTATCCACTGGATGCGATCACAGTAAGGCTCGGATCGATTTGGCGAATGATCGCCAACACCTCCGGTCCATCCATACCGGGCAGCCGAATGTCCAGCAAGACCGCCCCGATCTCGTTTATATGTTGGCGTAGTAACTGTATACCCATTTCCCCATGATGGGCCTGCAATACCTCAACATTCACAATTTCTAAGATGTCGCTGACCGCCTCGCGTACCGAAAACTCATCGTCGATGACGAGTAACTTTTTGGCAGGTATCATGAGTCCGGTCCATCCTCACCGTGCGGTTGCATATCGGCCGCATGTAACGCTTCATCAATCGCAATTAAAACGGCCGTTTCAATCGGCGCAGGCAATTGCAGAGGGCCATTATCGGTCAACACCCGATAATGGGGATTCGCTTCATATTGATCGGCCAATATCTCACCACGTCGTAATGCGAAACTCCCGATTATGTCGTCTTGCCCTACTTCTCCCGTTACACGGCCGGCTCGACCATCCATCACATATAATCGCCCCATGCTAAGTGTCTTCGCTTCCGCTTGTAATTCCGGAATCTCTGGTGCTTTGGCTTGAACGGCCGCATGAACCAAAGCGATAAAAGCCTCATTTTGCTCAAACTGATCAGGGGTCATACTTGGCAATACCGCATCGATTTGACCCAAAACCGCTTCGGTCGGTAAGCCAAATTCAGAAACCTGTTGCGGATTGAGAGGGGACAAAGCGCGATAAAGTTGTTTTTCTTTACGAAATGTAAATACAAATAAGTCCATGGGGTATGTTCGTTATCGTGGTGGAGGTTGATAAGCTATCAAATTACTATTTTTTATTGATTCATCAAAATCACTAATTTGATTCGTTTGTTATATGTGTCAAAGCATCCATCAAACCGGTTGTCATATACAAACCATTTACACGAAATCCGTGTTTTTCATAATATTTTCGCGTACCGATCGCACTAATTACCGCGATCCCTTCATAGCCAGCCTCGGCCGCCATACGCATGGCGGTTTGCACTAATTCTGTCCCCAATCCCATATGTTGCGCCTCGCCATCACTCGCCTTACCCAAGGCAAGGGCCGGTCCATACACATGAACCTCTCGTATCATCGCATGACGATCAAGTTCGTTTAACGGGTGTGGTTTATTTTGGTATGGGAATGACAGGCGAAGAAATGCGGCGATGCGCTCACCTGATGAGTGGTCAGCGGCCGTTTCAAAGCTCAAAAAATGTTCTATAGTCGCATCCGTTTCATAAGTTTCACACCGCAAGTTAAGTTGATCACGAGTCACCGTCTCTCGCCGAATTTCGCGACTACGAATATCACGGCCGGTAATCCCCTTAATCTTCTCCAAGCGTTGCTCCGCGATCTGGCGCAAGTTCGCTTTCTTAAACCCTTCAACCACATTATTGGTAGGAATGTCTCGAATTACACGGGTCAAGCGAGCATAACGAGGGGTTGTGTCGAGACAATCGGTTAGGATATCGATGACTTCTTCCTCGCTATATGGCTTGTATTCCCCTTTTTGCCAATATTGATATAACTCCGCATTGTCTAATAACATACACGGATAAATTTTTAGTTCGTCCGGCTTAACCGCTAAATCGTGCCACAAACGGGCATAATCCGCTTTATCGCTCTCAGGTGTAGCCCCGAGCAGGTTAGGCATCCAATGGCCATGAATCTTAAACCCCCCTAAGCGGAGCAAGCGAAAAGCGTTTCGCGTAGCTTGTGTATCATGTCCACGCATATTGAGAGCCAGTACCGTTTCATCCATGCTTTGAATCCCGACTTGCACTTTTGTGACTCCCAAATAGCGCATCCACCGCAATTCATCAATGTCGATATGGTCTTGGCGTGTTTCGACAACCAAGCCCACATTGCGACGCACGGCCGTGCTATTCACCTGCTGGGCGGTCGGTAAATCGACCGAGTCAACCCCGTTCATCGCATCAAAACACCGTTTCACAAACCATTCTTGATACGCTCGCGGATAGCTAGACCATGTCCCCCCTAAAATCAACAATTCGATTTTTTCAGCTGGGTGACCGATCTTTTCCAAGGCTTGAATCCGGCCGGCCGTTTGTTCATACGGATCAAACGCATACCGCTCCGCACGCTGCGCCCCAGGCTCATCATGCAAATAGCTTTTCGGCATGCGTACATCGGTCGGACAAAAAATGCATTTTCCGGGGCACGGATAAGGCTTGGTCAGAACGGTCACCACCGTCACCCCGGCCTGGCTCCGAATCGGTTTCATTTGTAGATGAGTCCGAACTTTTGGATCAAACTCAAGCCAGCCCTCGTCACACAAATAACTATAGGCTTGCTGTAACTGACTTTTAGACAGCCAAGGAAGCCCTTGCTTGGCATAACGGCGCATCACGTTATGATAAATCTTCCCTCGCAGATTTTCTTTAGCCATCAACTCCGCAATAAATTCGACACATAGCGCTTCATGCCCCACGACCGACACATGTCGGTTTCGTTTGTGCCAAGCGACATCATCGTGCACCACCTCGGGATCTAATTCATATTCAAATTTTTGGATAGCTGGACGACTCATAGAGGTATTCCCAAGGTCAAGAAACTTGTTGCAATGTGCGAATAAGTGCACGATATTCGGCCGAATCCGGTTGTGGTCCATGCAAAACCGCATCGACAAAAACCTTTGGCGGCCGATATTTGTGTACAGTCACATAATGATAAATTAAATCGGGTGACGCAAATATATCTTCTTCGCCGATAACACGGATTTCAGCACGCCCAAGGGGGAATTTTTCCCCATCAATCACAACCGGTTCTATATCTTTACAATGAAATCCACACGGCCGCTTGGCATGGGTCGAACCAACCAACACAGAAGGATGGCAAAAACGACCGAGCTGGGCCACAAACCGATCAGAAACATACCCCGTTTCAAATTCGCTCCGTTTATCGAGCCAACCGATCGCCAAAGGATCAAGCCCTAAAATTTCATCGGCCGCACATCCGGTGTAAGGGGTGAGGTCAGCAGGGAGATGAGAACGTTTACGAGACATATAAATTCAAAACAGGGTTTCATAATTGATAAAAGGATAACATTGTTCTCTAGATTATATCGGAATTGTCCTATTTTTTACATCGTTCTATAAAATCAAAATGATTGACCTAATATATGCCCTTCGATCAAACGAAGCACATGATCACACGGTTCACCCGCCGCACGATCCCCCAACACCACATTAATCATTCCCATCGCCCCCACTGTCGCATCAAATTGATCTTCACCAACGGCCGTATCCCCAAATCCATCTCGCATAAGCAACATCAATCGATCTGACAGGGTGATCGCTCGTGTCGCCACCCAATCGAACAACACATCCCCGTTGCGCTGGCGATCCACACGAACCCGTTTACCACTCGGGCGACCCGCTACCCGAGGGAAATCGACGCCCAGATGATGATAAAATTCGCCCGGATACGCCTCGGCAACCACCACAGATCGGGTTGCCAGCAAATCAAACAAACTTCCTTGAAATGGCCATAGCCCAAGTTGATTTTGACCATCATCTCTCCAAGCGGGCTGTAACCAATCCCGCCAAAAAGTAATCGCCGCCTTACCTACTTGCTGGGCTCCCATCGTCCAAAAAAGAGCAGCGGCCGCGCGTCGATCAGCCGTTGCTCGATCACAAAGCCGACGCAGTTGATCCATATCAGCGAGATTGAGCCGATCCAACAAATGTTTCTGCTTTGTCCCACCGGGTCGCTGTGGATAAAACGGCCGTTTAAGATCAATCTCTAAAACCGTTTCTGCCGGTCTAAAAAAATCCCCCCACTCCCCTTGACCCAATTGGGGCAACAACTCAATGAATGAATCACACGACACTTGCCTCGCATAAGCCAAAGGAAGCCCCAAAGGGACATCGACACCGACAAATCGGACTTGGTTCGGTCTCGGTGTTAACAAATCGGCCGTAACCGGTTCAGGAGGCAATAGATAATAGGCATCATTTTGCCACAGGGCACGCACCGCCCACCGCTTCGCAGGTTGCACACTCCAATCACAATGGATAATTTCCGGCCGTTTAATATCATTCATATCTTTAAATCTACAGCAATTCTCAATCTAAAATCGATTTTGGCTGTCAAGATCAACAAATTCAGCCCCTCAGTGCCTATTTTCGCTCCTACGGCAACAATAAAAAGCGATTCCTTTGGTTCAGATTGTGAATTGCTGTTAAATCTAAATACCCCATACACAAAACGGAAAAACCAATTAAAATAAACCGATGAACGATCCCGTAGAACTCACCGGTAATCCAGAACATGATGGGCTAAGTTTAGCCATCGCCAGCGCATTTGTTGTGCTCGTTTTGATCGTCACATTTATTGTCGATCTGGTCTTATATTTTTGGCTGGGGGGCACCCGTATCGAATATATCATCCCATCTTGTTTTGTGGGATTGATTATCGGTATGATCGCCATCTACTTTCTCGATCCGGTACTCAAACGGATGATCCCCAGTGGCGTCGTCATCACGTTAAGCGATGAGTCAATCAGTCTCGAACGGCCGACTCACGAAGAGATCGAGCTTACCCACCCTCTCGCTGAACCACCATTGTTTTGGCGTCGCCAGCTACGCGGCCGTGGTTACACCAATCGAGAGAGGCAAGTACACAAAAGCTGGTATTGCTACGCGTGTCAAGTACAAAACGAAGATGACAAAATCGTCCTACACACCTATATCCACCCTCGCCAGATCAGTGAATTAGATGAAATACTCACGTTCCGCGTTCTAGACTTAAAGGAATTAGAAAAAAGCGGGGCCACGCGCCGTGCGAATCGAATTTCCCGTATGCGCACATTTGGTACACTTCCAACCATTCCTTCTTCGATTATTGTCGGAGAAAGTGGCCGTTACTGGCTCGGGGAACGCCATCGCTGGGAACAGGGAATCGAATTAACACTCGAAGATTTTAAGCAGGTTGTGGCCTATCTAAAAAAATAACTTTTGGCTCTTAATGGAAACCAAGGAGATTGACATAAAAACATAGTTGTCTTTCTCCCCTCCTATGAGGAGGGGTTGGGGGAGGTGGAATTTTAAAGAATTTCCCCTCTCCCCCAGCCCCTCTCCCTCAAGGGAGAGGGGAGCAAAACCGCTTGAATCTGTGGCTCCTTGAAACGCATAAAGAGCCTAACTTTTTGCAAACTGACAAAACAGGTTGGCTAGGCTCGAAATCACAATTCGCAAACGGCCGTCCATTCCTGTAGGAGAAGACAAATGTATAATTTTGATTTTATGAGCGACGAACACAAAATGATCCAAGAAGCGGCTCGCGATTTCGCCCAGCGTGAAATCGTACCGGTCGCGGAACATTTCGATCATACGGGTGAGTTCCCTCTCGCCAATGTCCGCAAAATGGGGGAATTAGGCTTTATGGGGATTGAAGTACCGGAAGAATACGGTGGCGCAGAGATGGACACACTCGCGTACACGCTGGTAATGGAAGAAATTTCAAAAGCGGACGCTAGCCACGGTACAATTGTATCGGTCAACAATTCCCTTTACGGCAAAGGGCTCTTAATTTTCGGCACCCACGAACAAAAGAAAGAATGGCTTGAACCGATCGCCAACGGTGAGAATATCGGTGCTTATAGCTTAACAGAACCGATGAGTGGTAGTGATTCCGGCAATATGGCCAGCCGTGCAGTGCTCAACAGTAGCGGTACTCACTATATCATCAACGGCCGTAAATCATGGGTCACCTCCGCTCCCTATGCCGATCGGATCGTCGTATTCTGTATGACCGAACCGGAAAAGAAACACAAAGGGGTCACAGCATTCCTGATCGACACCAAGGAGCCAGGCTTCTCACGCGGCAAAACGGAACCGAAATTAGGAATTCGGGCCAGTGCCACCAGTGAAATTATCTTTGACAACTATGAGTGTCCTGTTGATCGTGTTCTCGGCAAACCGGGTGAAGGATTCAAAATCGCCATGACGATTTTAGACGCCGGCCGTGTTGGGATCGCCGGTCAAGCGTTAGGGATCGCTGATGCCGCCCTAACTGCGAGCATCGCATATGCTCAAGAGCGTGAAGCGTTCGGCCAAAAAATCGGCCAATTCCAAATGATCCAACAAAAACTAGCTGACATGAAATGTCGTGTGGAAGCGAGCCGTTTGTTGACCTATCAAGCGGCCGTAGAAGCGGACATCGCCAAGAAAACAGGCCAACGGATCACCCTTGCGGCCAGCATGGCAAAGCTCTTTGCCAGCGAAACTGCGATGTGGGTTACGACTGAAGCGATCCAAATCCATGGTGGTATGGGATATAGCAAAGAAATGCCTTTAGAACGGTACTTCCGTGACGCCAAAATCACCCAAATCTATGAAGGAACCAGCGAAATCCAGCGCATGGTGATCGCTCGCCAACTAACCGGCTTGCGTTAACACCCAATCCCCCTAAACAAATGGTCAATGATTCGCGTTCGCACATCATTGACCATTTTTATCTAGCCCCGTTCTTCCCCCCCAGATTTCAATTGGAGCCGATACTGTCTCAACGCCACATGCATATTTAGCTTTTGCAACGGATCATGTAAATCTAAATCGATTAGCTCTTCGATTCTCTTCAAGCGATGCACCAATGTATTGCGATGAATATGGAGTACCACAGCCGTTTCCACCAAGCTACACCCGTTATCTAAATACCCCTCAAGCGTTTTAACCAGTTCTGTATTGCGTCGCTGATCGTGGGCGTCCAACTCTAAAAGACTCTGCAAAAACTGATTTCCCGATAGCGCTTCGGCCGGTAAATGATAGAGCCAATGGAGCAGCCCCAAATCCTTAAAATAATAAACCCCTTCATCGATACTCAACAGTTCTTGAATATGAATCACTTCCTGGGCCTGCTCATAGCAACCGGCCAGCTCGGTAAAATCGGCCGCGACATTACTTACCCCGATCAACAAATTACGTGCGGGATGTCGCATCTCAGTTGACATCTTTTGCGCCGTATGCTGCGCTCGGGTCCCTTCCAAAACAACCACCACCCGTTCGTTACGCCAAACGATTAGAGGGCTACGCCCTTCACGATGGAACCATTCTTGCACGTCTCCCAACAACGGCCGTGCATTTCCGCCCCCTTTGGGGCGGCCGTACACCAAAATCACCTGATGATTTTTCTCTAAATTAAAATTCAGCCGCCGTGCCCTCTCTTGTAACAAATGGCGATTTCCCTCATCGTAATCCAAAAGCTGATCGAAAAAGTCCCCTCGGCGGGCCGCTTCCGCTTTGGCTACCGCATTTTCTTTGAAAATAATCAAAGCAGCCACAGTCGCCCCATGCCCCACCGCAATCATATCGAACTCATGGGTCTCTTTGTCTGTAATCACCCACAAATAACCATAGATATCGCGATCCACCACAATCGGCACTACCAATCGTTCACGGGTCATACCGATTTCCGGCATGGGTGACATACGAACCGGCTTGAGATCCCGTTTCATACGCGCATAAACACCCGCCCGTAGCAGCTTCTGAGAAGCATCCGGTGGGGTGCGGTTCTTTAACATACTTTTACGCCGCATTTCATCGAGTGGCCCCAAATAGGTCTGTGCCAGCACCCGAAAGGTGGTGTCTTCGATTAAGACAGAGCGATTAATGATTTGGCTCAAGGTGTTCACCAAGTCGGTTAAGTTACCCCCTTGTAACACCAAATCGGTAAGCTGTGAGTAGATTTTCTGCGATGTTTGCAATAAAGCGTATTGCCGATTAACGATCGGCTCTAAAATGTTTTGCGTAATATCGATAAACAGCAAATCGGCCGGTGATTTCAATACTGGGAAGTTGTATTCATTCGCTTTTTCGCGAATCACATCGGGAATATCGTCAAAGTAATACCCGATACAGAATACGATTCCAGCAAAGTTTTGTTCAACCAGTTTGGGAATAAGCTCCGCTTGTCGTTCAGGACTATATTGTAGCCCATGGCCGGCCGTGAGAACGAGCACACCCTCCCGTTTCCACTCATAGCGAGCATCAGGAATATCTACAGTGTGTACCCACTGAATGCGGTTATCAATTCCTTGATGACCGGCAACAAGATCAACCCGTTCAAAAATCGGTAATTGTAAAGATTCGCGAACTGTCAGCATAAATTCGGCCGTTATTTTGCTCTTATTTTAAGCATCACCACTTATATCAATACCTTCACCATATTTAGCAAACATCTTGCCTTTAAAGTAAACACATCGTCTCAAAAGTGATCTGTCGTTTTTCTCTTCTCCTATGAGGAGGGGTTGGGGGAAGTAGATTACCCCTCTCCCAACGGGATAGGGGAGCTTTTGATTCGATGCGAATTAAAAATAATTGAGCGATCAGCCAGAGATATTTTTAATTCAATGAACAAATTTACCTTAAAGGCAAA
>WTJY01000477.1 GCA_011524645.1 Anaerolineales bacterium | reverse complement strand
ATAAATGCCACAGCTGTCGCTGTGGCCTGTGTGAGTTGTTACACGTGTCAATTATTTCTGGCGGAGGACGAAGAAATTGTTGGCATCGTAGAGGTGTACCGTTAGGCCTCGTCCCATTTGGTAGGCGCTTCGTTTGGCTTGGTCGGCGCGTTTGCCGACGAATAGTTCGTCAACGGTTGCTTGAAAGAGATCGATCCAGTAGTCAAAATGGGCGAGTGTGAGTTGGTGCCCTTGTGCTTCCATTTTGTCCCGTAGTTGACTATGGATCACGGCCGGATTGCCTTTGTAGCCCGGTTTGCTAAAGATCACTGTTTCCCAAAACTGATACATGCGGGGAAGATGGTTCGGCCAATCAACTTGGGCGACATCATTAAATGCGGGGCCGAGTGTGGGGTCTTTGACTACTTTTTGGTAGAAGGTGTCAACAAGTTTGACAATGTCATCGTAGGTTTCTATATCTGCCATGGGGATGAGTTTAGCGTGTGATTCTAAGAATGCACTTGGAAATGGGGATTAAAAGAGAAAGCCCCCAGCCTACCTCTGATGGAAGATGGCTGGGGGCTAGGGGATGGGACGCAAATTATTATTGCCCCATACGCGGCCGTAAGATTGATTTTATTCGTTGTTCTTGTTGATGATGTTGGGCAACATTTGGGCCAACATCAGTGTGGTGAGTGGGGAGCTGTTGCCACCGCCGTCGCTTGGGGTTTTGACGACCATCGGCCGTGGGGCTTGGCGAATCAACTCTTCCGCGACTGCGAGACGTTCCATTTCAAGTTCGTATTGCAGAACCGCTTGGTTGTCTTTGTATGCTTCACCCAAGCGTTGCAAGGCGCGGGCTTGGTTTTCGGCCGATTTGAGTTCCGCTTTCCCTTTCGCTTCGATGTTGAGGCGAATTTTTTCCGCTTCCGCTTCTTTTTCTTGCAACATGAGGGCCACATCTTGGCGGGCACGGTTGACCGCTTCGCGAACGGCGACGAGTTTCGCATCTCGTTCTTTCTTGGCTTGCTCGATTTGTAGTTCGAGCGCGTCCTTACGCCGTTTACGGACCAAGTCCCACTCTTTTTCGTAAGAGTCGCGTTCTTTGGCGACCCGCTCTTTGGTGGCAAGGTTGTTTTGATACTGTTCTGGCAACTGCACGTCTGGGATGTTGGCACCGGTAATTTCTACCCCGTATTGCTTCATCGCTTGGTTGAGGAAATCTTGCATGTCTCCGACATCGCTACCGCGCAAGTTATAGGCATCGGCCGTGCGGATGGTGCGACTACGTTGGCGAATGGCGTCTTGGACCGCGCTACTGAGAACGATGTCGAAGTTGCTGGCACCGATGTTGCGCACGAAAAGAACCGGTTTGTTGATGCGGAATTTTAGGAAAAATTCGATCGATTTAAGCGGGACGTTTTCTTGCGTCGGGCTTGACAAAACAGGGGCGGTGTATGGGATTTCTGTTGAGGTGTCGACCACATATTCAACTTTTTCCCAAGGCTTCCAAATATAGTGACGGCCGGGCGACATTTCGGCGACGATTTTGCCCCAGCGGGATAAAACCCCTTTGGTCCCTTCTTCGATTTCTACGATTAAGCGATTGCCGACTAGAATTGACATGAAGGTCATGCCGAAGAACACCAAGGCGGCCATCATTGAGGGGATGGCCCATGCATTTGCGCTGGTGATTATTCCAACTATTGCAGCCATAAAGAAGTAGATGCCTAGCGCAAGCCAGAATAAAGGTCGATAGCCGCGACGATCGCGAGGAATAACGACCGGAACCAAATTGCCGTTTTTACCGGAGCGTAATAGTTCGCGGACCTGATCGAGATTGGCGACCGCTTCTTGGATTTTAGAAAAACTTTTGGCCATTAGAGCACCTCCTCAACATTGGCGATGTCATCCGTTTCGACGGTTGCCACCTTGCTAATGGTTGTATGGCGTTGGCGAATCCGCTGTGAAATCTCGTCAACACGGGTTCGGATTTGAGCCAAATCTTCTTCCGTATAAAGAGAGTTGCCTTTGATTCCTAGCATTTCTTCGGCGAGCCCCATGAAATCGACTTGGGCATCGTCTTTGTCACCAACTTGGACGATTTGTGGTAATTTGTCAGCGACATTGCGCAAGCGGCTGAGGATCGATTGTTTGTATTGATATTCGAGAATTTCCGGATAGTCGGCCGTGCGCAGGGCGCGAATATCGAGTGCTTGCGCTTGGAAGAGTGCTGCGTTTGCGTTGGCCTCACTTTCTGCCTCAACCATTAACTGGCTGGCATAAGCGTTGGCGCGATTGATCTCCTTTTCATGTGCGGTGCTGATTTGCGCTTGATAGGTTGCGACTTCAGCCTGAATGCCTGAAAGCGTTTCACGTAATCCTGCAAGCTCTTTGTCCAAGTCCCCTTCATCCCGTTTTTTGCGCACATCGAGCTCATATTGATAGGTGTAAGCTTCTTTGGCGACGCGGACCATTTCTGCGGCCGCTAAGTCCATGCGATATTCTTGACTTGATGGTTCGGCGTGGGTGATATTGGTGCTGACAAATTCGACAGAAGGGAATTGTTCATTGAGGCTGTTTAATAACATAGAGGTGCTTTCACCGACGAGATCATAAATATCTTCCGCTTTTTGCGAGTAGATTAAGGCGCGAGTTTGCTCACTAATCGCATTTTGTAGCTTTTCTGAAAAACCGTTGACCCCACCCAAGCTAAAGATAAAGGCGCGCGGGTCTTTGATGCGGAATTGCAAGAAGAGATCGACTGAAGCGTTGACTTGTTCTTGGGTAGCCGCCTCGCGAATGGGGGCGTTGTAGGGATATTGGCGTGTCGTATTGACGATATAGCCAACCCGTACCCACGGGTTAAAGATGTAGTGTCGGCCGGCACCTACTTCACGTTCGACTTTCCCGAAGCGGGTGATCAAGGCGGTACACCCATCAGGGATCATGACATAGCTGTTTTTCCAAATGTGGAAAGCGACATAGCCAAACAAGATGGCGAAATAGTGGGGGCCGAAAAAGACCCAAGTGAAATCGGGCAAGAACCCTAGATTGCCTGCGCCCCAGCCGAGAATCCCACCTGCCAAAAGCATGAGGGTGATAAAGGCCCAGCCCCACGAACGATGGCCTCTGGGGATGACAACCGGAGAGACGATATTGACAGTTGACCCATTTTCATTGGTCTTGGTTGTGCTGCTATTGAGCAGTTGCGCGGCATCATTTAGCGTTGCTATTGACTGTGACAGTTTGGTGGTGGCTGAACCTTCAACCCCGCGCTGAGAAGCGAAATCTTGGGCGTTCATCATAAAACGCTCAAATTCTTCACTTTCGGCGATCTGGTTGGCGGTTTGCAGCACCTGTTGGATGCGATCCATTTAACAACCTCCTATGTGATTGTGTGATGTAAAGTAAGTGAATGGGGTGCAGGCATGTGTGTGTGGCCGTTGTGACAACAACGATTTCCTATGGTTTAGACCTGTTTTCTGATGTTGAAATGACAATTGCATATAAGAATCTGGCATAAAGTGATTGATTCGACAATTGAGTAAAAGATTATGCCATTATAAACGAAAATAGATCGGTTGAGTTTAAACATTTTCGTCACATTTGTGTACCATCTCTAACAATTTGTGTCATTCTGTGGGGATCGGCTCACACGGGGCGGCAAATTGGTTTAATTGGTATTGAGTAAGAGAGATACCGATTTCATGGAGTTGGGTGGCGAGTTCTGGCCCGACATAGCGATAGTGCCACGGTTCATAGAAAAAGCCGGTCAGCGCGGCCGCTTCACGGGGATAGCTGAGCGTAAAACCATAGACATGGGCATAGTTGAGTAACCATTGCCCTTCTGGTGTTTGGTAAAAGTTGGTGTGGAAATTTGAGGTGAGCTCTGTCTCGACATAGTCTTGTAGGGTAGGTGAGCCGAAATCGACAGTTAGCCCTAATTGGTGTTCACTATGTCCGGGAGGGGCGCTGAGTTGTGCCGCCCGCTCCGGTTCGATCTCTTGCCATTTTTGGAAGGCGAGCTTTTGGGTGTTGTAGCTACGATAACCGGAAATGATAAAGGGGCTGAGTCCGACCGACTCCATGTCGTTGATGAGCGCTTTTAGTGGCCCGATCACTTCTGCACGTAGCAGGGTGGGATAGCCGAGGGTGATGCGATTAGAAAAATGTTCAGAAAGTGCAACGAGATTGGGGGGGACATAGCCTGCGCTTAAACCGAATGTTTTGGTGACAAGCGGAATGAAATTGTCTGAGGCGGGGTCCGGTTGAACACATGTGGCCGGAACCGGTAGTGGGGTGATGGTCGGAACGATCATGATTCGGATGGTCGCTGTGGCGGAAGAGACCTGGATGATTGATGCCGGTGCGGTCATCT
>WTJY01000245.1 GCA_011524645.1 Anaerolineales bacterium | reverse complement strand
CAAAAGCTCCCCTCTCCCGTTGGGAGAGGGGCTGGGGGGTAATCCACCTCCCCCACCCCCTTCAGATAGGAGGGGCGCAAATCCAATCAGGCCGCTCGCATTGGCGAAGGCATTGTTATTTGTGCTAAAAATGAATCACTTAACCAATTAACTTAACTATCAAACTAACATGACAGATTTAATCGGCTTAAAAATCAACCAGTATCGTTTAGAAAAATTGCTAGGCGACGGCGGTATGGGTACCGTCTATATGGCCTATGATGAAAATTTGGAGCGCACGGTTGCTATTAAGCTGATGCACCCCCATTTCGCTCGCCAAGAAGAGTTTCGGGAGCGACTTAAGCAAGAAGCGCGCACGGCCGCACAGCTTGAACACCCATCGATTGTGCGAATTTATGATTTTGGCGAGAGTGAAGCGGGGCTTTATATCGCCATGGAATATATTAGCGGTGGCAGTTTGCGTGCCCATTTGAGCCGACTGCAAAAGCAAGGGCGCTTTTTGCCGATGGCCCAAGTGTTGCAAATCGGGATTCAAATCGCCGAGGCGTTGCATTATGCCCACACGAGTCGTGACGAAATGATCGTTCATCGGGATGTGAAGCCGGGCAATATCATTCTAAAACCGCTCGATCAACCGGAAGAAGAAGGGGAATATGCCTTTCGGGCTATGTTGACCGATTTCGGCTTGGTGAAGGTGACCAATAGTGCGTTGCAAACCCAGACCGGCTTGACCATGGGGACCCCGATTTATATGTCTCCTGAGCAATGTCAGGGGAATGATTTAGACGGCCGAAGTGATCTTTACTCGTTAGCGGTGGTGATCTATGAGCTTTTAACTGGGCGACCGCCGTTTTTGTTTAAGTCACTGAGCGACGCGCTTTCTGTCCATTTGCGTGGGGAAATGCCGGAAGCACCGAGCGTCCATCGCGGTGATGTGCCCCCTCTTGTTGATACGGTGATTTTGCGCTTGTTGGCTAAAGATGCAGGGGACCGTTTTGCGAGTGGCCAAGAGCTGGCTACCGTTTTGCGTAGCACTTTGTTCTCGCTGTCAGATTCACCGACACGGGTGATTCGTATGGCGGATGCGGATCAAGCGGTGCAGTCGCAAGCTGCCGATGTGGCTCCTGATGGCTTCTTTATGCAGATTGAGTCGGACAATCGGACCGCAAACTATATGCCTTTGTCGGAACCGCTGATTACGGTCGGCCGTGGGGCGACCAATGATATGGTTTTGCCGGCCGAAGGGGTTTCTCGTCACCATGCCCGTTTACAGGCATTATCTGACGGCTGGGCGGTTGTCGATTTGGGTGGTGTGAATGGCACCTTCTTAAACGGCCGTCGTTTGCGGCCGAATGAACCGACTGAAATTCCGGCCGATGGGCGGGTGCAGGTCGGCCCTTATTTGCTGACGCTCAAGCATACCCCAGCAACACAGCAAATCCCGACCCCGCCACCGCCTCTCGATGTTATACCTGTACCGGCCTCCCCACCGGCTGACCTAGAACCTATTAGCCAACCGGTTGTGAACCAACCGCCACCTAGCCCGCCGGTGATTCCGATTGCGGAGCAACCGACCGAACCACCCGGCTTGATCCCTGTCGATGAGCCGCCGATTCCCAGTTCATTTATGGCGGAAGAGGAAGAAGATCCGTTGGCCCTCTTTTTGACCCGTGATCGGTTGACGACCGAGCCGGGGAAGACGGCGACGCTTCATGTCGAAGTTTTGAACCGGACCGATAAACCGGACCGCGTGAGCTTGCGTCTGACCGGATTGAATAGTGAATGGTATACCTACACCGACAGCTTTGTCGATTTGGCACCCAACAGCAGCGTTGAATTTACGATCGACATTCGGCCACCGCGCCGCTCTGATACACCGGTCGGCCGTCAGCGTTTTCGGGTCGCGGTTTTGTCACAGCAACATAGCAAATTAGAGCTTGCTAGCAATGTTTCGTTGCTCTTGACCGCTTATCAGTCTTACACGGCCGTGATGACCCCGCAATCACTTGTGTTACCACAAGACGTGGCGATTGAAATTTATAATGAAGGGAATGCCTCGACCGCATTTCGGGCGGGATTATCACCTGACGAAAACCGGATTCGTGTCCGTGGTGAGCTACCGACCCTGCGCCTTGAACCGGGAAAACGGGGGACGATGGTTTTGCCGCTCGAAGAAGCACGTCGCCAGTTCGTGGGGACGATGTATGATGAAGATTTCGATGTCAAATTGGTTAATCAAGATGGTGATCGGAAAACCTTATCTGGCGTGGCTACATTTACCCCGTGGGTTTCATCTGGGTTGGCGTATATTGTAGGGGCGATTACGGTGGTGGCCTTGTTCTTAACGCTATTGACTGTTGGCCTACGTAGTAGTAATTTCGGAATCGCCAACTTGCTGGCAACGGAGACCCCGACCCCATTTTTGCTGTTCGGTTCTGCTTCGGAGGGGACCGGTACGCCTGATCCGCTGCAAAATGGTCAGGCGGGAACCGCCACGGCCGTTTTTTCTGCCACACTTGCGGCCGTTACCCCTTCGGCGACCCCTAACGCACTGGATCGTGATAACGATGGGTTAAGTGATGCTCAAGAATTGTTGTTGGGAACCAGCTCGGACAATCCGGATACGGATGGTGACGGCCTCAGTGACTTTGTCGAGGTAGATCAATTTGGAACTGATCCGACACTGGCCGACACCGATGGAGATATTTTGCGTGATGGGGACGAAGTTTCGATCCATAAGACCGACCCGACCAAGATCGATACGGATGGGGATGGTATCAATGATGGGACTGAAATTACGCAAGGGACCAATCCGCTAGATAACGGCGGCACGTTGGCGACTGAAACCCCTGCGCCGGAGCCGACCGTGGCCGAGACGGCGGTGCCACCGACCGCAACAACCGCGGCTGAGGCGACAGAGGTACCGGCCGCCGTGGCGACCGAGACACCCGCTCCTGCGGCCGCGACTGAAACACCTGTGCCACCGACTGAAACCGCTGTGCCACCAACCGCGACGTTGGTTTCGGTAACTGAAACGGCCGTGCCACCGACTGAAACCGCTGTGCCAACCCTTGAACCGGTTGCGCCTACAGAAATTCCAGCAGAAATTCCTACCGAGAGTCCTACCGAGATTCCTACCGAAACCCCTCCTGAAACCGGTGAGGCTAGCGGTGAAACATTCACTTTGAGCTGTATTGCGACGCCACCTAACTTAAATGGGAGTGCCCCGATTTCTGAGTGGGGTGGCTTGCCACTCGAGTCATTTGAAATGGCCGATAATCCGAACCAGATTGTCGAAGTTTATATGGTCAAAGATGCCACCAATCTTTACTTCGCCTTCGTTATTGAAGGGGCGAATGATGTGATCGAAGAGAATGTGCGGATTTATATCGATGCGTTTGGCGAAGGTGGCGATCCTGATGTGACCGATCGTATCTGGCAATCGGCGCGTGACGGCAGTCAGCGGGTCTGGACCGGCGTGGGCACGACTGACGATGCCCAATTGTGGGCGGAAGTGACCGATGTAGCTCCGCAAGATAGTGGCTGGCAAAGTGTGATCAATGGGCTGAACGAACGGCAATGGATTGTGGAAGCTCAAGTTGATTTAGCGGCGCAGTTGCCGACGATGGGGGAAAATATCGGCGTGGCGGTGCAAGTTTCTTATGGTGCGGACGAATTGTTATCGTGGCCGGCCGATTTTTCAGAATTTGATGCGGCGACTTGGCAAGTGGTGAGCAATGTGACTTGCCCTGCGGGTGGGTAGTTGTTGTCTCAGATCGTTTGTGAGCTGATCTAAAATTGTATATATTAGACACGGCCGAGGTTTCTCGGCCGTTTTTTTATCCCATTACTTACTGATCGATTAGTTGGTTAATCGATCCCCAAAAATCCCATGCAAGAGCGAATAGTAGAATTTGTCCGTGGTTTACGAGCTGGTGGTGTTGTGGTATCGACAGCGGAGGGGCTGGATGCCTTTGCGGCCGTTGGTTTGCTCGGTGTGCAAGATCGCACCCTGTTTCGCGAATCATTACGGGCGACACTAATCAAACGAGAAAGCGATTTTGAGGTCTTTGATGAACTCTTTCCGCTTTATTTCAGCACCGATGATTTGCCGTTGCATAACGCGCTTGATGATTTGACAGCAGATGAACAAGGGATGTTGCAAGAAGCCTTGTCCGGTTTTGATGATCGTTTATCTCAATTGTTAGAATGGCTGACATCGGGGGAAGGGCCGACCGATGAAGAGCTACAGCGGTTGATGCAAAGCTCGGGGATTCGCTGGGCGGAGTCCCCTGCGTCGGCCGTGTGGGTGACGCGACGCATGTTACAGCAAATGGGCTTTACCCAGCTCGAAGACAAGCTTCAAGAGTTGGGCCAGCGTTTACGTGAGTTGGGGATGAGTGATCAATCGGCGATGCGGATCATGGGGGTTATCGAAACCAATCGAGATGAATTGGGGCAATTTGTGTCACAGCAGGTTCGTTATGAAATCTCTAAACGGCGGGCGGAACGGCCACGCGACATTCATGGCTCTGATCTAACACAGAAATCATTTCAAGCCCTATCTGCGGCCGATATGGATGCGCTACGCCGTGAGATTCGCCGTTTGGTGACCCAGCTACGCACCCGCGCTGCGCTACGCCGTAAAAAAGAACATAAAGGGCAATTTTCCGCTCGCCAGACGATTCGCCAGAATCAGCGTTATGGTGGGGTGCCGGTAGAACTTAAATTTCGCAAGAAAAAGCTCAAGCCGGATATCGTTTTAATTTTTGACGTATCAAATTCGATGCAAACGATGCTAGAGTTTTTGCTTTACTTTGTGCTCGAAATGCAGGATCAGGTATCTCGTTTACGCAGTTTCGCTTTCTATGACAATTTAGGGGAAGTGAGTGACATTGTGAATAATGCGCATCATAGCGAAGTTGGTAAGCTGTTCCAAAAGATTCAAAAAGCGATTCCGGGCTATTTGTTTCGGACCAATCTGGGGTACAGTTTGGATACGTTTTTCTCGCACCATTTGAGTGCGGTGCGTGGTAACAGTACGGTAATTATTATCGGCGACGGCCGGAATAATTATGCGGACCCTCGTTTAGATTTGGTTAAAGATTTACAGCGGCGGTCTAAGAAGCTGATTTGGTTTACCCCTGAGAGCCAGCAGATTTGGGGGAGTGGGGATAGTGATATGGATAAATACGCTTTGGTTTGCGATGAAGTTTATTTGGTTCGGAATTTGGCCCAGTTGTCCCAAGCGATTGACCGTGCATTTGTGTAGACCGCCCTAATTTAGTCACTTGCAATATCTGTTGTGACCGTTTTTGTTTGTGCCGCCGCTTTGTTGTTTCGTTTGGCGCGGCCGAGTTGCCACGATTGCCAGATCGTTAGCGTGGCGAGATAGAAAAGACCTGTGCCGAAAACAGAGGCGTAGAAGGTGATGCCCCAGTGATTTAAAAGATAGGCGTACACGGCCGTGCTATAGCTGATCATCGCAAGGGATAATTCCCAAAATGTCATTCGGTCAATCGTTAGATGGTAATTTTGTTTAAGCCATTCTTTTTTAGGATGGCTTTTCGCTTCTTGATCCCCGAAGCCGAACTTGGCGGTGCGTTCAAATGGCACATGCCGTTTGAGCATGATTTCGATCAGTGCCGATAACGTGTTGACCATGAGACCTGCACCGGCCGAGGTGATGAAGAGTATGCGCCAAAATTGCCCTTGAACTTTCTGTCCGCTTCGTATTTGACCAAGGGTAAAAAAGATGGGGGGGAATATCGCG
This sequence comes from Anaerolineales bacterium, assembly GCA_011524645.1. GTDB lineage: Bacteria > Chloroflexota > Anaerolineae > Promineifilales > Promineifilaceae > WTJY01. The sequence continues at coordinate 31,145 of WTJY01000245.1, read as the reverse complement.
GTGAATGCGAAAACATAGGCGATATTAAATAATTTAATCAGGCCGGGGGCATCCGCTTCGAAGTGGAGTAAGAGGGGATAAAGCAAGATGAGCCCGAGCAGGTAAAAGTGAATCGAGTAGCCGGTGAGATGAAACGTGGCGGCCAGTTTATAGGGCCATGATTGGGGAGATCGCCAGATTTGAGGGAGTAGTTTGAAGGCGCATTCTAGGCTGCCACGTGCCCAGCGATATTGCTGACGGCGAAACCCTTGGACGCTGACCGGTAATTCGGCCGGAACTACAATATCGTTGACATAGACCGCCCGCCAGCCGGATAGAAATGCGCGATAAGAGAGGTCGATATCTTCGGTGAGTGTGTCCGCTTGCCAGCCACCGGCCGATTCTAGGGCCGCTTTACGCCAGACACCGGCCGTGCCATTGAAATTAAAGCCCAAGCCTAAACGGGAACGAGCCATTTGTTCTAGCGTAAAATGGGCATCGAGCAAAACCGCCTGCATGCGGGTTAGTAGCGATTGATTGGGGTTGATATGGCCCCAACGTGCTTGTACAAAGGCGACATCGGGTTGGAAATAGGGGATCATTTCGCGCAGGTAGCTCGCAGGTGGCACAAAGTCCGCGTCAAAGATCGCAATAAAATCACCCTGAGCTGATTCTGTGCCATAGGCGAGTGCTCCCGCTTTGTACCCTTTCCGATCGGTGCGATGGATATACTCGATATTGACCCCTGTGAGCCCTTGTTTGTGTACCGCTTGGCTAGCGATATCGACCGTTTCATCGGTTGAATCGTCTAAGACCTGAATATGGAGCAGCTCGGCCGGGTAGTCAAAGGAGCAGACCGCATTAATAATTCGCTCAGCGACATACATTTCATTGTAAATCGGAATTTGTACGGTCACGGGGGGCAATGATTTCCAATGTCGTGTTTGGGGACAAAATTCGCTTTTACGCATGAACCAACCGAGTGTGAGCATGGCGAGGCAGTGTAGCCCATAGAGAAACAAGGCTGACGATACCAGAAAGTATAGCCCACCAGTTAGATAGATCGGGATTTGGTTCATGAAGTTGCCCCTGAATGGTCGGCTAGATAGGGAATGAGTTTTTGGTAAAGCTGGGCGGCCGTTTGTTGCAATAGGACTAGATCGGGGGCCGGTTCCCATTTTTTTTGCGAGAGTGAGTCATGCGCGATGAGTACGGCGGCCGTTTGTAAGTTTAGTGCCTGGCCGACGGCGAATAGCGCGGCCGTTTCCATGTCCACGGCGCAAATACCTTGCTGGCTATATTGATCTATTTGGTGATCGGTTTCGCGATAGGGGGCTGCCGTGCTCCAAACTGCCCCCTGATGGGTTGAGAAGTGGATGGCTAGATACTGATACAACTGATTGGTCCAATCACTTCGGTTTTCAATCATATTTGATTGATGGGGAGGATAATAATGGGCGGATGCGCCATCATTACCGATAGCCATCGTGGGGAGAATGATAGCACCGCTTGGGATATTCGCCTGTAGGCTACCGGCAAACCCTAATAAAACGAGGTTTTTCACCCCCCAAAGCGCCACCATTTCTAGCAGGGCGGCGGTGGCTGGCCCACCGATACCGATTCGGCTGGCGATACCTACTTCCCCAGCGGTTTGGCGCAATAAGATGATGTCGGCCGTGAATCCATGCACCTGCTGATGCCAAAAGCGACGTTGCCACCAGTTTATCGGTGGGGCTTGCATGGCTAAAATGAGTGTATGGGGTGGGGCTATTTTAGGAGCTATCCCTTGCGTTTGTAAATACTCCCAATAGATTTTTGCACTAAAACGATAAGACATATGATGTGAAACGGGATAGAGACAGAGGATAGGGATAGAGGCTGGTCTGGCTGAGGTAATTGCTTTGCCCTTATCGTCTGCCACTATTTTGAAAGAGACATAAAATTTATGGTGGAGTCTTGTCTTGTCGCATGGCTAAAATGAGCGACTCTATCCAATCCAATCCAATCCAATCTAATCCAATCCAAAATCTAAAGCCCTACTAGTTTGCTGAACGTTTGGATTGCGGTGTTGAAATCAGGTAGTAGGAACCAGACCCAACCGAGAATGACATAGTGGAAGGTAATAAACCAAGTGAGAAGCTCCCAAAGATGAAACGGTGTGGAGCGTGCTTTTAGCTCGCGATACCATTTGCGGGTGCGATCGCTCCACTGCTTGTGAATGAAAAGCGCGAGTCCGTGCCAGATGCCCCAAATGAGGAAATTAACGGTTAAGCCGTGCCATAGCCCGATCAGAATCATGGTGGCGAGTTGGGCGTATAAGACGATAAGAATAGGGGATGGCCGTGGTTTGCGCCGTAGCAAAGAACGGGACAACGGGGTAAAAACGTAAGATCTGGCCCAGTTACTTAAGGTGATATGCCAGCTTTGCCAAAAAGTGGTGATGTCGGTTTTTAGATAAGGTTGTTTAAAGTTGTCGGGCAGTTCGATCCCAAACAAGAGCCCGAGCCCGATCACCATATTGGTGTACCCTGCAAAATCGAAATAAAGTCGGAATCCATACCCGTAAAGCAGAAGCCAAAGCCAGCCGGTGTGTTCTGTTTGCTGGGCCAAGATCGGTGTAAGAGACATCCCTTGGGCCAAGGTGTCGGCAATAATGAACTTTTGGGCGAGACCGATGGCGATACGTTGTCCCGCTCGGCCGAGTCGGGCCGGATCTAATGGCATGAGGGTGGCGAGCTGATGCCAATCTTTTTGGAAGCGTTCTGCCCGATCTATCGGACCGGCTATAAAGGATGGGAAGAAGATGGTGTAGGTGACAGCTTCGCGTAGCGAAATGTCGGGAAGTTGCTTTGTTTGCCTATCCCGTAATAGGTGAATCAAGCGAAAGGCGATATACGAAAAACCGATCCACTGCCAGTCGAGTGGGCTGGCGAGGGTGATGTCTTGCTGGGTCAGTGTGCGCCAACCGGTCGCGACCAAGGTGGCGAGAGGGGTGCTTTTTAATAGGACAAATAATAGGGTTATGGCGGCGAATCCGACCCATAAACGGCCGTTTTCTCTATCTTTTGTCATCCATAAAAAGAGGACAAATACGGCCGTGGTGATAACGAACCCCAAGCCAAGCAAGCCGATTGCGGGGGGTCTGTTTAGCAATGGACGATAAGCTAATGGCAGATAGCGGGTGAGGGCCAATAAGGACACTAGCCCGATGAGGGCAACGAAGGTTGATCGATTTTCGTGCCAGAGCTGTCGGGCTGTTTTTTCTGGTGGTGCGGTGAGCCACCAAACGGCCGTGGTTAAACATAGAATGGCGGTCGGCAAAATAAATCCAGCAAAGCGAATCGCTAATTGGGGTTGTAATCCATATAGGGTGAGAATGCTTAAGCCGAATAGCCCCCATTGCCGCCACTGGCTAGGCAAGACAAGCAGATAAACGGCCGCGCACGCGACAAAGAGGGCAACTGTCTGTAAATCGAGCGTCAAGAGGTTGTTTGAGGGATCACAATTTGATCCAGTAAAGTTTCGAGCATCATGAGGACCGCCAAATTATGCACGGTGTGCCCTTTTTCAAAGACGATATCTTGGGTGTAATCGTGCATGTTGGGGCCATTAAGATGAACGCCATCTTCGAGGAGTCCACGGTCTGGCAACGTTTCTGCGAGAATATCGTAATCTAGCAGGGGGACTTCGAAATCGGCAGCTATTTGGCGAATGGCGATGTTGTTGCGGTTGTCTTCCCCTTCAAAGCGATCCGCTTTGGTGAGCAGAACCGGAATGACGCCGTTTTGTAAAGATGTTTCTACGGTTAGGCGTAGATATTCTTCGAAGGTTTCACCTGTGTCGTTTGTGCCCAAATGGATGAGAACGATCGACGGGTTATTGAGACGGAATTCACAATCGATCATGACTTCGTTTGGCTCGCACCAATTGGAATCGGCCCAAGTTGGGTTAAACACCCCCCATGCGCGAAGCCCAACTTTCATTCCGACCCCAAATCTTTCATAAGAGCCTGCGTAGTGGTCGATGACACGCTGGAATTGTTCGTAATCTGGACCGAGTGTGTATTGACCGGGTGTATCAAAGCGGGTGAGAAAATCGCCATTGGCGATAACACTGTCTCCTAGTTTGGAAAAATTGTTCGGATTACGGCCGAGTGTTTGACCCTGAGTAAATGTATCACGCATTTTATTGATCACATTTTCAGGCACGACGATAAAGTCTGGGCGTAAAAGGCCATTGATTTCGCCGGTGGGGGGGACGGCGGTGGGCTCCGGTGTGTTTGTGGGCACGGCCGTTTCTGTTGGTGTTGTGCCCGGTTCTGGCGTGTTGGTGACCGATGGCTCTGGTGATGGGGTTGCTGGTGGTGGGATCGGGGTGGCCGTTTTGGTCGGTTGTGCGGTCATGGTAGGGACCGATGTTTGGGTTGCTGGCACGGCCGTTGCTATCTCTGCGACGGCCGGTTCATCTGGTGAATTGCATGCTGTAAGATAGATTGATATTAAGATCAGTAGAATTACGGATGGGATTCGATTCATAAAATATGTTAAAAATTTTGGTATATCCACTGCGGTGTACTATCACTTGACAAAATAATCAGCAGTAAAATGATTATTGTCAATGTGACAGCCCATAAATTTTCTGATGACAAGAGTTTCTTCATAATAGACGCTTTTTATGGTCGTTCGCACATCATTTTATTCAGCTTCACCGCACCATTTCCAATCACCATCTTCTTGTACAACTCTATAATTTTCCAAAGGAAATTCGCTGATTTCTGATCCATACAGGGCGGTAATCCGGCCGGAACAAGCAACTACTTCACTTCCATTCCGTTGCTGGCAGGACATATCCTCGATTTCAACCCCTTCGATGCCATCGAAGGTTAAGGCTTCCATGCTGATGTTCGCTTCCATTTCACTGCAGATAAGGGCGCGGATGGTCGTTTCGTCACTACTTGCCTTGGCGGTAATGTACTGTTCAACAATGGGGGCGGGATCGCTGGTGGCGCCTCCGCAGGCAACGGCTGTGAGAGTGACGGCCGTGAGCAATAGAATTTTTAGGCTGGTCTGGAGAGTCATAATTTCTGTTTTTTGAGCTGTGAATATAGTTGTGATGTAGGTTGATGAATAGATTTTGTCAGAATCGGCCGTTTTTTCCGCTTCTGGCAAATGTTGTGACTTCTTGATTTGACAAGTTGCTACATTTTAGCAAAATCTATTAGAATCCGCTGGCGTTTTCACGTTTTGCGCGTCAAGATTTGTAAAGTCGTAGGAAGTGATCTGGTAGCATCGCTTTTTCGGCAAAACATTATCGGCATTCATATCAGCTACACCTTTGGGAAAAGCATGGGTTGTGCTTGTGCGATCACAACTAATCAAGCTACATAAGGCGGGGACAGCCTTTGTTTTAGATATTGTGTTATTAAGCATTAATGGTGTACATAGCAGCGTTTATAGAGCTCTCTTCAGTTTTGACTAACTTGATGGGGAGACTGCGGAATTTTGTGTTTTCCTAATTTCGTTTTCACTTGCTGTTATGTCTGATGGAGCTATTGTGCCATTCCTTGAAATACAAGCGATTTCGGGATCTGGCTACATGGAGTTAGGGACAATCAATATGTTTTGGTATCTTTTATTGGCTCACTTTTTAGGTGATTATCCATTTCAGACCGATTGGATAGTAAAAATTAAAACGACATGGTTCGGTTTGTTGTTACATGTCGGGGTACATCTCTTGACGGCCATGATTATTATGTTGTATTGGGTACGGCCGGCCCAGAATGCTTGGGTCTATTTGATGGTTTTAATGATTAGCCATCTGGTGATCGATTTTTCTAAAAATATTTTTTCCCATTCCCATCCGCAATATTTTTTGGTCGCTTATTTTTTCGATCAAGGGTTACATATTATCTCGATTGCGGCCGTGGCTTTTTGGATGACACAGGCAGGGTTTGATATGCCCAATGCGGAGCAACTAACGGCCGTTTTTGTCATTTTAGGTTTGGTTTTGGTTACCGATGTGTGGCGTATTACTGAGCGTATATGGTCTTATAGTGCCCAATCCCCTTGTTCTCCCCAGCGGCTGGCCCTTTTGCGTATGCTCGGCCGTGCGTGTCTGTTTGTCTCTGTTTTATCCGGTCCTTTTGCGCTTGGGATCAGTCTCGGCCTGTTTGCGATCATGCTACTCGTGGGGATTTATTGGTGCGAAATGAAAGAGGGACACCGTTTTTATGATGTCTTTAATTGGTTCCCATGGCGTCTGGCTGGGGTTGATATTACAATCGCTCTACTCGGAGCGGTGTTTATTGGCACACTGATGCTTTAATCATGGGAAGTAACCAAATCATGGTCAAATTTTTCAAGCAGATTCAATTTTTTTCCGGTTTGTCTGATGTGGATATTCAGCAATTGTTGGAGATGATTCGAAAGATCAAATTGGAGGTGGGGGAGTCTCTTTTTGCAGAAGGGGATTTGGGAGCTGACGCTTACATTATTTTTAGCGGTCATATCGAAATTCACAAAGATTATGGGGGGCGTTCTGTACAGATTGCGATTCGTTCGAGCGGGGAAATTATCGGCGAGATGGCCTTGCTTGATGCTGCTCCTCGAATGGCGAATGCGACAGCACAAACTGAAGCGGTCGTGTATTCATTGAGCCAAACTCATTTCGATCAGTTATTGCAAACGAGCCCGACGGCCGCGCGGGTCATTCTGCGCACCATTGTTCCGCGATGGCGTGAAACAGAAGATGTGTTGGCTCGTGTCAATGGCCAGCTTGAAGTTGAGGTGGAAGAACGTCGCATGGCGGAAAAGTCGTTGCAAGAAGCGCATACCGATTTGCAGAAGAGAACGGTTGAATTGACCGATACCCTAGATCACTTGCGTGCGACCCAACAGGAGCTGATTCAGACCGGCAAGATGGCGGTATTGGGGCAGCTTGTGGCGAGTGTAGCTCATGAGATCAATACTCCGTTAGGGGCGATTCGGGCGTCATCGAGCAATATAGAAAAAGCGACAGAGTCTCTAATTACCGATTTGCCACCCCTCCTGCGCTCGATTTCGGCCGAGGAGCTTAAAGCTTTTTTGGTGTTGGTGACCTTTGCGCGTGAGAATTATATGCGCTTAACTAGCCGGGAGAAGCGAAAGAAGCGTCGTGAACTCACCAATCAACTTAAAGAACAAGGGATTGACCGGTCGCGTGTTTTGTCTGATATGCTAGTCGATATGGGTATCCACGAAACGACGCCCGCCTTATTAGCGATCTTGGCTTTGCCACAGCGAGAAAATCTGTTGCAAGGGGCTTATAATCTGACACGGTTGATGCAGAATAACCATAATATTCTAACGGCCGTTGAGCGGGCTTCTAAAATCGTGTTCGCCCTGAAAAGCTATTCCCACCAATCCCATTCAGGGGAACATCGGGAGATTCAGCTTTTAGATGGAATCGAAACGGTGCTGACCCTTTATTACAATCAGATTAAGCACGGCGTTGAAGTGATTACCGATTATGAAAAATTACCGGAAATCATTGGGGACCCTGATCAGCTCAATCAAGTGTGGACCAATTTAATCCATAACGCCTTGCAAGCGATACATAATCAAGGTACGCTTAAAATCTGTGCAAAACATGAGTCATCCCAAATGATTCGAGTTGATATTCAAGACAATGGGCCTGGTATTCCTGCTGATATACAAGAGCGTATCTTTGAACCATTTTTTACCACAAAAGCGGTTGGGGAAGGGAGCGGGCTGGGATTGGATATTAGTAAAAAGATAGTTGAAGAGCATGGTGGGGTAATTTCTGTGCAAAGCCAACCCGGTAAAACCGTATTTACAGTTGTTTTGCCTTGCACAACAGCTTAAACTCTGTAAAAGATTGTAAGGACGCGATAGTATATGTCAGAAGTTGCAATTCTTTGTGTAGATGATGAATCGATCGTTTTAGAGAGCTTAAAAGAGCAATTACGGCGCTTTTTTGGTGATCAATTTATTTATGAAACGGCCGAGAGTGTCAGTGAAGCTTGGGAAATTATTAATGATCTGGTTGAGGAAAAAGTTGAGATCGTTATTGTTGTATCTGATTGGCTGATGCCACAAGTACGTGGTGATCAATTTTTGATTGAGGTACATAATCAATTTCCCGAGGTGGTTAAAATTATGCTAACAGGGCAAGCCGACGGTGATGCTGTGGCGCGTGCTCGAGAACAAGCGAATCTATATCGTTATGTTTCGAAACCGTGGCATGAATCAGATTTGATGAAAACGATATCCCAAGGTTTAGTTGATTCGGTATGACAGAATTTGCGATTTTATGTGTTGATGATGAAGAAATCATTTTAGATAGTTTGAAGGAGCAATTACGCCGCTATCTAAAAGGCGATTACCGTGTGGAGCTGGCCGAAAATGGCGTTGAGGCCCTTGAGGTTCTGGCAGAGTTGGAAGAAGAAGGGATCGAAGTCCCGATTATTATTTCTGACCAAATTATGCCTGGGATTAAAGGGGACGATCTTCTTGCACAAGTCCATGAGCTTTACCCATCTTCGCTAAAAATATTTTTAACTGGGCAAGCCGGTCTTGATGCGGTGGGGAATGCGGTCAACAAAGCAAATCTTTATCGTTATATCTCTAAACCGTGGGATGAAACCGATCTACACATGACGATACGTGAAGGGTTACGACGATACAATCAGGATAAGCAGATTCAAGAGCAAAACGAGCAGTTACAACACCTTTATGCCCAAGCTCAAATTGATATTAAAAATTTGCGGATCGCGGAAACTGCGTTAACCCATGCTCGTGACGAGTTAGAGGATCGAGTCAAAGAACGCACGGCCGAATTGGAATCTGCCAATGCCTCTTTGCGCGAAACGGTAGGCGATCTAAACTCATTTGCACGCACCGTAGCGCATGATTTGAAAACCCCCTTATCGGTCATGATGGGTTATGCTGATATGCTTGGCGAGTATGGCAATTCAATTGAGTCAGAACAGAGTATGTTGATGATCCAGCGGATTCATACGACCAGTAAAAAGATGGTTTCGATTATCAACGAGCTATTATTGCTGGCTAGTGTTCGGCGGGAAGAGGTTCAGTTCCATTTGTTAGATATGGAGGATATTGTTTATCGTGCCTATGATCGGCTTAGCCACCTGTTTGCGGAAACGGGGGGGAGTTTAGAGGTTGTTGCTTTACCGCGAAATGCTGGGGGATATGATTCGTGGGTCGAAGAGATCTGGGTGAACTATATGAGCAATGCGCTTAAATACGGGGGGATACCACCGGTACTTAAAATCTCTGGTGAATATTTCGAAGATGAGAATCAGGTCGCTTTCTGGTTGGATGATAATGGCCCAGGGTTGCAAGAGGCCGAGTTAGAACAGGTTTTTGTGGAGTTTAATCGTTTGCATGAGAATCGTGCCAAAGGGCATGGGCTCGGTTTATCGATTGTGCAACGGATTGTACGCAAGCTGGGTGGCCGTTTAATTGTAGATAGTGAAGTAGGTAAGGGTAGCCGTTTCGGCTTCACATTACCTGTTTTTCAAGAAGAAACGACTTTTAACCAAGAATAAGGCACCGTTTTGCCGTGCAAAATGATTTAGGCTCTTAACAAAAAAGTCGGTCACAAGAAGATTCAAGTCTCCTTGTGACCGACTTTTTTGTTTGGGACTGTTTCTGATTTGTCTAGCCGCCAGACAAAATAATCAGGTTTTCTAACTCATCGCGGTTGACGATTGTAAAACGACGCCCTTTAACTTTGATCCAATTGGAGCGACGGAAACGGCCGAGTGCCTTGTTAATGCTGACTCGTGTTGCACCGGTCATTTCTGCTAGATCGGTTTGGGTGAGAGACAGGTCGATAGAGATACCTTCGTCAGTTTCTTGCCCATGTTTTTCTGCCAAGTTGAGGAGGGTTCGGGCCAAACGGCCGGGTAAATCGAGGAAGAAGATGTCACTAATTTGGGCATTCATGTGGCGAATACGTCGTGATAAAACATAAAGGACGTGACGCGCAAATGCGGGGTGCTTATCGATGAAACGCATAAACTCGGTGCGATGCAGTGTGAGCGTTTCTGTTTGCTCAATCGCTTCGGCCGTGGCAGAACGGGTTGCATCATCCAAAAGGGCGAGTTCCCCGAAAAAGTCACCAGAGCCTAAAATCGCGAGAAGGGCTTCTTGCCCATCTGGATTGGAATGCGCAATCTTGACTTTCCCCTTGGTGATAATATAGAGCAATCCACCTGGGTCTCCTAAATGGAAGATGATTTGCCCTGGACTAAACCGACGAGGAATCAGCCGAGATGAAAGCTCCATCATTTCATCTTGGTCAAGTTTGCTAAAGAATGGAACATTTTTTAAGATACTGCCGGCGGAAGTGTCAGCCATAATTAATCTACCTTTTTTTACTAAAACCCCTCAAACTGTAATACATTTTACTACAAAAATTGTACACGGGACTTTCGTATTGCGCCACACATGGGAAGATGGTAGTTTTTCAGGATATGTGAAAGGACTGACAGATTTTCTTACAGAAAGATATGTTTTATATGTTTGTAGCGAAATCGATTTTTATTATTTTTTTGTAGGTCGGTTTGTCTACAATAGATAGATGACAACTTCTGGGCCTTGCTGGCTAAGATTTAAGTTGTTTGGAGAACTGTGATGTTAGAAATACGGCCGTTTACCGGCACTGAACAAGAATGTATTGACCGTGTGGCTCTTGCGAATGCGATTTGGCCTGATTATCCCGAAACGGTAGAAGAATTAAAACATTGGATTAGTCACCCCGGAAAGGATGAATTTGTCCGTCGGTTCAATTTAATGTTTGAGGGCACACCGATTGGTTACGCATCTTACAAGCGCGCGCCAGTTCAGGGCCGCAAAGATGTCTATTATATCGATATCAACATATTGACCGATTACCGCCAGCGCGGTTTCGCGACACAATTTTACCTGTTTGCGCTCGATGAATTGGCACAACTTGATCCACCGCCGGCCCGTTTATATGCGGAAACACGTGAGGATCAAATCGGTGCATTAGCCTGGATCGAAAAATTGGGCTATGTCAATATGATGCGCTATCCGATTTCACATCTGATGATTCAAGAATTTGATCCAACCGCATTTTCAGGGTTGAATGCGAAAATGGCGGCTGAGGAAATCGAAATCAAGAGCCTTGATGAGCTTCGTCAAGCTGATCCCGAAGCTGACTACAAAATGTGGGATTTGACAGAAAATCACATTGAACCTGATGTGCCAACCCCAGATCACTATGAGCCACGGCCGTTTGAAGAGGTGAGCGCGCGTATTTATCAACATCCAAAATTTCGGCCGGATCTTAATTTTGTCGCTTTGCATCATGGTGAATACGTAGCCATGAGTAACCTTTGGGGTAAAGTCGGCGAAGAAAGATTATTTGTTGGTTTGACCGGTACCAAGCGAGATTATCGCCGTAAAGGGATCGCATTGGCGCTTAAAGTGGCCACGATTATGCGTGCCAAAGAATCTGGGCATCAAATCATTGAAACAGACAATGAGGAAAACAACCCGATGTTTGATATTAATGTCAAGCTTGGGTTTGTGAAAAAGCCGGGGTGGGCAGACTTTAAGAAGGAGTTGATTGAATCAGCATCAGCCGGTTCAGATGTGTAGATCTGTTCCTCCCCCTTTTTTAGAGGGGGAGAACGACTTGTTTGAGCCTATTTAGCTCTTGTGAGATGAGCTAGTTGGTCACTTTGACCGGATCGTTGTAATAAATCGACATCATACTAAACCATGAGTTGCCGATTTGCAGCGGGATCGGATTTCCGGCCGCATCAAAAAAGGTGAGCATATCATTCCGGCCGTTGCGAATCCATGTGCCGTCATACTGCTGACCATCACGGAAAATCAACACACGTCCTTGACCCCATAATTGAATTTGAACGGAAAGCGCGACACACTGATCGTTGCGAATCTCCTCACAAATTTCAGCATCATCTACATGGTTGATGAACGGGACAATCACATTACGGGCGCGTACTTGTTCCCCTGTGTTTCCGTCATTGTGGGGGACACCAGCGGCAGAGCGATAGTAATAATTGGTCGCCGGATCATATTCCCAAACCACTTCTTCAAATGAATAATCGATGGCGATACGTGTGGCCGGTTGCCCATTGGCGGGTGGCTCACTGGTAAATTGCATCACACCATTAAAGTTAGGAGATCGATTCTCTCCTTTTGCATCTAGGGCGTTGCGTAAACCGTTGGGCTGTGCATAAAAGGTATGCTCAAACGGTTTGTCTTCACCGGTGCGATAATACCCTTCTTCACCGCTACCGATGAGCTGGGATGAAATATCGGAGCCGTAGAGCCGTTGGTTTACCCCGATGCTTGCACCAGAGAAGGCCAGCGCGGCATCGTACATGGCGGGTAATTCGACATCGATCAGGCGAGCGCTACGAATTGGCCCAACTCTTTCGGGATCTCCCCCGTAAACCAAAATGGTAAAGCGGGTTAAACGCCCTTCGGTGATATGTTCAAAGACCAAGTCGGCATCGTTCAACCCTGATTGGGGCCGGACAAAGCTGGGTGGGGCGTTGGAAATTTTGATCGCCAACGGCCGTCTTTGCAATTTGGCCGGATCAGTTTCTTCGCCGGTTAATGGATTGATATTGTCACCAAAATCTTCGGCCGTTAAGTAAGCGGTCGTAGCGATTTCTGGCGTGGCGGTTGCGGGAACCGCTGTGGCTGTCGGGACCGGTGTCGCCGTTGAAGGTTCTTCGATAATGACAACCGGAGCCAAGGTCGGTTCTGACGTAGGGGTTGGTGGAATGGGGGTCGGTTCAACCACTTGAATCGCGACTTCGTTGGTCGGGGCGGGTGCGGGTGGAGGTGTTTCTTCACCCCCACAACCGACAACCGTGACGAGTACAGATAAAATTAAGCCCCAAAAGAGGAGATTCTTTTTCATAGAAAGTTCCTTATTTTTCATCTAAGACGGCGATACCGGGCAACTCTTTGCCCTCCAGCAATTCAAGGCTGGCGCCGCCACCGGTACTGACATGGGACATTTTGTCCGCTAGGCCGAGCTTTTTGACGGCTGCGGCCGAATCGCCACCACCGATAATGACTTCCGCACCATTATCAACCAGTTCCGCCAAGGCAACTCCTACCCCTTCTGTTCCTTTGGCGAAGGCGGGCATTTCTGTAACTCCCATCGGTCCGTTCCAGACGACAAGCTTGGCGTCAGCTAGTTCTGACTTGAAGAGGTCGATCGAACCGGCACCGATATCAAGAGCCATGCGGGCGACTGGGATTTCATTGGTGGCCACGGTATCGTGAGGTGAGTCGGCCGCGAATTTGTCGGCGACGACAACATCTGATGGCAAAATGATTTTATCTGGGGCGAGTTCTAACAAACGTTTCGCTTCTGGCAACGCTTCATCTTCAACTAAAGAGGCACCGATTTCTAACCCTTGGGCTTTGAAAAAAGTGTTGGCCATGCCACCACCGATCAAAACTTTGTCGGCGATGTCGAGCAAATTGTCGATGACCTGAATTTTGTCCGATATTTTGGCTCCGCCCATAATGGCGACATAAGGGTGAGCCGGATTGTTGACCGCACCACCCAACGCGCTAATTTCCTTGCCTAACAAGAAACCGGCCACGGCCGCGCCCCCTTTGGCTTGAACCGCTTTTGCGACGCCGACATTACTGGCATGAGCACGATGGGCGGTTCCAAAGGCATCGTTTACCACGACATCGGCTAAATCGGCTAGTGCTTGCGAGAGTGCGGGGTCGTTTTTCTTTTCCCCTTTTTCAAAGCGGGTGTTTTCGAGCAAAATCACATCACCCGCTTTCATGTCGGCTACAGCGGCCGTTACATCATCACCCACAACGCTGTCCAGTTTGGTAACCGGACGGCCGAGGAGTTCGCTTAAGCGGACCGCTACCGGATTCATTTGTAGGTGGGCATCATCGGCCGATTTCGGCCGTCCCAAATGGGAGCAAAGGATTAACGCAGCCCCATTTTCCAATAAATGATTGATCGTGGGGAGAGCCGCATGTATTCGGGTGTCGTCAGTGACTTGTATATCATCTGCGGGGTTTTTGCTGCTTAACGGGACATTGAAATCGACCCGAACCAACACTTTTTTTTCCTGTACATCAATGTCTACGACTGTTTTTTTTGTCATCTTGAATTATCTCTCTTTCTTGTTATTGGTATTGTGAGGGACGTAGGGAGGGTGATTGTGGGTAGGCTCTTATTCAACTGTGAACGAGAAAGTATGAAGTATGAAGTAGACGTTGCTTTGAGTGTGCATGTCTCATACTTCATATCTCATACGTCATACTTAAAAGATTTAGCTAGATGGGATACACAGTACTTGACCGGCGCGAATGCTATAATTTTCCCCCAGCTGATTTTGATCGCGAATGTGGTCTTTATCAATGTTGAAGCGGGATGCTATGCTGTAAACGGTTTCTAATTCCCGTACCACATGGGCGGTCATGCTAGGACAGTAATTGCTGTTGGCGACCGGAACGGAGATCGTTGCATCGATAATCATGTCTTCACTCGAAATCCCATTTTCCGCCATCAGTTCGACAGAGCTACCCAAACGCTGGGCAACGTTGTACATCGTGTCGCCCGCTTGGACAACATGCGGAATGAAGATGACCGCTTGATTGTTAGCCACAACCGGCACGGCCGTTGGCAACGGGGTGGCGGTTGGAAGCGGGGTAGCGGTTGGTTCTACGACAACCGGCTCAACTTCTGTCGTGATCGGGGTCGGCGTTGGTGTGGGGGGAAGCCCGTCGGCAATCGTTTCTATTGCGACATCTTCGGCGACGGCCGGTTCCGCTGTTGGCGATGGCAGAATCGGGTCAATGTTGACCACAACTTCTTCCGTCGCAGGAGCTGGTTCATTTGCGACTGCCGGATTGGCACCGAGCACGACCCAACGTTGATTGCGTGAGAGAGGATTGATTTGGATTTGTTGATCAGCTACTGTGATCATTTCTGTTGTTTGAGCGGGAACTGCATCTCCGGTATCGGCTTGGGCGGCTGTTTCTTCTACCGACACTTCCGCCACTTCCGCTTCATCGCCAGACGGCCGTTGGTTGACCCACAGGACAACCAGCATTGCGGCCATAAACACCAAACATGCAATTAAAATAATCCCAACCAATGGATTTCCACGACGCATATGTTAACCTGTTCCCTTATTGCTATAAGCACACGAGCTTGTGTTATTATGATTTTTGTCGGATATTTCGCACTTTTTCATCGACAGAAAAGGCGAGAGGGTAAGATTGATAATGTACAATTCAAACACATTATATGTACTATATCAAGCATCGGCCGTTTCGATCAAATCTATTTTGTACCGAACCGCTATTTTCCCCTAAGCCTTATTAACTAATAGAGGTAATTTATGTAGGCTCTTAATGGAAACCAAGGAGATTGACATAAAAATATAGTTGTCTTTCTCCCCTCCTATGTGGAATTCTAAAGAATTTCCCCTCTCCCCCAACCCCTCTCCCTCAAGGGAGAGGGGAGCAAAACCGCTTGAATCTGTAGCTCCTTGAAACGCATAAAGAGCCAAAATAAAAACGGCCGTGTGAGAAATCACACGGCCGTGGTCAGTACGAAAATTAGCGCGAAAAACTAGAAACCGAAATCGTCTCCGCCGCCGCCACTCGTGACCGCGTCACCTTGGGCCCAAGCTGAAATTTCGATGCTAAATTTTTCAAAGTAGCTTTTTTCTGGCAATTCTGGATTGTCACCATACACCAATTCCGTAATCTTGGCATTGATGATGAGAGAAGCTGTTTCAAGTACAACGACTTCTTCTTCGCGAGCCAAAATCGGTTCCCCTTTCGGTGCCAATTTCGCTTTAATCGCATCATCAAAGAAGGCATGGTCACTCATCGCCACTTTGGTGATGGTACGAATGTCATTTTTGTCGAAGAGCCAAACTTCTAGAGCGGTTACACTTTTCGGTGAATCTGTGCCGATCGATTCAGAGATGCCGACACCACATTCTCCTAAGAAATCCCCATTGACGTTTTCGATGCTGAATGAGTCATCGTATGCATCATAGCCACGTACAAATGTTGTGCGATAACTAGCGATCGCGGTGATATTTGACGCTTCGGCCGTTTCTCCACCTTCCGAATCAGTTGAAAGGGTGGGCATGTCGGTTGGTACTTCCGTGGGGCGACGACTGGTCATCGATTCGATGTCATAGTCATCCATTTCACTGTTGCGACGCTGTTGCAATAGATAGAACCCTGCACCGGCTAGGGCAAGTAACAGCAAGCCTAAACCGCAATTCCATAGACTGAATATGCCACCACTTTCTTCTGGTTCGGCCACTTGAGAACAATCACCATTTGCACCTGGTGGAAGCAATGGAAGCATTGATGACAAGCTTTGCCCGATTGCCGGATCGTAGCTGTTCCCTTCTGGGTTGTTGGCTACATTAATCGCACTGCACAGAGCTTGCGCGGGGTTGTCAAACTCTTCTAGTGCGAAGCGGGCGAATCCTTCAAATTGCGGGTTCACCGCATAAGCTGCAGCAACACTACGCAGGAATACATCCTGATTTTGTGCTGAAAGAGCGGAAGGATTTACATTGGTTGGGGCAGGGTTGAAGAGTAGACCCCATAGAATATACCCAATCACCAGACCGAGAACACCGGTGCCGATTGGAATGTAGATGTGGCGATCGCCTTTGATAAAGGCCCAAATCATTTCGAGCATATGTCACCCACCTTTTGGTACTGACTTTAGGTTATTAAAATAGTGATTTTTGTTAGCTATTGGCAAATTGTATGATTTATTGACTATTCACCTTTTGCTAACGCTTTCTTTATGTAATGTTACCATAACATGAGAGGCCATACAAGGATATGTCAACCGATTATGTATAGTTGATCTTTCCGCGCTACTGTCGGTGTGGTATACTTTATGTTCATTATATTTCACCAAAATGGTCTGTTCATGAAACATTTTCTCACTCTTTTAGACTATTCACCTGCAGAAATTCAGCATCTTCTTGATTTGGCGATTCGCCTTAAAAAAGCGTATAAATCGGGCGGGAATAAGCCGATTTTGCAAGGTAAAACCTTGGCTCTGTTGTTCCAAAAGCCATCATTGCGCACCCGTACCTCTTTTGAATTAGGCATGGTACATTTGGGTGGTTATGCTTTGAGTTTGTCCCCTGCGGAAGTCAAGATGGGGGTGCGCGAGACACCGGCCGATGTGGCTCGGGTCCTTTCTGGCTATGTTTCGGCCGTGATGGCCCGTGTGTTACGCCATGAGGATATTTTGGAGCTGGCTGAGTATTCAACGATTCCGGTGATTAATGGATTGTCTGATTACAATCATCCGGCACAAGCGCTGACCGATCTGCTGACTATCTTGGAAGCGCGCGGCCGTCTGGCTGGGCAACGAGTGGTTTACTTAGGAGATGGGAATAATGTCTCGCGTTCATTGTTGTTTGGTGCGATGATGACCGGTGTCGATTTTGTGCTCGCTTCGCCATCAAAATATATGTTGAGCGAAGAGGATTTTGAAATGGCCGATTCGATCAAAGTAGATGGGGCGAAATTTTCAACGTATATCGATCCTGTTGAAGCGGTGCAAAATGCGGATGTGCTTTACACTGATGTTTGGACGAGCATGGGGCAAGAGGCTGAAACGGCCGAACGGCTTCGTGTCTTTCCTCCCTATCAAATTAATAACGATCTGCTCAAGCATGCCAAGCCGGATGCGATTGTGATGCATTGTTTACCAGCGCATCGCGGTGAAGAGATCGCCAGCGAGCCACTTGATGGACCACAATCTGTTGTTTTCTCACAAGCGGAAAATCGGTTGCATGCGCAAAAAGCGATTTTGGCTCATCTGCTGGCATCTGAATAGGATGTAATGGCTGTTGCGAGCTGTGCAGTTAAGGCCATAATTTTTTGATCGGGATTCTACACACAGAAGTTTTACATTGATCTGACAATGGGGTAAGTTTGCCATCTGTTGGGCGGTTAAATTTCTTTGGTTAATGATTAACTTAGGATGGAGGCATTCGTGTCTAATCAATATAAAGAAGCTGGCAATCGTGGGCATTCATTTATTTGGGAACAACGCTGGGAAGATGCTGTTAAGGCGTTCGAGGTGGCGTTGCAAGGGTTGCCCGATGAGCCAGATTTGTATGAGGGGTTAGGGACCGCATTAAAAGAGCTGGGGGAGTTGGACCGTGCTTTGGAAAACTACCAAAAAGCGGCTCGCTTGTCTGATGGGGAAGTCATTTATGTTGAGCAGGTTGCGGAAATGCAACAGCGGTTAGGGTTCGCTTCAGCTGCGGCCGACTCTTACTATCAAATTGGTCAAAAGCGATTTTCTGAACGGCGTATTGATGAAGCGGTTGAGCGTTGGATGACCGCTATTCGTTTGAATCCTGATTTGCTTGTGGCCCATGAAAAGCTCGGTGAAGTTTACATTCGGCAAAAGCGGGGCTTCCAAGCGACACGTTCCTTTATGGAAGTCGCTCGATTACATGAAGAGGCGGGTAATGCGGCTAAGGCACTGCGTGCGACGAAGCGGGCCTTACAAATCGATCCACGTAATCCAGATGTTCTAACGGCCGTTGAGCAGCTTCGTGCTGGACAACGGGCTTTTTCAAATTATAAACGGCCGGTATCAACCTCGATTGGACAGATCGTTGAATTAGATCCGGCCGAGCAAAAGAGCCGGACAGTGGCTCCGGTTGAAGAAGCGCTGAAGAGCTCACGTGAAGGGCTGGCTGAAGATATTTTCACGGCCGGTGCCGAAGTTCCTCAAGCACTACCTGCGATGAGCAAGGCACTTGATTTTCAGACACGCGATATGGCGGATGAAGCGATTGCCAGCTATGAAGATGCTTTGAACCTTGGCTTTCGGAGCGCATCGGCCCATTTTAATTTAGGGGTGCTGTACCAAGAAAAACTTCGTTTCCCAGAAGCGATTCAACAATTTCAAAAGGTTTTAGACCTTTCTGATGAGTACAAGATCGCTTGCTATTTTTCATTGGGTGAATCTTTCCGCGCTATGGGACAAACAGATGAAGCGATTTCACGTTTTATCGATGTGTTGCGTTTGATCGATTTAACCACGGTAGATGCCATGCATCATGATTATTTGCATGAGCAGTATGAAGCGCTGGCTGCCGAGTTATTGAATAGTGATGATCGGGATCGTGCTTCCAATTTTTCAAATACACTCGTTGACTTTTTGAGCGGCCGTAACTGGCAAAATAATGTTTACGATGCTCGCAAACGGCTTAATAGCTTGTCCGGCGAGTCCGGCTTGATGATTTTGGGAGATATTTTAGGGGCTGGCTCTTCACGGGTTATTGAAGCACTGCATATCGCTCAAGAGCATGATAGCAATGGTTGGTATGATGCGGCGATCGAGGTGGCCTATCAAGCGGTTGAACTCAACCCCACTTACTTGCCTGCTCATATGCAAATCGCCGAACTATATGTGCATAAAGGGTTGATCGCCCAAGCGACCGATAAATTAATGATGATCGGCCGTGCGTTTTTGGTTCGCGATGATAATAACGGTGCGGCCCAAGCCTACGAACGAGCCTTGAAAATTTCTCCTTTCAATCTTGAACTACGTAACAATCTGATTGAGCTGTTGCGTACGGCCGGACACACGGATCGGGCGATTCAGCAATATATGGGGCTGGGTGATGCTTATTACCAAACGGCACGGACCAATCGGGCTCGTGAAGCATATATTGATGCGTTGAAGTTAAGCCAAAAGAGTGAGACAGAGCAGGTATGGCGTAGGAAGATTCTGAGACAGATTGGTGACTTAGATGTACAACGATTTGCTTGGAAACAGGCGCTCCCTGTTTATAAAGAGTTGCGTCGTAGCGATCCAGATGATGTCGATATTTTCTTAACCTTGATCGATTTGTATTACAAGATGGGTGAGAAAAAACATGCTTTGCGTGAAGTCGATGGCTATTTGGTGCAGTTGGCGAAAAGCGGCCGAGGGAAAGAGATCGCAGGGGTTTTGCAACGACTTATTGATCGCCGACCTACAGATGCGGATTTAACAGAGCGACTGGCTCGACTCTATGTGCAGCAACGAAAGCGCCAAGATGCGATCTCGGTTTTAGATAAGTTGGGTGAAGCTCAATTGGATGCAGGCAATACACATGGTGCTATTAAAACGATTAAAAAGCTTCTAGCACTCAAGCCTGCCAATGCCAGTGATTATGAAGATTTGTTGAGTGAGCTACGGGGATAAGCGATCTAATTACGACGATTCCCCTACGGAAAACTAAGTTTTCTCGGTAAATTTGTTCATAAATCACTTTTATTGCGTAAAGAGGGCTATAGTTTTGCCGCACGATTATTTTGCACTCCTATTTTATTTAAGTTCTTTACACTATTTTTAGTGACAAGGCTCATTTTTGATTTGGATCAGTTCAATCGGATCACTACCTATGGAATATTTACTTTCGCTTCTCGAACAATTCTCATATCAGATTACGTTGCTGGGAAGTCGGGATGCGATTCTAGATGTCGCTTTGGTTACCATTATTATTTATGGGACATTGCGCTTGGTACAGGGAACACGTGCCATTCAGGTGTTGCGCGGTTTTTTGATTGTGGTGGTGGTTTTTTTTGTTTTTTTCTCCATTAGTGCCTTAGAACTCAATGCTTTGCAGTGGTTAATTAACAATACCCTGCCGGTGCTATTTCTTTCGATTCCCGTTATTTTTCAGCCGGAATTACGGCGTGCTTTAGAGCGTGTGGGGGAATTGAGTCAATATTTACGCCTACGGCAACGGGATCAATTGACCCCGCTGATTGATGCGGTTGTTTCGGCCGGCCGTCGGCTATCGCAGCGACGCCACGGTGCGTTGATCGTGTTTGAGCTCGATACCGGACTGCAAGAATATATTGATACCGGTGTGATTATCGATGCGCTCCCGTCGCCTGAATTGTTTTTGACTGTGTTTGATAAACATACCGAACTCCATGATGGGGCGATTATTATCCGGAACGGCCGTGTCGCGGCCGCTTCTTGTGTTATGCCCTTGTCGACCGGGAACTTATCGGATCGTCAAATGGGGTTGCGCCACCGTGCCGCGCTAGGCATTAGTGAAGTCAGTGATGCGGTGTCTTTCGTTATTTCTGAAGAAACCGGTCAATTTTCGATCACCCACAACGGCCGGATCTTGCGCCGCCAAGACCCTGACCGCTTGCCCGAAATTTTGAAAGCATTTTTACAAAGACGTAGTCTCTCAAACTCATAATGGTCCGTTTCATCCGCTCTCTTATTTCAAATATCGCAACCCTTATCTTCTCTTTCGTTTTAGCTTTGGTGATTTGGGTGGTCGCTGTACGTGCGAACGACCCGATAATTAATAAATCATTCCAGCTTGAAATTACAGAGCAAGGTGTATTGGCGGCCGAGGGGATTGTCAACAAGAATGATCGTGTGGTGCGCATCACGGTTGAGGGGCCACAGTCTCAGCTAAATCCACTAACAAGCCAAGATTTCACCGCCTATATCGATTTAAGTCAGGTGACATTTGGGATTTCTAACGTACCGATTTTGGTTGATACGACGGCCGATAACCCCCAAGAGTCGGTTCAGGTCGTGTTTCAAGACCCTGGCGAAACGGAAATAGAAGTCGAAGAGATTATTAGCAAAGATATTCCGGTCGTGGTGAATGTGCAGGGAAATGCTGCCCGTGGCCATGAAGCGGGTCTGGCGATCAGTGATCCTGCTACGATTTTGATAACCGGTGCCAAAAGCCGTGTCGATCTGATTGCGGAAGCGCGTGTTTCCGTATTTTTGTCTGATGCGCGAGAAGATGCGGTGCGGGTTCGCCAACCCACTTATTATGATGAAGAGGGTGATGTGGCAGCGATTAACGGGGTGGACACCGGTGCGAATGAAGTTCGCGTGACGGTTCCGGTGGCTGAAATTGAAGGGGTTGCGGATAAGCCGCTGATTGTGAACTTTACAGGGAATCCCGCGACCGGTTATCGACTGCTTGGGGTGAGCGTTGAGCCAAATAGCTTGCTGGTGACCGGTGCGCCAACTGTTTTGCAGGATTTGCGCTCGTTGAGCACCGAAGAAATCGATATTTCAGGGCTGAACGAGTCTTTGACACAACGTGTGACGCTGGATTTGCCGAGCGGGGTCGTGTTAGATGAAGTTCAGCCGATTGTCGTGACTGTCGAGATTGAACCGATCCTTACATCGGATGTGGTGCGGGTTGTCCCTGAAGTGAGGGCTTTGACAGAGGGGTATACGGCGACATTGGAATTGGAAGAAGTAACTGTCTTTTTATTTGGTCCGTTGCCTGCGCTGGAATCGACCACGGCCGATGATTTGAGTGTGACACTGGATTTGTTGGATTTGGAGCCGGGGACCCACGTGGTTGAACCGATTGTCAATATTGCGGTTAGCAATATCGAAGTGCGCTCTGTGCAACCGGAAGTGGTGACTGTTGTCGTGTCTGATACGCTACAGGTGACACCCGAAGTGGGAGAAGAGGCTTTGGGTGCGACCGAAACACCCGTTATTAATGAGCCCCCTTCGGTTACGGCGACACCTCTGGCAACCCCGACATTTGTTCCGACTGTGATCCCTACGGCAACCCCTCAACCGTAGAAAGTCGGCCGTGTGATCGGTTGGGGAGCCTCTATTACCCGTTAATTATTATGCGTTTTAGCTTGCTTTTTTCTATGAAAAAGGGACGGCCGTACCCCTCTCACTTCAACTTAAGTTATAATAGAACGTTATGGCAAAACAGAAAGGAATTGTCGCCCTTGTTGGGCGACCTAACGTGGGAAAATCCACTTTATTTAATCGCTTGGTCGGCCGTCGGCTCGCTGTTGTTTCTGAAGTTGCAGGGACGACACGGGATCGATTGTATGCAGACGCCGAATGGATTGGTGTTGTTTTTACGGTGGTCGATACTGGTGGGATTGAAATGATGGAAGGGTGGCATACAGAGCCACTATCAGAAGACTCTGATCGCTTTATGGATTTGATTCGTAGTCAGGCAAGTTTGGCGATCCAAGATGCGGACGCGATTATTCATGTCGTAGATGGCCGATCCGGTATGACGGCCGCCGATAAGGAAGTGGCCAATATTTTGCGCCAAACGGACAAACCGCTGTTTGTTGCTGCGAATAAGTTAGATGATGTCCACCGGAAGCGGAATGATGCATTTGAATTTTATGAACTTGGATTAGGGGAAGTTTTTCCGATTTCAGCATTGCACGGCCGTGGTACCGGTGATTTGCTCGATAGTGTGGTCAGCTTATTGCCTCAGCTTGAAGAAGACAAAGTTGAGGAAGATGATAGTTTGAAAATTGCGCTACTTGGGCGGCCGAATGCGGGCAAATCGACCCTTTTTAACCGCATTTTGGGACAAGACCGCTCGATTGTTAGCCCGATTGCGGGGACAACCCGAGATGCGATTGATACCAAGATTCGCTGGCATGGGGATGAAATCACGCTGATTGACACGGCCGGTATTCGCCGTCGCGGTAAAATCGATCCCGGTATTGAAAAATATAGCGTGATCCGTGCGTTAAGCGCGTTGCGACGCGCCGATGTCGCCTTGCTTCTTATCGATGGTGAAGAAGGGATTACCGCGCAAGATCAACATATTGCGGGGATGATGAAAGAGGAATCGGCCGGATTGGTCGTTTTGGTTAACAAATGGGATGCGGTGACCAAAGATAGTCATACGATCCACGAATATACGCAAAAAATCAGGCATGAACTTAACTTCCTGCCCTATGTTCCTTTACTGTTTATTTCGGCAAAAAATGGGCAACGGGTGGGTAAAATTTTCCCACTTGTCCATGAAGTTGATGAGGCGCGTCATCGTCGTATTCCTACTGGTGAATTAAACCGTTTCTTGCGCAATGCGGTGTCTCAGCATCCACCTGCGACGAAATCTGGGCAGCGGCTTAAATTCTATTTTGCGACCCAAGTGGGGGTCGCTCCTCCGACGTTTATATTTTTTGTTAACAAGCCGGAGTGGGTCCATTTTAGCTATCAGCGCTATTTAGAAAACCAATTGCGTGAGCAATATTCATTTGTGGGCACCCATGTCCGCTTTGTTTTCCGCGGCCGGACTGATGAAGAAGCGGCCGAAGGGAAATTCTAGCGATTTTCGATTTAGGTGCCGTCTATCTTTGCGTCAATCCAATGCGCAAAGCCAATTGTTTTGGCGAAGGTATTGCCGATAAAATCGCTAAAAATATTGTGCGTGATTTGACCTAAATATTTAGGTGAGATAGACGAACAATCTAAAATCCAAAATCTAAAATCCAAAATAACACATATGTCTGAAAATCACGGCGAAGATGATCGTCTATCAAAAAACGAAGAAGAAGATAGTTTAGAAGTTTCGATTTTTGAATTGATGGAAGAGGAGAGCCAAGCGGTTTCGCCCCCTCCGCTAAAAATCGAAGATGATGAGCTGACTCCAACCGGTTCATTGGAGATCGATATTCCTGAAGAGATTGAACGGCCGAAAGGGCCACCGGTTGTTTATCGCCCTGAATTAGAAGCGCGGCCACAGCCGTCGACGATCGATGACCCTGATGCGACAGCGGTACAGCCGAAAGTTGCGTATCCGGGTGAAACGAAATTGCCGGACCCGATTAAGGTTGATATGAGCGAAGAGCCGACCCAGCTTTATCGTCCGATCAAAGTGCAGCGTGGTGATATTGAAAGTGGGGAGACAACCACGCGGCCGCATCGGCCGGTTGGTGCGGCGATCGATCCGACTCTTAAAGTCGATGATCCGATCCGGCCGAAGTCGCCCCAGCGTGAAACACCATCAAAGCCTGTGGGGATGCCGGTGCGAGATAGTTCACGGCCGACACCACCAAGCAATCCGGTGCGCCAAGTACGGCCGGTGCGGCAGCCGCCACAGCCGGTTCGGCAACAGCCACAAGCCCCTCGTATGCCGGTACGCGAGCCGAAAAAAACACGGCCGGTGCCGATCCCTTCATCATCCAATGATTTTCAGCAAAGCATTCCAGCCCCTCGTAATCGCCGTTCTGGCTGTTTGCGACGTGGTTTTGTCATCTCTCTTATATTGGCGATCTTTGGCTTGGCTTTTGGCATTATCGGGGCCAGTGTTGGCTATATCTATATCGCCAGTGATTTACCTTCACCTACAGAATTGAGTGCGCGTGCCAGCCAATTTGAAACAGCGCGAATTTATGATCGTAACGGAGAAGAGCTTTATGCGTTGGCTGATCCAAACGAAGGAAATCGGACCAAAGTTCCGATTGATCAGATTTCTCAGCACTTGATTAATGCCACAATTGCGACAGAAGATGCCGATTTCTATGATAATCCCGGGTTTTCTCCTTACGCGATTGTGCGGGCGATTTATTATGCGTATCTCGAGAGAGAAATTGTCTCTGGGGCGAGTACGATTACTCAGCAATTGGCGCGTGCGTTGTTGCTGGATGAAGACGAGCGGACCCAGCGAACCTTTATGCGTAAGGTGCGCGAGATTGTTCTCGCGGCCGAAATCGCACGTACCTATGAAAAAGATACCGTTCTTGAGCTGTATTTAAACGAAATCAACTATGGGAATCGGGCCTATGGGATTGAAGCTGCGGCGCAAACCTATTTCGATAAGTCTGCCAGCGATTTGACTCTTGCGGAGGCTTCATTGTTGGCCGGTTTGCCACAAGCGCCCGCCTATTGGAACCCTGTCGCGAATCCTGAACGCGCCTTGACCCGTCAGGCGGTTGTGTTGGGGCTGATGTTTGATCAGCAAATGGCGACACAAGAAGAAGCGCAAGGGGCGATTAATGAGATGGCGGTGCGAATTTTCGAGCTTGAGCCACCTGATGTACAGATTAAGTACCCGCATGCGGTTTTTTATGTGTTGCAACAGTTGGAAGAAGCGAATGATTCACAAGCGATTTATCGTGGTGGGCTAGAAATTCACACCACAATTGATCCGCTGGTGCAAGATGCGGCCGTTCAAACCCTTTCTGATTATCGTGGCCATATTAATAGCTTTGGGGCTGATAATGCCGCTTTGGTTTCGGTCAACCCGACAACCGGTGAAGTTTTGGCCTTGGTTGGAAGCGTTGATTTTAACGATGAGGCGATTAGTGGGCAGGTGAATATGGCGGTGCAACCGCGCCAACCGGGTTCAACGATTAAACCGCTGGTTTACTTGGCGGCGATGCGTAAAGGGTGGACCCCAGCGACGATGATTTGGGACTTACAAACGGAGTTCCCTGATGGAACCAATCCGCCCTATGTGCCTAAAAATTACGATGATCGTTTCCACGGGCCGCTTTCTCTTCGTCAATCGTTGGGTAACTCTTATAACATTACGGCCGTGAAAGCGCTCGAATATGTTGGTGTTTGTGATTTCTTGCGCTTTGCGACCGGCCAAATGCAATTGGCTAGCTTGTCGCTAGAAGGGTGTGATGAGATCGGTGCGGCGACCAATTATGGGTTGGCTTTGTCACTCGGTGGTGGGGAAATTAGCCCGCTCGAGATGGTGACTTCGTATAGCATTATGGCCAATAATGGTAATTTGATTCCTCCTTATACCATTTCTCGCATTCAAGATAGCCAAGGGAATATTTTGTTCCAGCGTGAAGTGCCCGCGCCACAACAGGTGATTGCGGCCGAAGATGCTTATTTGATTACCGATATTTTGAGTGATAACAATGCCCGCCAGCCAAGCTTTGGTGTGAATAACTATTTTGTGATGGGAGATCACCAAGTTGCGGCGAAAACAGGGACCTCGGGGACTGATCGCTTTGATGTGCGTGATGGCTGGACAATCGGTTATACACCAGAGATCGCTACGGCCGTTTGGGTGGGTAACACCGATAACCGGCCGGTTGCGGAAGGAGCCTCCGGCTACCAAATGGCTTCGCCGATTTGGAACGCTTTCATGAACAGCTATTTGTCAACACGGACACCGGTTTACTTTAACCGGCCGGGTGGTATTGTGGAGCTGGAAATTTGCGCCGATTCCGGCACGATTCCGGGAACCGGCTGTGTGAATCGTCGCACTGAACTGTTTAACAATGCGGCGTTGCCACCAGCGGCCGATCAAGATTTCCGTCAAGCGGTCGCAATTGACTTGTGGACCGGTTTGCTGGCCAATGAGTTTTGTTCTGAATCTGTTTACAATGCCGGTTTCGCTCAAATTGTTGCCTATGGTGATGTGAGTGTCTTAGATCGTGAACGACAGCTAGCGCAGAATTGGATGGAAAATACGACGACCGGTCAAGCATGGTCACAAGCGCGGGGGATCGCTATTCCGTTGCAGTTGCCACCGACACAAGCGTGTGACGCCAATACACCACGGCCGAACATCAATATCAGCTATCCGACCCCGAATCAGGAGGTTGCCGGTGTAGTTGAATTTGTCGGTTCTGTGAATGGGCCGAATGCGGGTGGTTTCTTCGTTGATTTCGGTATTTCCCATGATCCACAAGCTTGGGGTCGTTTGTTTGAGCCGATGGGGCTACAACCGAACGCGACTGAGCTGTTTTCTTGGGATTCGCGAGAAATTGAATCTGGAGCGGCGACCGTTAAGATCGTTTTGGTCGGGCCGGATAACCCGTACACGGCCGAGAATGATCCGGTGACGGCCGAGTATGCGATTCCGCTCAATGTGGTTGTGCCGACGGCGACGCCGACAGTGACGCCAACGGAGACACCCACGCCGACGGAAACGCCGGAGGCGACTGAAACATTGGAACCGACTGCGACCAATGAGCCAACGGCAACGAGTGAACCGACAGCGACCGGTGTTCCGGCGACGGCGACCAGTGTGTCACCGACAGCGACCGGTGTTCCGGCGACGGCGACCAGTGTGCCACCGACGGCGACCGGTGTGCCACCAACGGCGACTAGTGTGCCACCGACGGAAACTGCGGTTCCTGAACCGCCCACGGTGACGCCGGAACCGGAAGCGACCGCTTATCCGTAGGGGCGTGTGTGTTGGGGGATGATGTAGGTAGGGGATTGGTAAATAGCGGTCTTGTGTAAATTGTGTGATTCGATAAAGGCCATTTGTCTCTCTTTGGACCAAATCACAATCTGAATTGCGCCGGGGAGAGACAAACGATGGTTGTCTTGGTTGTGATGTGAAGATGGGGCATCGTTTGCCTATCCCCTACGGTTTTTTGGGGGGGAGACCGATTATTGGCCGCTTTCGACGGCGGCAACGACGTTTTCGGCGGTTAACCCGAACTCTTGGTAGAGGGTTTGGTAGGGAGCGGATGCGCCGAAATGGTCGAGACCGATGGCGGTGCCGGAGCCGATGTGTTTTTGCCAACCGAGGGTTACGCCCGCTTCGATTGAAACGCGGTTGGTGATACTGGCGGGGAGGATGCTTTCTTTGTATTCGTCACTTTGTTCATCAAACAGTTCCCAGCATGGCATAGAAATAACGCGCGCTTTGATTCCTTTGGCGGCCAGTTCCGCTTGTGCGGCGACGGCGATTTCGACTTCGGAGCCGGAAGCCAAGATGGCGGCCGTGTCGTCATCGCTGGCACCGAGGGCATATGCCCCTTTGAGTGCGCCTTGGGCGGTGTCGGCCGGAATGACCGGCAACCCTTGCCGGGTGAGGACGATGCTAGTCGGGCCGTGTTTCCGTTCGAGGGCGATTTGCCACGCCATTGCGGTTTCGTTGGGATCGGCCGGGCGGATGACATACATGTTCGGCATGGCGCGCATCGCCATCATGTGTTCAATCGGTTGATGGGTCGGACCGTCTTCCCCAAGGCCGATGCTGTCATGGGTTAAGACATAGATGACTTGTTGATCCATGAGTGAAGAGAGGCGCATGCCGCCGCGCATGTAGTCAGTGAATACGAAGAATGTGCCGCCGTAAGGGATGACACCGCCGTGTAGGGCGAGTCCGTTCATGGTGGCGGCCATACCGTGTTCGCGAACACCGTAGTAGACGTAACGGCCGTCGATGTCGCCCGGTTTAAGGTAACCGGTGCCGTTGACAATCGTTTTGTTTGAGCCGGTGAGGTCGGCCGAGCCGCCGAGGAGGGCGGGGATGGCTGGAACCAAGCTGGCCAAGACTTTGCCAGATGCGGCGCGGGTGGCCATTTTGTCATCAGGGCCAAAGACTGGGAGTGAGTCGGTCCATCCTGCGGGAAGACGGCCGTTCATTTGATCGACAAAGTCGGCCGCAAGATCAGGGTGGGCGTTGGCATAGTTGGCGAATAGGGTGTTCCATTCTTCTTGGGCGGCCGCGCCTGCTTCAAGAGCTGACATATAGCTATAGACGTCAGCGGGGACGTGGAATTTGTCTGCGACTTCCCAGCCTAATTCTTTCTTGACCAACGCGATTTCATCATCACCCAATGGTGAGCCGTGGGCTGATTTTGTGCCCCCTTTGTTCGGACTGCCGAAACCGATGACCGTTTTGATGGCGATGAGAGAAGGTTTGTCGGTAACTTTTTTGGCGGCGGCGATCGCTTCTTGGACGGCCGTGACATCGTTCCCTTCAGCGACACGAGAGACCTCCCAACCGTATGCTTCATACCGTTTTAAGACATCTTCGGTAAAGGCGAGGTCGGTTGAACCATCGATTTGGATGCCGTTGTCATCATAGATCACGATGAGCTTGCCCAAACCGAGATGGCCTGCGAGTGCGCTCGCTTCGTGCGAAACCCCTTCTTGTAAGTCACCGTCGCCACACATGACATAGGTGTAGTGATCAACGATGTTGAAATCGGGTTGATTAAATCGGCTGGCTAACCACGCTTCGGCCATCGCGAAACCGGTGGCGTTGCTGATCCCTTGGCCGAGTGGTCCGGTTGTTGTTTCCACGCCGGGGGTCAGATGGCTTTCTGGATGACCGGGGGTGAGGCTGCCCCATTGGCGAAAGTTTTTGATTTCTTCCATTGATAGGTCGTAGCCGGTGAGGTGGAGCAAGCTATAGAGTAGCATAGAGCCATGACCGCCGGACAAGATAAATCGATCCCGATTGGCCCAAGTTGGATCGGCTGGGTTGTGGCTCATAAAATTGGTATAGAGGGCAACGGCCGCGTCTGCCAACCCCATCGGGGCACCGGGGTGACCGCTGTTGGCTTTTTGTACCGCTTCGGCCGAGAGAAAACGAATGGTATCGGCCGCGAGGCGCGAAATATCTTGAGTGGTCATGTCTCTTTTCCTGTTTGTTCAGTGACTAGTGACTAGTGTTAATTTTTGTGTTGGTAAATGGGGGAGTGAGGGGAGCGCTGTAGGTTATTTGCTACTGGAAAGGGCGGGGAGGATGGTAAATGATAAATTGCCAATTTACCGTTAGTAATTTTTATTTCGGTGCCAAGCGAATTGCACCGTCTAAGCGAATGGTTTCGCCGTTCATCATGTCATTTTCAATGATGTATTGAGCGAGTTTCGCATAATCGTTAGGGGTGCCGAGCCGTTTCGGGAAAGGAACCGCTTGGGCCAATGAGTCTTGGACTTTTTGAGGCATGCCGCCAAGCATTGGGGTGCCGAAGATGCCGGGGGCGATGGTGCTGACACGGATGCCGAATTTCGCCAATTCGCGTGCCATCGGTAAGGTCATGCCGACGATCCCACCTTTTGAGGCGGCGTAAGCGGCTTGGCCGATTTGTCCATCGTAAGCGGCAACTGATGCGGTGTTGATGATAATACCACGTTCGCCACCTTCGTTTGGCTCGTTTTTGTTCATCGCTTCGGCTGCTAAGCGGCTGACATTAAAGGTGCCGATCAAGTTGATGCCGATTACTTTGCTGAAAGAAGACAGGCGATGAGGTGCTTCACGGCCGAGGACACGTTCGCCGATGGCGATACCGGCGCAGTTGACACAGCCTTGGATTGAACCAAAGGTCTCGACTGCGGTGTTGACCGCACTTTGGACCGCTTCTTCATTGGTTACATCGGTGACGATGAAAATGACACTGTCCCCCAATTCGGCCGCGAGCGCATTGCCCGCGTCTTCATTGATGTCCATAGCGACAACATTTGCGCCCATTTCGGCGAGTAAACGTACAGTTCCGGCACCAAGGCCTGAGCTACCACCGGTGACTAAAAAGGTATTCCCTTTAATTTGCATGGTTTTCTCCTGTAAGGATAGAGATTTATGAATTTTGATAAAGCGTTGTAAG
>WTJY01000338.1 GCA_011524645.1 Anaerolineales bacterium | reverse complement strand
GGTGACAAAATATTCATCGTAGTTGTAGTCACGACGCACCACGCGCAAGCGGAGGCGGTAGAGCCCATCGGCAAATGCGGGGGCGTTGTTGGCACGGCCGATTGTCGTGTCCCAAACGGCTAGTGTGCCGCTGATAACCGGTTGTGCGCCGTCCGCAAAGACGATCCAACCGGCATATGGATCAAACTCTTTGTAAAGAGCAAGTTCATAGCGCAAAAAGTCGGGGTGATCGGCCGTGCCATTGATCAAGACAACCCCCGCGATAATATCTTCGCTGGCTGGGGCGGTGATCCCGTTGATTTGTGGGAGTGGGGGCTGATTTTGCTGTTGTGGAGATGCAAGGACATGTCGTCCTAGCCACAAGTATGCGATGATGGCGAGAATGATGCTGATAAGCCGCAACGGCCGTTTTGCTGAAACCACAAGACCTCTCTTTTGGCTACTATTTGCGCCAAATGCAAACGGCAATTTTAGCACATTTGAAAGGGTTGTGTGGGGCTTCTATCGATTTCTAACCAGTTTTTGTAATGGTTTGCAAGAAGGTGATGGCGGTGGCGATGGCCCGTTCGTAATTGCGCAGGATGATGTTTTCGTTGGGGCCATGGGGTTGGCCCGCTTTATGAGCGAAGCCCATAGCGACGATTTCGCTGACGAAGGGGTCGAGCGCGGCCGTGATCGGGACACTGCCTCCCGCCATTTCCGGAATAGCAGGCACACCCCAGTGGGTTTCGTACGCTTGGCGAGCGGTCTTGACCGCATGACTGCTCATATCGATCAGATAAGCGGATGCACCCATATCGCATTCGGTTAACTTGATCATGACCGTATCGGGGGTGAGTTCATTGATATACTTTTCGAGGAGCTGGTAGATGCGGACGGGGTCTTGGTTGGCGACGAGGCGACAACTGATTTTGGCGTGGGCGGTTGCAGGGAGAACGGTTTTGAACCCTTCGGCTGCATAGCCACCGGCAATGCCATTGATTTCTAGTGTGGGGCGAATGCCGGTCCGTTCATGAGCTGAGTAACCTATTTCTCCCCAATGGGCGGGCGCACCGGCGACATTGTCCCATTCTTGGTTGAAATAGGGATCGATTTGGGCTAAATCTTCCCGTTCTAATGGGGAAAAGTCTCGTACATTGTCGTAAAAACCGGGAACGGTGACACGGCCGTTTTCATCATGGAGTTGGGCGATGATTTCACACAGGGCTTGGATCGGGTTATGTATGCTACCTCCATAGTGACCACTATGCAGATCCTTGCTGGGGCCATACACTTCCAGTTCGGCCGTGACGATGCCACGGAGGCCGCACACAATAGAGGGTTGATCCGGTTCAACAATGCCACCGTCACAAATTACTCCATAATCAGCGTTGAGTCGATCTCCGTGTGCGTCGAGAAAAGCGTTGATGTTTTCAGAGCCGGATTCTTCTTCCCCTTCGATAATAAATTTCACATTGACCGGGAGACGGCCGTCTGTTTGTAGCAGTGATTCAAGCGCTTTGAGCTGGGTCATGGTGTTGACCTTGCTATCTGTGGCCCCACGGCCGAATAGCTTGCCATCTTTTTCTGTCGGTTCAAATGGTGGTGTGAGCCAGCCATCGGCCATTTCGGCCGGTTGCACATCGTAGTGACCGTAAATCAAAACGGTTGGTGCTTCGTCACCCGCTTCTAGCCATTGACCGAGAACGAGCGGATGTCGCCCTTTCGGCATGAGGATTTGCTCGGCCGACATGCCGATTTTTTCGAGCTTGGCGGTTAGCCAATCGGCCGCATGTTGCACATCTGCGTTGTGCTGAGGCTGGGTGCTAACACTGGGAATGCTGACGAGTTCTTTCAGTTCCGTAAGGAAACGGGGATGATTTTGTTGGGCGTATTGATGAGGAGACATGGTGAGTGAGTTCTAAATGACGAGTGACGAATAAATCGTGTCAATATCGCGTCAGTCGCGAAGGATAAATGGGTGAATGGTGAGTGACGAGTGACGAAAGAATGTGTCAATATCACATCATTCGATATGAGTAAAAAGAATGTAGTGTGTCAATTGTAATGCGCAAATGGCGCAGGATGTGATGTTCTTTTTTACCTTTTGCCTTTTGCCTTTTACCTTTACTCAATGATACCAAAATGTTTGAGCGCGTGTGGAATGCCGTCTTGGTTGTTGGAGAGGGTGATGAAATCGGCGGCTTCTTTGAGAACCGGCATGGCGTTGGACATGGCGACCCCTATTCCGGCCATTTGGATCATTTCGAGGTCATTTTCTCCATCGCCAAAGGCGATGATGTCGGCCGGATCGATGCCCATTTGGTCAAGGACGATTTTTAGTCCGCCCCCTTTTGAGGTGCCGAGTGGGATGACTTCTAGGGCCCAATCCTGTGAGCGGACGAGGCTGGCACGGCCGTTAAAGCGCTCGGCGAGAACTGGCCGAAGTTGGTCGAGTTTGTCGCTGGGGTTGGCGAAGATGATTTTTTGGATCGGTTTTTGTGTAAACATCTGATCTAGGTTGTCGAAAACTTGGGGTTCCGGCTCGCCGTATTTGCAGGTGATGGTGGTCCATTCGCTATATTCGAGGGCGTAAACGTCCATGTCGTTGTAGGCGGTAAAGGGGATGTTGAGTTCGACGGCCGTTTCTAGTGCTTCACGAGCGATCTCTTCAGGGAGCAAGAGTTGTTTGTTGATCGAGCCATCTTTGTTGACCAAGACCAGCCCTTGTAAATAGACCCCTGGGGTATTTAGGCGGAGTTGGGTAATGAGTTCGCCACTGGAGTAGCGGGTTTTGCCTGTGGCTAGAACGATTTGAATCCCTTGTGTCGCGGCTTGGCGGAGTGCTTGCAAGGTGAGTGGGCTAATTTGATGATCATCATTTAATAATGTGTTGTCGAGATCTAAGGCGATTAGTTTCATAATAGATACATTGGTTATTTGTTTTATGTGGCTAGTTGGCTCCCTGCTGGGCTGGTCTGTTTTGATAGTTGCTTATTCTGGGCTTTGATTGGTGCTAAAGTCTGCGATGAAATGTTTGGGGATGCGGATCGGCTTTTGGGTTTTTAGATCGACCCAGACGTACATGGCACGGCCGCGAGTACAAATGGCACCGTCTTTGGCACGCGAGAGTTCGTAGTGGCGAACGGCCGTGGCGCGACGAATGTCTGAAATCCATGTTTTGCAGATTAGTGTGTCATCGAATACGGCCGGTTCCCGATATTCGATCCGGTATTTGCGAACGATAATGCCGAAACCGGCATCATTCATGCGTTCCATTGTCCAGCCGAGTTCGGCACATAGTGCCATAATGCCGTTTTCGTGGTACGAAAAGTAGGCGGCATTGTTGACATGTTGATTGGAATCGATGTCCCGCCATTCGACCGGCATATGGATATTGCCGACATATTCCGGCTGTGGGGCCGGTTTGGGGAAGCGGTCGCGAGGAAAAATGATGTCATCTGAATAGTTTTTGGCTCGAAACGCTTCTTCCATCTCTGGGGGAACGGTGGTGGGGCGGCCGGTTGTGGTGTCGACAAAGACCCAGTCGGTCGTGGCCCGTGCGGCGAGCTGATCGTTGGCGTAGATTTCAAAGCAACGCAGTGAGCGAACGCGGCGAAAATCGGTTACCCACGTGTCGATATGGACGATGTCCCCCGTGCGAAGCGGATTGATAAACTCGATCTGATGTTCACGTGCGATCCAGACGCGATTGATTTCAGCTAGCGTTTGGCTGGTGTAACCCACTTGGGCGGCGGCATAAGCGGCAGCTTCTCCCATGTAGCGAATATAGTTGGCATGGTTTACATGATGATAGGCATCACATTCATAGTAGCGGACTGGGAATGAGAGACGATGTTTCATTTCGATTTTTATATGTATCAACTTAAATTTTCGGGGAAACAGACAAAGTCTGAGAGCGAATGATGTCTGCTAAAGCGGGGATTCGATTAACATCAGGGATCCGATCATACTAGATGACGAAACTGAGACGCACCATCGTTAGCTTGATGATTGCTTGTTGGAGGTCTTCGACTGTTTTGAGATTTTCGGGGTTAATTTCGGATAACAACATAGCACTATGATATACCTAATACGTCTTTTGTGTTACCACGACTTTTTGAGGTGATACCCTTCAACTGTCAAAACTTGCTTGGCGTAGGCTCGTGAGAGTTTCATGTTTCTCGCACCCAAGACCGCGTGTCTGGATATGAATCTGAATCTTGTGGGGTGTTTTCCGCGAGGCAAGCGTCAAAACGGGCTTGTAACATCTGGGCATCGATACTGTCCGCTTCGCCGATAAAGATCAATTCGTTATAGGGAGGCTGCACATCCCAAATATCTACATGGCTTAAATTGATGCGGGAACCGGCTAGCTGTAAGACATGCTTGCGCTCTGGGCTATCGCTCAGATAAACGATACCTTTGGCTCGATAAATTGTAGGGGGCAATGTTTTCATCACTTCATGCAAAGCTTGATAGTTGAATGGCTGTGTGCTGTGATAACGCCATGTGGTAAAAACAAGCGTGTGATCGTGGTGTTCATGCTCATGCTCATGAACGTGTGCGTGAGGCCCGTCATTTGATGTGCTGCTTTCTGGATGCACATGAATGTCTAGTGTCGCGGTCTGTTGTAGCGTTTCTAAGGTGTGTTGCCCTTCACTTAAGATGAGTTCTAAGGGGACACGGCCGTATGTTGTTTCGATCATGCGGGCTTGTGGAACCAATTCTCGCAATGTCTTTTTGACAAAACGAACCGCTTTCTTTGGGACCAAATCGACTTTGTTCAGAACAATCAAATCGGCGATGATGATTTGCTGTTCGGCGAGTCGTGCTGATTTGCCGTCTAGCTTTAAAAGCTGCTCCGTGTCGATCATGGCTAAAATCGTATCGAGCTTGGTTTTGGCTCGTAATTCATCAGACATAATGAAGGTGAGGGCGACCGCTTTCGGATCGCTAACCCCGCTGGCTTCGATTACGATGTATTCGGGTGGGGTGGGTGCTTGAATGAGGGTGAGAACGGCCGTTTCTAAATCATCACGAATGGTGCAGCAAATGCAACCATTCGCGAGGCTTACGGTTTCGCCTTGAATACCAACAATTAATTGGGCATCGATATTGACTTGACCAAAATCATTGACTAGCACTGCGATGCGTAGTCCGTGATCACTGTGTAAAAGATGATTGAGCAAGGTTGTTTTGCCCGCACCTAAGAAGCCGGTCAGAATTGTAATCGGAATTTTGGGGATCATATTGATTGTTTACTTACGTTGTATTGCACGCTATAGATCTGCATCACGGTATCTTTCCAAGTAATTATTCACCTCCCGCAGCAGTTTTGACTCACCGCACCGTTTGTGGCTCGGTGAGGACACCGGCCACAGCTAGGGGGCGTGAACAGTTACCTTTCCAAATGGTGTTGATTGGATTCTCTAGGTCAGGATTAATGCGAGAAAAGATGTGCTCAAGATTGACGTGAGTGCCTGTTGTCCTGCTATTTTTAAGGCGACTTGTCCTCCTAGCTCTTGACGAACTGTCCATAGCGTGACCAAGCAGGCGGTGAGGGTTGATGCGAGATAAACGAGGATAAATATCTGGCTGACACTCATAGAGGCGAGTAGTGTACCACTCCCTTGATTGAGAATGAGCAAGCCATCTTTTCTGATAATGGCGAAGATAACACCGGTGGCGACCTCGCTCGGCAGCCCGAACCATCGCATCAGTGGTGAGACACCTTCTGCGATCCAAGTCAGTAAGCCTATCTCGTTTAGAATGGCTCCGATAGCACACATGAGCAAGAAAATCGGCATCGCTTCCCAAATAAACTGTTTGAGCACGGTACGCACACGCCAAGTGATAGGGCCCCAAGATGGTTTTTGTAAGAACGCACGATCATTAAGCGTTGCGCCCCTTTCTGTGTCGATCGGTTTGTACCAGATACGAGTGTGAATGGCTCCAACAACAAATAGCAATAACAGATATGGGATAAAAAGAATAGGATGCCCCGCCACCGCAAAAAGAGACAATGTTGCCCCGATTTGATAGCTACATGCTGAACCATAGCTGATGAGAGAGGTGCATGTTTCTCGTGTGCATTGGCTACAGGCCCGACTTTGGAAGACGGCGACGACATTACAACCATAACCGGAGAGCACAGGGATGAGATCACGGCCGTTTAACCCGATATATCGTAGCCAAGGATCTAAGCTGGCTGTAATTCGATCTTTTAGCCCTGTCTCTTCTGTGATGGCGACGCTGATGCCGAGAAATAGGACTACTGGAAAAGCCCATAAGAACGAATACCAGCCTAAGGTGATTACACCATAATCTCCGGCAAGAACTTCATAGAGTAGCGGAGCGGCTGTGGCCACAGGGGATAACCAATTGACAAATGGCTCGATGAGGGCGGCATCTGCTAGCGGCTGTAAATGGTCGGCTAAGACATAGGCCAGATAAACCGGAGCGGCAAAAAGGAATAGCAGGGTCAATAAGGCGAGTGGTGCCCCCCAGCGCGGCCGTTCGTACAACGTAGTTTGTGGCTGAACGATGGGAATGTCGATTAACGGGATGAGGGGGGGATCTGGCTGAGAGAGTGGTGCAGCTGTGGCCACCGCCTGTAACAAGGCGGCACGATCCGGCTCCCCCATTTGACGCGCATTGACTAATTTGACAGGGATGCCAAGTGAATCGGTATATGCTTGAACGGCCGTGCTTAACTGAGCATGGCTACGGTCGGCAAAGGTAAGAACCAATGCTACTTTTTGCTGCGTTAGTAGAGGGCCAACCTGTGATAGCAACATATCGACTTCGCGCTGGGCATGTGTGCCTCGGGCGACAAGCAAGATCGTATCGGCCTGTTTGAGCTGCGTTAAGGCCAAATCAGTGGTGTCGCTGGCGTCTAAAACGCGGATTCCCGGTGTGTCAATGACTTGGATCGCTTGTTCAATCAGTGATGCGGTTCGCACACTGACTGTCGAGCCACGAAAGTTCAGCTCATCTCCCGTGGCTTGTCCTGTTAATGCACGAAACAGCGCTGACTTACCGACAGACTCTAGCCCGATGAGCACGACCGCTGGTAGATTTATATTGGGTTGACTTAAACTCATAACGGTGATCCTATTAATTCAATTCAATTCAATTCAATTTGACTAGCCCTGTCGGATTTGGTGGGAGTTGATCAATTAACGATTGTCATTCCCACGAAGGTGGGAATCCAACTCTGTTTGAGCGGTGGATCCCCGCCTACGCGGGGATGACACCCCTGTAAATCGACTATTTTTGAACGATTTACACTTATCCCACCAAATTCGGCAGTATCAGCAATTTGATTGTTAGCAGGCACAGTTAACATCGCAGCAGCTTAAATCATCTAGATACATTTGGCCACTACGGTATTTTTCAAGAACGGCCGTGTCCAGCTCTAATTCTTGGGCGATTTTATGGCCGATGATGGCAAAGCGTTGCCGGAATTTGTAGATAAAGCAAAAGATAACGTTGCGATGGCGTAACATTGGGCCTGAGAGGAAAAGCCCTGGGGTGATGGTAGATTCATCGCTTTCTTCTGTTACGATCGGAAAACCATCATCATTCCATGCAAAGAGATCGGTAATTTGTGGGATACGGCCGTTAAAACCGGTCGCTAAAATGGGAGGATGAGCGGTCGGATACGATTTACCATTGCTTAAGTGAACACGATAGACATCATCTGTGTGCTCGATTTTGGTGGCGGCTAGCGGTACAAAGGTAATCAAGCCTTCCTGATTGGCTGCTCGTAGTCGATCAAATGTAAATGGGGAAAGTGCTAGGCTCGGGTCAGCCTCTGTCGTTTTCCACGGCCGGTCTGGGTCTAAGACATAGACCTCTTTGCCGCGATTGGCTAGATGAATTGCGGTGTCTACGCCACTTTCGTACCCACCAATTACGACCGCCTCTTCTCCTTCGAAATCGTCCCATGTAGAAACGGTGGCATAGTGGCGACATAACTCTGCGCCTGCGAATGGGGTTTTGTTTGGATATTGGAATTCACCGGCCGCCCAAATCACAAAGCGACTACGGATATCACCTTCGCTTGTTTTAAGGATAAAACTCGACTGTCGGCCGTTTTCTGGAATGATCGCCTCAACATTTATTCCTTCACGGACAGGGAGTTGGAAATGTTCTGTGATCGCTTGCAAATATTGGGCATATTCTTTGCCTGATGGATGCTCTTTGTGCAATGTATAAGCGGGTGAAGTGCGCAAGGCGATTGAATTGAGGTCGGGCATGCCGAAGCCGTTGATGGTGAAGGATGGGGTTAACAGCTTTGTTTCAGCCGGCCAACGGCGGAATGATGCGCCGATTTCATGTTTTTCCAGAATGGTAAACCGCTTAATTCCTAAATCTCGCAGGACCATGCCACATCCGATTCCGGCCGCGCCCGCGCCAATAATAACGACGTCAAACGTCTCATTTTTACCGATGTTTGTTCTTTCTGTTGTCATAACTTGATGATGAATATCCCTGAATGCATCAATTTGCAGAGCCTTGCTACCACCCTGTCTTGTTGCCGCTGTTTTCTTGTCTTTCATCCCTCTCCCGTTGGGGGAGAGGGAAATTTATAAAATCCACCTCCCCCAGCCCCTTGTAGGAGGGGTGGAAAACAAAAGATCACTTTTGAGATGCTGTGCTTAGGCTTGCCCTAGAAATGGATTATCTAGTTGCAGCTTTCCTGCTGCCCACAAAGAGATTTCACTATCACTGAGCAAACAGCTATTGAGCTCTTGTATTAAGGAGTCTGTGGTTAATAGTTGGCCGATGCAGACAATTTCTTGTCGCCGATCACCATATGGTTCTTCCCATGCACTGTTGATTTCCAATTGTGCTTCAGCATCATCTGGCCAACTTTCGGGTGATTCGGCCGCCCACCAGAGCCCTGCCAGCTGGAAATACCCTTGACGAGCCACTTGAGACCAGTAATAGGCCATGTTGTTGTCGCTCGCGAGCCAGAGAAACCCTTTTGAACGGAGAAGATCTTTGAAGCCGCCACCTTCGATAAAGTCCAGTAGCCGTTGGGGATGAAACGGCCGTCTCGCCTTATAAGTAAAGCTGCTGATGCCATATTCATCCGTTTCTGGAATGTGGTGACCTTGCAGTTCTTCCGCCCAGCCGGGTAATTGAGAGGCCTCTGCCAAATTAAACAGCCCCGTATTGAGCACATGGTTAAGCGGAATCTGGCTATAGTTGCTTTCTAGCACAACCGCTTCTGGATTAAAACGATGTAGATAGCTTTTGAGCTCGGCGAGTTCTTTGTCTGTGACAAGGTCTGTTTTGTTGATCAGGATAACGTTGGCGAACTCGACTTGCTCGACCAGCAAATCTGTTAAGGTCCGGCCGTCTTCATCTTCAACTGCCATGTCAAGTTCGAGTAAGGATTGTTGATTTTTGTATTCGGTTAACCATGTTTCCGCATCGACGACCGTGAGCATGGTATCGAGCCGAGCAACATCAGAGAGAGATGTTCCCTCTTCATCTAGCTCAAAATCGAAGGTTGCGGCGACCGCCATCGGCTCTGAAATGCCGGTTGACTCGATTAGCAAATAGTCAAAACGGCCGTCGGCTGCGAGCCGGTTGATCTCGAGTAATAAATCTTCACGTAGGGTGCAACAGATACAGCCATTGCTCATTTCGACCAGCTTTTCTTCTGTACGGCTAAGTTCTGCGTCTCCATTACTGACTAGCTGTGCATCAATATTTACTTCACTCATGTCATTGACAATAACCGCGACTCTTAACCCTTCGCGATTGTTGAGGACATGATTAAGCAAGGTTGTTTTTCCGGCACCTAGAAAGCCAGATAGGACAGTCACTGGGAGTTGAGGAGGTGTTTCCATATGCATGTTATTCATTTTGATTCTTCCTTATTTTAGATTTAAGCGCTCTCGATTTAATCGAGACTGTTTCGCTTTGATCCGCTAATTCTTGCCATTGATTTGACAATAGGGCCGCAGATTCTGGCCCGGTGACGACATGAGAAAATGCGCTGAGCGAGGTTTGTCGCCAGCTGTTGCCGGCCGTTTCTTGGATCCATGCTTCATATTTCGATAGCCATGTGAGTAAATCGGCCCATAATCGTTGCGTCGTTTGTGCCTCTTGGACACATGTCACCCGATAGCTGTTGCGGGGCAGTGATTTCTCGCGATAGATCGTGTCGTTGAGTGTTGTCGTGGCTGAATATTTGGGCTTGGCTTTGTAACGATTTACATAAATCGCCCCTGTATCGGCTCGTCCAAACCAAATACCCCAGCCCCATAGCGCAATTTGCTGCGTGTCTTGCCAGCGGACATACATTGAGCTACCACGATCCTCGCATCGTTTGTGAGTAAATTGATAGTCGTAAAGTAGATTGCCTCTTGGATGAAGAATATCTCGCCCAAAAAGCCACATTTGTTGATGGAGCAGTGCCTTAACTTGTTTTTTGTATGCTGCTGGATAGGAAAGCCAGTAATTGACAGTCATGATTGATATTTAATATCATTAATATGGGTAAAAAAATGGCCTCTTGTAATGGGGATCATGCTTTGTGCATGAAATGAGCCCCATTAACGGCCATGCTTAACAAGTAGGAATCGTATCAGGTTTTATGGGATTTAGGCTCCATTTTGATTCGCGATGCTTGTTGATATTCCTTATTTGGCACATGCCCCACATAAACCGTGTAGCTCTAAGAGGTGGCTGGAGATCTGAAAATTAAATTGTTGACCTATTTTTTCGATCAGTTTTGCGGCGACACATTCTTGAAATTCAATCACTTCGTGACAGCGATTACAGATAAGATGGTGATGACTGCCATCGGCCAGCAAAATATAGTGGGCCGCACCGGTTCCTTGATAAATCGGGCGGACAAGCCCTAAGTCACAGAGCAAATCGAGGGTCCGGTAAACGGTCATCCGGCCGATGCGAGGGGCGTGCTGTCGCACTTTTTCAGCAAGATCGTCGGCGGTTATATGGCCCGAACTTTCTATCAGCGCCACGATAATTTCCTGACGTGCGTATGTGCGGCGGAACCCATTTTGCTCAATAGTAGTTAAAATTTTCTCCGTTTTTTGATTCATGGTTTACTCGATTTGCTCTAAATAAATTGCCATAATCGGCCGCGGCCGGGGGCGAAGATAAAGGCCACTATAAAAAGTGCTGTGGCGACTAGAACAATGGCGGCCCCAGAAGCGATGTTCATATAGAAGGAGATATAGAGGCCGGAGAGGCCGGAAAAGGCACCAATACCGGCCGCGATCGCCATCATGGGAGGGAGGCGGTTGGTCAAAAGAGAGGCGGTGGCGGCCGGTGTGATAAACATGGCTAATGCGAGCGTGATGCCGACGACTTGTAGTGAGGTTACGATGGTGATGGCGATGAGAACGAGGAGAAGGTAGCGGAAAAATGAAGCGGGGATGCGTAAGGTAGCTGCTAGGATCGGATCGAATGAGATCAACAAAAACTCTTTGTAAAAGAGGTAAATGGTGAATAAAACGGCCGTACCTAGACCCAAAATGACCCACAGGTCTGTGGTCGAAACCCCGAGCAGATTGCCAAAAAGAAAGTGGGCTAAGTCGATGGTGTAGTTGCCGGACCCCGACAAGAGGGCGATGCCTAACGCGAACATCCCCACAAAAATAATGCCGATTGCGGTATCTTCTTTTAGATCGCTCTTTTCGGTTAAGAAGCCGATTCCTAGGGCGGTTAACACACCGACGATTAAAGCTCCCACCGCTAGTGGCCAGTCCAGCAGAAAGGCGATGACTACGCCGGGTAAAATGGTATGGGAGAGAGCATCGCCGAAAAAGGCCATGCCTCGCAAAATGACATAGGTGCCTAAGATTGGACACAAAATGCCAACCATGATAGATGCGTAGAGGGCGCGGGTAATGAAGCTAAATTGTAGCGGTTCCAGTAACCAATCCATCTTGTTTGTCTACCTAATGAATGACGATTTTGGGGGCAATCCCGTTTTTGTTTGCTGGCATGTAACCGCCGTAAGCGGCCGTGAGATTAGCGGCCGTGAGAACAGACGCAGGCGGCCCAAAGGCCATAACCTGTTTGTTCAATAACATCACGCGATCAAAACGCTCGGCCGCGACACCTAAGTCGTGGGTGGCGAGTAAGACGGTGACCCCATCTGGGCGCAAGCTGTCTAAGATGTCGAGTGTCCCCTCTTGGCTGGGAATATCTAGCCCCGCAAGTGGTTCATCCATCAATAATAGATTGGTTTCAAGGGCTAGGGCACGGGCGATAAAGACCCTTTGTTGCTGTCCGCCAGAGAGTTCGCCGATCTGTTTGTGTGCCAGATGGGCCATGTGGACCCGCTCTAGGCTTTTTTGTACGATTTCTCGATCACGTTTGCTTGGCCGTTTGAACAGGCCGATTTGTTTGGTACGACCCATTAACACGACGTCGGCGACGGTGACCGGAAATTGCCAATCGATTTCACTGCGCTGTGGTACATATGCGATGCAGATATGGCTGTCCGGTGTATAGCCGAACATTTTGACGGAACCGCTATTCGGCTTGATCAGTCCGGCCGCGACTTTTAAGAGGGTGCTTTTGCCTGCCCCGTTTGGGCCGATGATGGCGATCTGCTCACCGGGCTCGGCACGAAAGGTGATGTTGTCGAGGACGTTGACGGCCGTTTCCGTTAGTCGGCTAGATGAGTCGACGTAGGTCAAGCAGACACCTTGCATATTTAAGGTGGGGGTATTGGGTTTGTGTGGTGTGCCGCGATACGTTAAGGGTTGGGTCATGTTGCGTTTGTAGAGATTAGATGATCTCTCACTGTTTGAGAATAAGACCGAAAGTATATCATTTGTTTTGTTAAACAGGCTATTTCTTTCGCTCTTGTGTATCAATTCAAGCGAATAGGCTCCCCGCTGAACAATGATTGACTAGTTTAAGCCTTCGACTATTGCATCGACATTGGCGCGGAACATACTG
Source organism: Anaerolineales bacterium (assembly GCA_011524645.1). Taxonomy (GTDB): domain Bacteria; phylum Chloroflexota; class Anaerolineae; order Promineifilales; family Promineifilaceae; genus WTJY01. The sequence goes on along the minus strand of WTJY01000338.1, from coordinate 625 downwards.
ATGTAGCTATCTGCGCCGCTGCCTTCAGGGCCGATCGCACCGGTGTAGAGAGGCAAGACTTTGACTTCATCACAGCTAGAAAGGTCACCAGCTACCGTTTGTGCGAGTGCATCGCTTACTGTCGTTTCGGTGAAGACCGTACAAACCCCATGTTCTTCCATTTCGGTAATGAGGCTAGCGAGGTCTGCGGCCGATGGTTCAGCTAGTGTGCTGAGGTTTGGAATAACAGTTCCTAAAACGGTGAAGCCATATTCATGGGCAAAGTAGCCGAATGTGTCATGGTTGGTAACCAAGAAACGATTTTCTTCTGGAATTTGGCTTAGCTGTTCTTCTACATATGCTTCAAGTTCTTCTAACTCTTCGATATAAGCGGCCGCATTGGCTGCGTATACATCCGCATTGGCTGGATCTAAGTCGCTGAGAATTTCGGCAACGTTTGTGGCCCATTGTTCGACATTGTGAATGCTAAACCAAACATGTGGATCGAATGCACCATGGTTGTGATGGTCGTGTTCGTCACCATGCTCATCAACCGCTTCTTCACTGTGTTCGTCGCCGTGTTCATCGCCAGCTTCTTCACTGTGTTCGTCGCCGTGTTCATCGCCAGCTTCTTCACTGTGTTCGT
>WTJY01000311.1 GCA_011524645.1 Anaerolineales bacterium | reverse complement strand
CATCAACACTGGTGCTGTTATGATAGCGAATCGCAAATGGATACGCGCCACTGCCATTTCCTTTTTCCAACAGGCTGTTGGTTGAGTGGGTGGTCACGGTTTGTGGGGTACTCGCTTGGACCCAGAAGCCGATGGTGAAATTGTCTGCGTCGTCAAAGTTAACCGCTTCGCTAATCACCGTTGAGTCAATGACGAGTTGGCTTTGATCGGTTCCGTTAAAGGCGAGCCCACGGCCGAAGAAACCGGCGGCCGTTGTTTGGGCACAGTTGCTATCACAGGTCGGGTGCACCCCGTATTGCCCATAGTCGTAAAACTCGGTGGCTCCGGCCGCTTCTTCAAAATGAAGGGCCAACACCGGATTGTGCCACTCAGTTTGATCCACAATGATGCCGGTAATTATGTCGGTTTGTGACAGGGTCAGGCTAGGGAGCAAATCACGGGCCAATGCAACAACCGGTTCTTGCAAATCAACCGTAAAGCCATCATTGCCGGAGACGGTATCGGTCCGAACATTCCCCAACAGGTCAGAGAGGGTCACGGTGACGGTGTATTTGCCAGCTGGATCAAGATCGGTCATCACATAATCGATCGACCAGTTAGAATCGCTGGTAACGGCCGTTTGGTTGGCACTGCCGACGACAGCCCCCGTTTCGTCATAAATATTGACAAACAAGGTGCTGGTATTGACCCCACTCCCGACAACAACCCCATTTGACACGATATCGGGATCGTTGAAGGTGCCACCAAACGAAGCGGTCCAAACGCCGTCTTCGTCTTGGCTAAATGTGGTGTCTAAATCGTTGTTATGATCGTTGGTACCCGAAACATTAGGGGAGGTGGTATCGACATAAATATAGAAGTCATCCCCCTCCGTTTCGTTACCAACTTTGTCCACCAAACGGAAATCAAATTGATAAACCCCTTCTCCACTGCTGGTAATGGCAGGGCAATAGCTAAAGACGCTATCGCTACAAATCGGGGCGGTCGCCCAGTCACTATAACCGCTACTGTCCTTTTTATAGCGCCACTCGACCAAACTAATGCCGGAGCCTTCATCTGTGGCGTTCATCACCAATTGAATATAGCCATCGACCCGATAGGGGTAAGTCGTCGCCATCGTAATGGTGGGAGATGTTTGATCGATATTGATTTCGTATTGCGCCCCATCCCGATACCAGCGCGCTTCTTGTTGGAAGGTGTCAAACACTTCGATCGCGCTATAGGCACGGCCGGTATACAGCACCAGTTCATCCAGTTGCCCAGCAAAATAGTCGGTCGCTTCACTATGATTGGGTGTCCCGATCCATAATTGATCGGTGGCGTTGTCACTCCCTGTGGGATTGTAAAGATTCCCTGCGTCATAGTCTGTGACCGCAATCCCATCGACCAAAATGGTGCCGGTCACAGCCGAACTGTCCCACACAAAGGCGAAGTGATGCCAATTCCCATCGGTGATCGGCTGTGAGCTAAAGATACGGCCGTCCCCTTTGTTATGAAATTCGAGCAAGCCATCGTCACCGACATAGAAAGCACTTTCGTTGCTACTCCAGCTGGTATCTCCATCCCCCTTGGTCAAGATACCGACATTGGTTTCTTCCGTCTTGATCCACCCCATAAAGGTGAAATCGTCGTTGGCAAAGTCACCGAGTCCGGCCGTGTCCACTTCGATATGACCGTTGTCTTCGCCGGTAAAGTAAGCGGTATTGCCGATCCGGCCGTCGGTGCCAACAATCGGGCTGGTTTCGTTAAATACCTCGCCGATTTCATAGGTTAAAACAAAGGTTTGACCATTATAGGTAAAGGTCGCAGTCGCCACACCGGTATTGCTGACCGAAAGGGTTTCTGAGCCGGTCAAGGTGATTTCACTGCTGTCGCTATACACGCCGTGCATTGTCAAGGTTTGATCGGCATTACAAAATGTCGAGCTTAGGTTAATGTTGATCGTGTTGCCATCATAATCTGAGGCGTTATCGTAACCAAACACTGTGCCATCTAGCTCAAACCAAATGTTGTTCAAGAGGCTCTCAATATTCGACCCGCTCAGGGTATCAAAACGCACGTCCACACAGTCAATACTGACGGGGTTGCCTAAGTAGCCGTTGATCCGATCCACAAAGAGCGTTTCGCCCGCTTCTTCGTCAAATTCAAAGCGGAGATCGGGGCCGGTGTTTTGATAAAGATTCGCTACTTCGGCGCTGGTCAGTTCTGTTTCCCACACTTGAAGTTCGTCGATATAGCCGTGGAAGTGGTTTTGTGCCCCATAATTGGCTCCAATCGTCCAGACGTCGGCCGTCGCCACAGCTTGAAAAACATCGCTGATGACTAAACTGCCGTTGATATAGATTTCGGCCGTTTCGCTAATCGTATTAATGCTGGCCGCGATATGGACCCACTCATTGAGTGGCGTGTCAAAGCGGGTCCGTGCCCCACCATCGTTAATCCAACTCCCTAACGTTAGTTCAAACCCTTCGTCAAGGTCAATCCCGCGTGTATCGAGAATCGTCCCTTCAGACCCTTTGACCCAAACGGAAAGAGAAGCGGCCGTGGGGATATCATTCGTCCCTAAGTTTTCGCCAAAATCAACATTAAGATAATCATCGACTCCGTCAAAGTAAGCCGCACGGTTATCGATCCCGCGTACACCGCCGACCGGGCAATGTTCGCCGTAACACACACCATCAACCTGATCGCCGGGGGTACCACTGCCATAACCAACCAAGTTATTAAACGCGGTATCGCCGGGCACTTCTTCAAAGCGGAAGTAAGCGGACCACACCCCATCTCGGTTTTCGTAGGTGGTGTAGCTCAAATCGGTTTCTAGATCAAGCGCCACCTCGACTTCGTTGTTTAAGTAGTGTGAACTGTTGGCTGCGTTTTCCGAAATTTCAGCGACGCCAACCAAGCGGGTTGATTCATTGGGCGCGAGATCAAAGGTGATAAAGGGTTCAGGGAGGTTGATCAATGGGAAGGTGCTGTCCATGAGCAACGCGACTTCATCGCCGGACACCGCTTGTTCCAGAATAATCAGCTCATCCATAAACGTATCGAGATAGTTGCTGTCAGTCGTTGGGTCATAGCCGAGAGCAACAGAAAGGCTATCTGTCGCCGTGCCGGTCACACCGGCCACTGAAGCAACAAATTCCCCATCGATATAGAGGGACATGGTGTCGTCCTCTTTCACGGCCGTGGCATAGTGCCAAGCGCTTTCGTTATAGCTATTGGGGCTAACGATCACTGTTCCGCTGGAGCCAAGTGGCAAGTGATGGCCGAATTCGATCTGTCCACTGCCGTTCATCTCCACACTCACCCCTAGATCAGAGCTGTCATAAGCGGCCACATAGGTTTGCGCCAAGGCGTGGGGGTCACGGAACCAAAATCCGATCGTGTAATCCCCGTCAGCAAAATCGAGTCGTTCGGTTACATCGAGCCGGTCGCTCCCCCCGAAAAGGGCGACCTGACCGTATTGTTCAGGGCATTCAAAAACAAGATCACACTCAACCCGCTCTATTTCATGAACAGGATCAACATAGCTCACCGTTCTTTCGTATGGCTCAAAGTCGATTTTAGCAATAGAGAATTGCACATCATCAATATACCCTTCGAATGGGTCTCCACCGTCTAAGCTGTTACCGATCCGGCCGCTCGCCGCATACAAGCCGTTTTCTTCACTCCGATCGCAGCGGGTACACCATGTTGCTCTGATGGCATTGCTGTCCATGAGTGAGAATTCACCATCAAAATAATATTGCCCATGTTGCCATGGGTGACCACCATCACCAGCGGCCGCTTCATAATATGTATCGATCTCGATCAGTGTCCACTCATTTAACGGCACGCTTTTCTTACTGGTGTGTACGCTAAACGAACGTGTTCGAATTTTCCCATCTGAATCAAGATAGATATCCAGCTGCGTCCCGTCAGCCCCAGTAGAGTTTGTATCATAAATATACGCGCGTTCACCTTCTGCTGGATAAGAGGTGGGATAAATATAGAATGAAATACCGTTGTCATAAACATAGTACTCATCAAAAATCGGATTGGTGCCAGTAACAACCAAGTAGTCATCAACCCCATCGAATTCCACCGCATTATTACCGTCCCAACCGATGGCATTGCTCGGGCAGGTGCTACTGTCTTCGCAAATCGCATGGTTAGCATATTCACTAGTATCTGGGTAAAGGGTGGTGTTGAGTTCAATCAAATCTTCAAAGCGGAAGAGCGCGTGCGGAACGACACTTTCATCATCTAATTCATAACGGCCGTCCATCAGGTCACTAGAAATATCATTCTCAGTGACCAGCTCATGATAAATAACCAGTTCATCGATATACCCATCAAATCCTTTGGTTTGATCACCACTATTGCCCAAATAGGCCGGTCCAAACTGGGGTTGCGTGACCCAACTGGCATCATAATCTCTCTGGTTACCATTGCGATAGACATTCCCCGCTTGGTAGCCCAAATGAATCCATGTACCGGTGCTCGCGCCACTGACCAGTGTAACGGCCGGATACCCTTCCGCTTCAAGGGTGACATTACCCGCTTGGTCGAGCAAAATATCGGCCGCACCATCGGCGGTGCTAATCGTATCGATAATAACAACCTGCGTATCGGTCACGGGCAAGCTGTTGATATAGAGATAAAAGAAAATCCCGCTTTGGTCGCTGTCTGTGCTATTTGAAGTCAGACTCGGCAAATAAGCCAAATTGTCAACCCCATCAAAGAGCAAGCTGGTCCCCATGATCGTATTGGTCCCATCAGAATTGGTAGGGCAAGAATCCCCATCATCATGGCAGGTGATGTCACTTGTCGTGTTAAAGGTGTTGTCAAACGAAGCGATTCGCTGATCACTATCAAAGCCGATATAGAGTTCTGGTGTGCCGATAATGGGATCAACGAAGCCGGTTTCAGCACTGAGGAAGCCATGGACATCCGCGACAGGAGCGGTATTGCTGATCGTCGCATTGTATAGATATTCTGCCCCCGGTTGGGCGTAGTAATCGTTGACATCATACAGGCCGTTCTTGACATCTGCGACCTCTTCATCACTCAAGGCGCGATCAAAGAAAATCACCTCATCGATCTTTCCTTCGAAGAAATCACTCCCATTGGCCCCGATCTGCCATTCGGTAATCGTAGCTGGGGTCAACTCCGCAAATGTGCCCGCATTCGGGGACCAGACGTTGTTCCCGTTGATAAAGGTACGGAATCGCTCCCCATCAAACGTTGCGGCCACGTGTTGCCATGTGTTTGGGGTCACCCAATTGCTGTTGGGGGAATGGGATTGCCAGCTGGTGCCATCACCAAAACCGATATCAACGGTCAGGTTACTCGCGCCGGTGTCTTTAACGATAATGGTGGGGGGGCTATCGGCCGTGTTGCCACTACTTGAACCAAATACAGGTTGATCACGGCCGTCATCACCCGTCACATAAACCCAAGCCGCAATCGTAAATTGAGGCGCATCCCAGTTTAGGTCGGTGTTAGCGATTAGATCATCAACCCCATCAAATTCAGGCGCAAAGCCGTATTTACCCGTTGTTTCCATTTCAGGGCAGGTCGCAGTATTACAAATAAAGTGGTTCAAATCTTTCGATTCATCATTGAGGATCGTCGCCCCAAAGCCATCATCTAGTTTCAAGAGCAAACGAGCCGCATCTGATTGTTCTAAGCTCAAGCCGGTAAACTGCACATAATCATCAATTACCGACAAGTCACTATCAAGATTCGGATGGAAGTTGTAAAGGTATTCCTGAGCATCCTTAATCCCATCATCATCATAATCATCATGATAGGGGCTGGACCAGATACGGGTCACTTGGGTCGTCCCACTGGCATCGGTGTAGGGAATAAGCCACCCTTGCTTCACTTCAAGCCCATCATTCAAGCCATCATCATCGATATCGGGGTTATAGGGATCGGTATAGAAGAAGATGTTTTCTTCATAATCACTCAGCCCGTCATTGTCGCTATCGAGCAACACCCCATTGGTTGAATAGACTTGTTCATAGTAGTCATCCAATCCATCGTCATCGCTGTCAGAGTCTTTGTCATTTAGGTCTGTCCCATTAAAGTATTGGTTGAGCAACCCATCCCCATCTTGATCATATTGATTCGGGAAAGCCAAAACGTTGCTATTGTTCCAGTCAAGCAAGACAAATTCGGTAAGAGTAGCTGGCAGAATATCGAAAGTCAGCGGGTCTATTTTGGACGAGAAGCTATCCGCAAATTCAAACTCTTCACAGTCGATGTCGAATATCCAGCACCCTTCTCCTTGAACATTGTACGCTTCATTAAAGAAGGTTTTGGGCAGCTTGCTGTTAATACCGGTTTGGGCCATGTTAAACGGAATCGTAAGGGTAAAGGTTTCGCTGATGTAGACGTAAGAGGTCACGGCCGTCCACGTATCGGTAACCACTTCATAGCCGGTACTCCATGCATCTGGGTGTTCACCCTTTTCTAGCTCGACATTCGCCAACGCATTTCGATCAAAGGTCAGATCATGTTCAAAACTGAGCTGTTTTAGCTTGCCATAGCTAGCGTAATTACTGTAATCGGTATTTTCGTCTGGCTCGAAAAAGAGTACGGCGGGGTCACTTTTGACCGTATTGGTAATGGTCATTGTCATGATCATACCGTTATCAACTGAATATCCTAGTGCGCTATCGATCATGTCATATTTAATGTCCATATCGATCCGGTCATCATCATCTAAATTGGCGGCATATAGATCGAAGTCATACAACACATCGGCGATCGCATCGGTAATCGCCCCTTGTATCGAAAAGTTGGTCTCTATCGAACAAATCGCATCGAGGACGACGTTCTCACCATCGGCCCCTGTCCCCTCTAGCAGATTATCGCAATATTCTAGGATGAGCAGAATCGCATCAATCGCTTCTAAGATCGTGACGATGAGCGTCCCTATCGGGACAAACAGTGCCAGCGCAAAGAAGATCAGTTCTACCGCCACCGAGGCGACCAAGTAAACAAATGCCAGTTTGACCAGTAGCGGGTTATTGCCAACTTGGGATAGTGTCCAAAAGAAGACACCAAAGGAGACGGCCAGGCCGATGAGGATCCCGTAAAGAGCATGGCTCCGATAGAGTTTGGTGTATTTCCCCTTGAAATTATCCGCTTGTTTAATCAGTGTGGCCCCCCTAACCTTGTCAAGCTTGCCTACCTTGTACATCAGCAGCGCTTTTCGAGCCAACGAGATCGACTCTAACAGGGCAAAGGAAATCATACTCAGGCTAACAAACACAATGCCGATAAAGGTAAGCCAAGCAACGGCCACCCCATCCGCCCCCAATTGATCCGCGATCACGGCCGAGCCGATCACGGCCGCCCCGAGTGCAAACAAACGCAACGAGTAAGAGAACCCTTTTAAGGAAATCTGCGTCTTATATGATCTGCCGCCGGCAGCCGAAGCAGATATAGTTTTCTTCCTCGTTTGACCAACCGTGAATTTATCAACCCACTTGGTAAACCGTTGTGTTCGCAAAGAGTGCTTCACACCTAACATATTATCGGTCTGTCTAAGCAACCGATTTGGGGTTTTAGAATCATAGATAAGACCAATGAGGTCCCGATAACCGAGGATCGAACTATTTTTCTTGCCCCATATATAACTGTACAAACCATAGTACAGAGCGGTCGCGAGTCGCTTAGCCGAGGTGCTACCCGCAACATCGATGGTTAGATTGTAATATTCAAAAAATCCGTCCGATTCCTCTTCCGAGGCGAAATACACTTCATAAATCGTACTGGCATCGATTTCAACCACACTGCTCACACCACGGGTCATCATGGCGTAAAACGATTGCACCAAAATCATCTTTCCAGCAACATCAGCAGCCGCTTCATCGCTATCATCGGCCGCCGCAAAGAAATCATCATACCCTTGCAGATAGTTGGTCAAATAGTCGAAATAAAGTGCCTCTTCCGCCTGTTCCCAATCACCCGCAACAGCATCATATTGATAAGTACTCATAAAAGCTGCGGCCGTCATGTAGGTTGATTCGCCGGTGAAATCAAGCAAAACCCGATTCCCACTGCTGTCACTATCATGTTGCAAGCTACGGCTACGGCTGGTCGTTTCATAGGCGGTTAGGGTCGAAACATAAGACAAGCTATTCACGTAGCTGTTAAAGCCATCCAAGATTTCATTGGTCGTCGTGTAAGCCACATGGTAAAGGTAATCTTGGTGTGGATATGTCGTAACGGCCGTCATACTCACATAGTTATTCCCGTTCCCCCATGTGGTCAAATAGCTATCAAGGTTATCGAGCCGGATATCTCGTTGATCATTGCCAACACAATCTCCGTTGGCATCAAGCGCATCGCAATCCACCCCTTCAACAAATCCGTTGACCATATTCCAGCCGTAAAGCCAAAGCTGGTCATCAAGGTTTAGGTTGTCATCTTCGGCCGGATCTTCGAACAAAACTGTGGCATCAAGGCCATGTTCTTCAGTAACCTGCAAGCTGACCAATTCCCAATCGTCACGATAAATATGGATGACCTCTAAATCATCTTCACGGGTACAGTCGGCCCCGCTCTCATTCTCAGTATCTCCATCTCCGTCTTCATCCACATCAGCCACACAGCTATCGGTAATCATCTGTACCATCCAGAGGAGATCATATTGATGATCGTTCCCCCAATCGGCGATCCCGTTCGTCCCTTGGCTGGGTTGGTAAATCATTTTGGCGTTAAAGGCGACGGCCGAATCAGCCATTTCCCCATAAACGGTCGAAACCGGCACATATACAACCAAATCACCCGATGTCGCATCAACATCGCTCACATTAATCCCATAGCTCGACAGCTCGGTGTCATCCAGCCATTCCGTGTTGGTCACCCCGAGCGTCCGATCAACACCATGATAGGTGTCATTAACCGGCAAATTAGCGTAGTGGCCGTCGGTGTATGGCATGGTGATACGCATCACCGGAATGATGCGTACATCCCCGTAAGACGCAGTAGCATCGGTGCTATAAGCATCACTGTCGTTGGTCGTGGCAAACGTGGTGGTTAAACCACGGGTAATCTGCCCCTCATAGTCCCCTTCCGGCCAGTCAAGCACCAAATTTGAGTAGGTCAGCTGTTCAGAGTCGGCCGGGCGAAAAGTCACATCCACCACAACCGGTTTATCGGTTTGCAAACCGGACAAAGAGAGATTCAGCGGATTGTCTCGGCCGAATCCGACCGCTTCGCTAATCGGGTCATAATCATCAATGTCCCACAAGCCGTCATTGTCATCATCAACATCGAATAGGTCCGGCTCCCCGTCGCCGTCAGTGTCAGGGCAAATCGCGCTAGCATCAAAATCATCACTTTCTGGGTTCCACACAGGGCACTCAGCCATATCACTACGGCCGTCATTGTTGGTATCACGTTCCATCGGGTCGAGATACCAAGTAATCCCATTGTAATCAAACCCCTCAACTTCAAGGGTATCGGTAATGAAATCCCCATCACTATCGGCCAAATCTGGATAAGTCCCCAACTGCAAAATTTCGGCGTAATCAGTGAGTCCATCCCCATCGGAGTCGCTAGGATCGGCCACACCGCTACAATCTTCTTCGGCCGTGTATTCGCTTGATGTCGTGAGATAAGGGCAAGAATCCCAGTAGATTTCTTCCATATCATTGACCCCATCCCCATCACTATCTAGCTCCGTAGTTGAGGTAGTTGAGGTATTGGCGGTGGCGAGTAACGTGGTGTTTTCGGCCGTTTCTTGCGCCACCAACTCGTAAGCTTCTGCGAGTGCCTCACCTTGCGCATAAGGGTTTAGTTGCGGATTCCAATCATTGGCATATTGCGCCTCACGAATCGCTGTTTGTTGCTCGACTTGTAACTCTTCGGCCGCCTGTTCATGGGAGCGAGCCACTTCTCTTTCGTAATAGGCATGGACATCACGAGCATATACCAATGGAGGCACGACCATACCGGCGATAATCAAAGATGCGAGCGTCGCATGAAATTGTTTGGTGTGGGCTGTGCGAATCACTAAAACAGCCAGCATGACCCCCACAACGATCAATAGGATCGACCAGCCAATCGCGCTAGCGGTTTCCGGCTGACTAACCGCTTGTGCGTGACTTTGCAACCAACTATAGGGATTATCGATCAAGGCAGGCAACCCCGCGTCAGGGGAAGCGACATAATCGTAAAAGTCTGAGCGAACATAGGCGGTGATTCGTTCTCCCTCGTTATTTGGTGAAAACGCCAAATCGAGCGTAATCCGAGCCGGATATCCGGCCGTATCGAGCCAAAGCTCGCCAGTACCGGTCATATCGCGAAACGCTTCCGGTGTAGCGCTGGAAATCCCGTTCGGCAAATCCCCTCTTTCGGCCAAAGTTTGGTCGTTCAGTCGCTGAATATAGCGGGCAAACGCAGGACCATTAATATCAAAACTGTAGGTTTCAAACGTGAATGACAACCCGCCTATCTCTGTTGTTTCTGTACCGGTCGCTTGGACATTGGTCATGCCGGACAAAACGCCAAACGGGTCACCGCCGGGCGCAAAGCTATCGGTCAACCCACCGATTTCTTCCCATCCGGCCGTGTTAGCGGGCCGCACGTATGAACGGCCGTTTTCCACTTTCATGTCTACCCCTTGGGCCGGATCAAATGTGCCACGAGGCCATAATGTGCTCTGTATCTCGCGACTATCGAGTTCAAAAGCCCCTTCAATCCCGAAACGGCTGGTGACCGGCTGGCGGCCGGCATTGAGAATGCTCGGTACAGGGTATGTCTTTTGTTCAACCGAGGTGCGGAATCGGTATGTTTGGCTATTCTTAACTTTGTCCCACGCCGCTTCAAGGCGGGTTTGGGCTTGGGGGTCGTGCTCTTGGGCGGCCGCTGGTGAACCGGCCGTGCCGAGCCAGAGAAATGTGACACCACAAAGGGCATACAGATAAAAAATAGCGAAACGACCCCGCCATAGGGTGCGACCAGACTGTAACAAGGAATACATACGAATTACTCCGGAACCGGTTGTAGCATTCAATTTGCCACAACATCTGAATTGATTAAATTGTTAGGGGAATTGTAGGGTGTAGACCGGTCTTAGGACGATGGGCCAAAGGTGTAGATAGGGACCATATTCGTATCATGTCGCCTGATAAGCAACAAATTTTTCTGATACTGCCGAATTTGGTGGGATAAGCGTAAATCGTTCAAAAATAGTCGATTTACAGGGTTGTCATCCCCGCGTAGGCGGGGATCCACCGCTCAAACAGAGTTGGATTCCCACCTTCGTGGGAATGACAATCGTTAATTGATCAACTCCCACCAAATCCGACAGGACTAGAAATTTTTGAAGCAATTATGGCCGGGGTCCCATTCGATCCCCCCCTTACAACTATTTCGGCCAATGGCTCAGTTATTTTCAAGCTCACATCACTGTGATGTAAGCGGAGCCAATAACTGCACATGAAGCGAATCCCCATACAAATAATGTTGGCTCTCTGCCTCATTTAGCGGCTGGGCACGTTCCTTGAGTCGTTGTCGTGCCAACTGGGCAATTGTTTCTGAGCCAGCAAACCGTACACAAACCCAGTATGGGTAAAAGGGTTCGAGACAACCATGCGGATGTGTAGCCGGTAATTCCTCTATCAGCATAGTCAACTGTTCTTGTTTCGCTTGCTCTTGACCCAGCAGATGATAAATTTCAGCCAATCTGGCCCGCACATTGAGAATGAAATTAGGTTGTTCAAGTGGCAACCGCAACGCCAAAGCTCCTGTATAGGCTTGTTCAGCCAAGACATAGCTCCCTTGACCTTGATAAACCCTCCCCAAAGCGAGTTTCCCGAACGCAAGCAAATGGGGGTCTTGAACTTGCTGGGCGATGTCACAGCAGTGCCTCGCTTGTTCTTGAGATTCTTTTAATTCCCCTAATTCAAACAAGGCCATACTCAATGCGTATCGGCTAATCGCTTCCGACCAACACTCCCTGATTTTTTGCAACGCAACAATCCCCTTGCGCAATAAATCGAGCGCAATTTGAGGTTGGCCCAAATGAATGTGCCAAGCCCCTTCAATGGTGTGTAACAAATCTAAACCACCCAAAGTATGTTGCTGAATCAACTGCCGAGCTTGTTGAATATGACTCTGTGCTGGCGCATACTCCCCTAGATGCATGGTGGTTGTAGCGAGATTAATGTGCGCCAGCACTTGCACCCGAGGCAGGGGGGTGATGTGGAGCAGTTGCATAAAATAGCGCTTTGCTTGGACGTAATGGGCCTGCAGATTAGCGACACGGCCGGCATTAACCAACCATTGCACGCCCAAACGGGGGTATTCACCAGTTTGTAATAGCTGTTTCGCTTGTTGGACATGTTGCTGTGCCGTCTGGTAACGGCCCATACGCATATTGGCACGAATCCCCAGAAAATGGCCTTGAATGGCAACAGGCACTTGCTGGTCAATCAATTGCTGGGCAATCGTATTCACGGCCGGAAACTGACCCAGCCTTGCCAAAACATCGGCCAAATGGATCAACAACTGCGTTTGGAGTGCCACTTGCGTCCCTTCTAACCTTTCTAAGGCATAGCGCAGGCTCATTTCTTGCTCCTGGTAAAGACCGAGCAAGGTATAAAATGTTGTCAGTGCAGGAACGGCCGTTTCGACAGCTGCCCATAGCTGTGCATCGACCGCCCAGCACCATGCCAACCGCAAATTAGCCCGTTCCGGCCGCAACATATCTAAAGCGGGGCGTGGTTGTGCACTATTGAGCACCGCCCCTTGTTGTTCTAAAAACGTTAAGAAATAATGGCTGTGTGCCTGTTCGGTGCTGGCAACGGTAGGGGATTTCTGACTGGCGAATTGACGCAATAGCTCATGGATATGATAACGGCCGTTTCTCCCCATACGTATCAGGGATCGATCCACCAAATGGGCCAAATCTAAAAAAGAGATACCGGTCACAGCGCGAGCCGCTTGAACGGTAAACCCGCCCTGAAATAAAGCCAACTGCCCAAACAGCTTTTGCAAATCAGGCGCAAGCTGTTGCCAAGAGCCGGCAAACACAGCTTCCATACTTTGGTGGCGCAGGGGAAGATCGGAATGGGGAGCTTGCCATGCGTTGATATTTTCCTGCAAAAATCGGGTGAGGGTGGGCAAATTATAAGCACGGAGCCAGGCGGCCGCCATTTCAATTGCGAGAGGCATCCCCTCGACCAAACGACAGATTTGTTCAATATGATCAAGCTCTTCGGGAGAAAATGTACGATACCCATATCGTTGCGCACGGCTCATAAACAGCTCGGTGGCATTCGCCAGCCCCGTGAGCGGCAAACGCCATTCCCCGCTCAGGTTCAGAGATTGGCGTGAGGTAACAAGCAGGGTCACGGCCGTTTGTAACAACCGTTCAACCACACCACGGCCGGTTTCATGCAAATGCTCAAAGTTATCTAGAATCAGCAAAACCCGCTTTTCATGCAGCTTATCGAACAAAATCGACTCACTCGGCACCTTAAACAATTGCAGAAGAAATGGCAAAACCTGTTCAGCCTCAGATAAAGGAGCGAGAGGGGCGAAATAAATCTCCTCAAAAACATTCTGGGGCAGCAGCCGTGTCGCTTGGATGGCCAGACGGGTTTTGCCCATCCC
>WTJY01000470.1 GCA_011524645.1 Anaerolineales bacterium | reverse complement strand
GGGTTGGGGTGGGGGGATGAGCCGTAGAAACAACGTACATTACGCTTAACTTAATGGCATTGGGGATTTAGGGTGGGGGTGGAATTGTAAAGCCAATCTAAATCCCAAAAGTTAATTTTATTGAATCGCCCTGACCCCCACTGATGTGCAGGGGGGCATCAATGCCCCCTAAACCGATTATTGATTGCATCTCACTCAGAACATTATATTATTCGCAAACAAGGCACTATCAATCAATTCAACACAAACCAAGGCTCGTGGCGAGTGCCTAGCCCCTAGCCCCTAACAACCAAAACCTTATGATCGTAGTCGCAAGCGCCAACGGCCGTGTTGGCATCCAAACAGCAATAGACATCCTTAAATCGGGCGGCACCGCCATCGAAGCGGTGGAAGCCGCCACCCGCCTCGTTGAAGACAATTTACAAGATCACACAGTCGGCCGTAACGGTTACCCCAATATCTTGGGTGATCTCGAACTCGACGCCTCAATCATGAACGGCCGGACCCTCGAAAGTGGTGCGGTCGCCGCCATGAAAAATGTCCCCGCCGCCATTACGGTCGCCCGCAAAGTCATGGATAAACTCCCCCATGCTCTCCTCGCCGGTGAAGGGGCCGAACGATTTGCAGCCGAGATGGGGCTGGCCCGTGATGAGCAAATGGTTTCCCCTGAAATCGAAGCGATCCGCAAAAATTTACTCACAGCCGGTGGCATGTCGGCCGAAAAGATCGCCAAACTTCAAACCGACATCGAACTCTGGGACTGGGTCAAAATGGCGACAGATCCGGAACGCACCTACGGAACAGTTAACTTTATCGCTCAAGACAAAAATGGGGACATCGCCTCAGCCGTTAGCACCAGCGGCTGGGCATGGAAATACCCCGGCCGTGTTGGCGATTCACCCATCATTGGCGCGGGCAACTACGCCGATAATCGATACGGAGCGGCCGCGTGTACCGGTATGGGAGAAATGGCGATTCGGGCTTGCACCGCCCACAGCCTTGTTTTCTACATGAAGATGGGGCAATCGGTCACAGAGGCCGCCCAGCGAGTCATGGAGGATTTACGTGATCTCAGCGGTCCTTATATCGCCGTCATGAATTTAGTTGCCATCGACAAAGATGGAAATCCGGCCGGTTTTACCAGCAAGCAAGGGCGCACCTTTATCTATCAAACCGAGGACATGGAAAGCTGTGTCGAGCAGGATCGCACCTATGTAGACATTCCTAGCCGCTGGACCAAAGCTTAAATGTAGTCTGGGTATGCAGCAACCGTCTAACTGGATTTGCTCCCCTCCTATCAGGAGGGGGTGGGGGAGGTGGATTTAAATAAATATCCCCTCTCCCTCAAGGGAGAGGGGAGCCAAGAAAGCTACTGAACAGTTATGATTTTTCGATACTATATCTATACAGGTGTCAAATTTTAGTCAAGCGTAAGAGGGATCGGTTTTGCAGGTCAACGATTGGTATCGCAGCATGAATATCCTCTCGCTCTAAGCGAAGCGTCTCTTTCTCTTTTTTAGTCCCAGACCATCTAAAATCCGGCCGTGGCAAACACCACATGAAACGGCATACAGTAAATAATCACCCCACTATATTTCGACAAATCGATATCGGCCGGAATTTCATAGTTCTGATTCCCCACATTCCCTTTCAACTGGCCCAAATCAACATACTCTCCAAATTCGCTACTGCGAGTGCCATTCACATTTTCCACCAACAATACATGCAAATCAGGTCCATTGGTCACCATAAAATCTTCTAACCGCAAAATGCTCTGTTCCCCTTGGGTGAAAATCGCAGCCACACCAGACCCGCGATGGGAGGGGTCCGCATCTTGGAAATTCCCTTGCGCAGTCAAAACCCATTCATCGGCCGCCGCTTCAGGCATCTCTTCTTCCATTTCTTTATCTTCCATCATGGTCGATATTTCAGAAATCTGTTCTTCGAGCTGATCCATTTGCTCATCGCTCATTTCATCCACCATTTCCATCGCTTTATCAGCCAGTTCATTGGCGACAGTTTCCGCTTCTTCGGCCGTCATATCTTCGATCTCGGCCGCCGAGGGGACCGCAAAAGGAAATTCTTCATCCACCGCATCGGTGCGCCACAGCGGCGAAGCCAGCCACCATACCAGTGGCGAAAGTAATAAACCGAGGGCGATCACACCGATAATAATATTTCTTTTAGTCATGATTGGTTTGTACTCCTAATTGTTTAATTCTATGTTTTATAGATGAATCATCACAGACAACGCTTACGGGAATTTAGCGGCGTAATGATTGCGTAATAATTAGCGGACCAGCGAGCAGGATTGGGATTGTTGCCACAAGCTCCACAAAGCCCAAGCGAAAAATAAGGGGCTAATCTGCACCGCAACCGGCAAGATAGCCAGTTGTCCGGCCGTCAGTGGCCCGCTGATTAAATAAACCAACCACCCGACAATCATCAGGCGGCGTAACAACGGCCGAAATCCCCCATCCCATTCCCAAAGCAACACGGCCGGAATCAGCAAAAGGGACCAATCATAAACCATCGCATGGGGCGTGGTCCATAACGTAATCAAAATCGCCCAAGCAAACCAAAACGGCCGTGCCTCTAAACGAACCCCTTCAACATCATGGTTTCCACCACGCCACAACCGCCAAAACAGCCACAAAGCCATCAAATTACCGAAAAGCCACAGCCCATCCGCAACAAGCGAGGGGAATAGCAACTGCCAAAACCCACGAATATGATGCATATGCCACACAGGAAACTGCTCTAAACTCGCTAACACAGGCAATGTCTCTTGGGTCAAAACAGCATAAGCGGCGAGCGCCTCCGGCATTACCGTCGCCGTTAAAGCGATCAAACCGACCTCTCCGGCCCAAAAGGCGACCAAAGCTTTCCAATCTTGTCGCCAGTTAAGCAACCAAAGAAAGCCAACACCTAAAACCAGTTGCGGCTTATACACCAAAAGGGCCAACACCAAACCGGCCGCCACTTTTTGATCTTTGCGCCAAAGCAGGTAAACAGCGGTCAACAGACCCAAACTCAGAAAAGCGTTTTGCCCAAAACTAATCGTCGAAAAAACCGGAACAAAAGTTAAGGCCAAGGGCCAAGCATCACCTTTGCCCAACCCTTTCAGGCAAAGCCACAGAATCAGCAACCCTAACAAGCTCCAAAGCACAAAGCTCCATACATAGGGCACGGCCGAAAATGGGACATATAACCATGCTAAAAACGGCAAATTGATATAAGCGAAGAAATCCTCTAGCGCAGGCCCGATAATCGCCTGCTGTCGCTCACTCTGCGCCACAAAATCGTAAAGATCTTCGGTCGCACCATCCGCCAGCGTTTGTCCAGCCGTGTAAAACATCAAATAGTCGGTCCCAACCACTTGCCCCGCCATATCGACATTATTTCCACCCAAAAACAGGCTCAACAACCATGCGAACCACAGCGCACCGCCAAATAAATAGGGATAAAATCGTCTTTGATGTGAATATAATTGTTCCATGCCCCCATTATATCCTGCTCAAGCCAAACCTGATTTGGTAAATTTGGTATGAAAATAGTTTTTAACCTTGTCAGACAGTAGGCGTCCCACGCTATAATCGAGAATTTAAGTGATAGGAAGCGAGCCACAAGCGAACCCATTATCACAAATCTATCATCCCCGTTCACAAATTAAACTTATGTCTCAAACCCCACCTATCATCGGCCTGACAACCTACGGCCGTTATGAACAACACGTTACCGGCAATGGCTATTATGATCAATATTATGCGATACCGGCCGATTATGTCGATGCGGTCCGTCACGCAGGCGGCGTTCCCATTTTGCTCCCACCGGGAGAACCCAGCTGGAAACGGTGGCTCGATGTGACAGATGGTATCGTTATCATCGGTGGCTGTGACGTCAACCCATCCCACTATGGTGGCGATCCGAGCCATCCCAGTTTAACCAAGCTGGATTCAGAACGAGACAAAACAGAACTCGCGCTCGCCCAATATCTTGCGCAAGAAGAGCAACAGCCCACCCTTTGCATCTGCCGAGGCTTCCAAGTTCTCAATATCGCGCTCGGCGGCCGACTCCACGAACACATTCCCGATATCCGTGAACGTGACATTCATCGGAATGAACAAGGGTTCTGGACCATTCAAGAAATCAACAGCACCCCCGAAAGCGCACTCGCTCAAGCGATGGGACAATCCCAAGCCCATACATTTTCCGGCCATCATCAAGCGGTCGAAACGGTCGCGGCCGGACTCAACATCACAGCGGTCGCCCCCGACGGCATCATCGAAGCACTCGAATTATCTGATCACCCGTGGCTCGTCGCAGTCCAATGGCACCCCGAAAAATCGGCCAAAACCGATCCCAGCCAGCAAAATCTCTTCAACACCCTCGTCCAACAAGCCAAAAACACATAACATTGTGCTCAAAGCACTCATTCATTGACAATTTACCATTTACCATTCACATCCATCACCCTCCCCTCCGCAATCCCTCAAAAAACATTCATTCAACAAGGAAAATCTCTTGTACAACAGCTATCAACAGAGACTCAACCGTTTACTCACCACAAACGGGAGTAAAATCTTTCACGGCGGCCGCAAAGGGATCGAAAAAGAAAGCCTCCGCACCACATCCGAAGGCTATCTGGCCCAGACCCCACATCCCACCCAGCTAGGTGCCGCCCTCACCCATCCCAATATCACCACCGACTATTCAGAAGCGCTACTCGAACTGGTCACCGCCCCCCATAAAAATATTCGGGATGCGATCCAAGAACTCGACGACATCCATCATTTTGTCTATGCGAACTTAGGTGGCAACCTCCTCTGGAATGCCAGCATGCCTTGTATCGTCCATGGCGAGTCAGCCATTCCGATCGCCCGTTACGGCCGTTCCAATGCCGCAAAAATGAAAGAGGTCTATCGGCTCGGTCTCGGCCATCGCTACGGCCGTGTCATGCAAGCGATCGCCGGCGTCCATTTTAACTACTCCCTACCCGATCATTTCTGGCCCGCGCTCCAAACCCTTGAAAAAGATACCAGCGATTCTCAAGCGTTTCGTTCGGCCGGTTACTTCCGCCTCATTCGCAACTATTTGCGTCACGATTGGCTCACCCTTTATCTCTTCGGCGCATCCCCCGCCCTCTGTGTCTCCTTCTTTACCGATCACCAAGGAAGGATGTTCCAAACGCTCGACGAACACACCGTATTTGAACCGTACGGCACAACTTTACGCATGAGTGACATCGGCTACCAAAACAAACCGGGGCTTGATGTCTCTCTCAATCATGTCGCTGAATATGTCGATTCACTTAATCAAGCGGTCGCCACACCTCACCCTCCATTTAGCGAAATCGGGGTACAAATCGCAGGGGAATATCGGCAAATCAGTGATCATATCCTGCAAATCGCCAATGAATACTACAATGCGATCCGGCCGAAGCAGATCATGAAAGCGGGTGAACGGCCGACCACAGCCCTCGCCAATCGTGGGGTACAGTATGTCGAAGTCCGCTCCCTCGACATCAATCCGCTCGATCCGATCGGAGTCAATGAAGATCAACTGCGCTTTACTGAAATGCTACTCATTTTCTGCGCTCTCCAAGATAGCCCAGAATTTGACCAAACAAGCGAAGAAATGATTCGCCACAATCAGCGTCAAGTCGCCCTCTACGGCCGTCAACCCGACCTGCCACTCACCTCGCCAGAGGGGGAAAAAACATTGCAATCTTGGGCGGGTAACCTCATGCAACAACTCAAACCTCTCGCGGCCTCCCTAGACGAACATGAAGACAACATCCCATATCAACAAGCGCTTAACACGCAGCAACAAAAGGTAGAAAACCCTAACCTAACCCCATCAGCTATCATGCTACGCAAAATGCGTGAGCAAAATTTATCGTTCTATGGCTATGCCATTCAGCTTTCTAAACAATGGCAAGATCGGTATGCAAAACGGCCGTTATCAGACGATGTCAAACAACACTTTACCGCTCTAGCCCAAACATCCCACGCCAAACAAGCAGAAATCGAAGCGGCCGATGACATCTCTTTCGACCAATATCTAGCGAACTATTTCTCCAACTAAGCAAAAAGAGGCAAACATCATGACTATTAAATTCGGAATGGTAATGGACCCCATTCAAACGATTAAAACTTATAAAGACAGCAGTTTCGCCATGCTTCTAGCCGCCCAAGCGAAAGGGTGGGAACTCTATTACATGGAGCCCCAAGACCTATTCGCCCGCGACGGCCGTGCCTATGCTCGCACCCGCCGTCTAACCGTTGTCGATCAAAAAACCGACTACTACACCTTCTTAGATGAAGAAACCCGCCCTCTTGGCGATCTAGATGTCATCATCATGCGCCAAGACCCCCCCTTCAATATGGAATACATTTACAGCACCTATATGCTAGAATTGGCTGAAAATGAAGGCACATTAGTCATCAATAAACCAAGCGGATTGCGCGATGCCAATGAAAAATTCTCGACATCACTCTTCCCACAATGCACCCCACCCACTCTCTTCACCCGGGAGCAGAGCCGCTTACGGGAATTTCTCGCTGAACACCAAGACATCATCGTCAAACCGCTCGACATGATGGGGGGCCATTCAATTTTCCGGGTCATAGCCGACTCACCCAATATCGGTGTCATCTTTGAAACAATGACCCAACATGACTCAACGCTGACAGTCGCCCAAAAATACGTCCCCGCCATTTCAGAAACCGGCGACAAACGGATTTTGCTCATCAATGGTGAACCGGTCCCCTATGCGCTCGCACGCATGCAAGCCGATGGGGAAACACGGGCTAACATAGCGGCCGGAGGAACCCCCATCGCTCGCCCCTTTACCGAACGTGATCACTGGATCTGTGCCCAAGTCGGCCCATTTCTACGCGATAACGGCTTCTTCTTTGTCGGAATCGATGTCATCGGCGACTATCTCACCGAAATCAATGTCACCAGTGCCACCGGTATCCGTGAGCTCGATACCCAAATCGGGCTAGACATCGGCACACAACTCATGGATGCGATCGAAATCCAAATCAACGCCCAAAACGGCTAACAAAAGCACCCCTCAACGCCCTGAGAGCGATCTAAACCTGCAGGGCGTTGTTCTCATCGTGAGATTATGCACCTCCCTTATCATCACACCTTGCCACACGGGGAACAGCCCGCTTTACGGAGGCGATAGGCCATTGCTATAACTAAATTCGTTGATTTTGACAGCCAAAATCGATTTTAGATTGAGAATGGCAGCAAACAAACAAAAAACGGCCGTGTTTTCTTAATCAAGAAAACACGGCCGTTTTTGATTTGCTTAATTTGCTGAGGGGTAATTTACCCTGCTATGAATCGAAAATGGTCAGCAACCATTAACGTGAATAATACTCCACAACCTGAGCCACTTCGCACACAATCGGCACTTCGGTACGGCGAGGCAAGTAGAGCACACTGAATGACATCGTTCCTTTATCCAAAGAGATGTATTCTGGTGGGAAAGCGTTCTCAATGGCACCTTGGAAGATGTCCATTTTTTGGCTTTTCGGGCGAATTGATACATTGTCACCAATCGCAACTTGATAAGAAGCGATGTTGACCCGACGGCCGTTTACCATCACGTGCCCATGAGACACATATTGGCGAGCCGCATAGATCGTAGGAGCCAAACCTGAACGCAAGACAACTGCGTCTAGGCGAGTTTCCAACAATTGCACCAAGTTATCACCGGTGTTGCCATCCATACCAACCGCTTTGCGGTAGTAGTTCCGCATTTGGCGTTCATGGATGTTGTATTGTGAACGTAACCGTTGTTTTTCCAACAATTGACGTTCGTAAGCAGATTGACGGCCGCGACGATATTGTTTCGCTGGCCCATGTTGGCCGGGTGGATACGGCCGTTTTTCCATAATTCGTGCCGCTTTATCGGTCAACGGGACGCCCAAACGGCGTGAAAGACGTACTTTTGGTCCTGTATATTTCATGCGATTTTTCTCCGAATCACAAATTAAGCAAATGGCTGAGACACAAAAAAGCGCGACTGCTTCATCTACGGAATCAGTCGCACTTGGTTTTAATTTGTCAATTTCTCAGCGGCCAAGAATTGTAGCAAACTCGGCCCGAGTTGTCACGGTTTTATGTTAAGCGGTTCTGCTTTTGTCCTTAAACTTTTGGCGAAACTTACGCATTTTCGGACTAATCACTACCATACAGTACCCTTGGTAAGGGTTATTGGCATAGTAATCTTGATGATATGCTTCGGCCGGATACACAGTTGGTACAGGCGAAATTTCCGTCACAAACCGGTTTGGCCAAACCCCAGCCGCTTCAGCGGCCACCATCGACTGTTCCGCAATCTCTTTTTGTTCATCGCTATGGTAAAAAATCACCGAGCGATACTGTGTTCCTCGATCCGCCCCTTGGCGATTCAGCGTGGTCGGATCATGGGTCTGCCAAAAAATATCGAGCAATTCCGCAAAAGAAATCTCGGCCGGATCGTAATAAATATCGATCACTTCCGCATGGCCGGTACGGCCGGTACAAATCTGCTCGTATGTCGGGTTCGGAATCTCCCCACCCGCATAGCCAGAAACAACTTTTTCTACACCGATTACATCTAGGTAAACCGCTTCGGTACACCAAAAGCAACCACCACCTAATGTCGCCCGTTCCAATTGTTTTGTCATCGTTTTGACCTCGATTTCAATCTACAATCCAATTTACAGCTTTTGTCGGCCGTTTAAAGCGCGACTCAATGTCACTTCGTCTGTGTATTCCAAATCGCTACCCACAGACAACCCGCGCGCCAGTGATGTCAATCGCGCACCAGACCCCGCCAAGCGTCGCTCTAAATAGCGAGTCGTGGTATCCCCTTCAAGGGTCGCATTGGTCGCAATAATGATTTCGGTAAATCGGCCGTCTTCAACACGGCGAATCAAAGGCTCGATATACAAATCATCCGGACCAATCCCTTCAACCGGTGAAATCGCCCCGTGTAACACATGATAACGGCCGGTAAATGCACGTGATCGTTCGATCGCCACCACGTCTAACGGCTCTTCAACCACACACAAAAGGGTTTCATCCCGTTCCGTATTGCTACACACTTCACACGGATCTGATTCGGTAATGTTGTAACAAACTGAACAGAATTTAGTATTTTCTTTAAGGGCCACCAACGCTTCAGACAAATCGAGTGCCAGCGTTTGATCGGTCCCGCGTAACAGATAAAACGTTAAGCGGGACGCCGACTTGGGGCCGATACCGGGCAAGCGGGATAATTCATTAATCAACCGCTGAACCGAGCGGGGCAAAATATTAGCCATTTTTTCCTCGCTACGGCCGTGCCCTACATGCTTAGCCCGAAATTGCCTAACATGTCGCTTAAACCACCCATACCAGAAGAAATCCCTTCCATCCGTTGCGCAGCCATCGCTTGAGACTGTTCAATCGCTTGGTTCATGACAGCAACCAACATATCTTGTAACATTTCTTGTTCTTCTGGATCCATCATTTCCGGATCAATTTCAATCGATTTAATCCGTTGATGACCTGAAATTTCGACGCTAATCGCGCCACCACCGGCCGTGACCGTGATATATTCGTTTTCCAGAGCTTCTTGGGCAACCGCCATATCTTGTTGCATCTGTTGCACTTGGGCCAACATCGCATTTGGGTTGCTTTTTTGTTTGATCGGTTTCTTCTTTTTAATGGTTCGTCTTGCCATCAGATTTTCTCCATCACTAGGGTCTGTAATCAGCTAAAAATAATAGCCTTAGTATAAACCCGCCGACGCAAAACGCCCAAAAATCTTAGATTCTCACCCGCCCACAAAGTAGCTCAATCAAACAAAAAAGCCCCGTTGCTTGTGTCAAACAACGGGGCTCTATTTATGAATTATACGGCAACTTCAGCAGTGTGATTATCCTTCCGGCTCAACAAACGGCGCAATAATCCGCAAAGAAAAATTAATCGGCGCAATCAATGGTGCTGAGTAATCTCTGTCCAAACGATAATCACTAAAGACAACTTCCGCCGAAACAAATCCTTGAATGTTGTATAGACCCGGTTTCGCACTATCATCCTCTACTAGATAAGGTGTGGTAATTTCGATATCACGCCCCCCTTTCGTTAGAAGATTGATAACCATATATTCAGCGTCTTGCCATTCGTAGCGAGGTCGCTCATCCTCGTCACTAAGAGACGCAACAATCGCTTCAATTTCAACATGCGGTAACAAACAATTGACCGTATAAGAGCTACACTCAAGCGCACCTCGTGCGACAGCTCGACCATCAGAAACATCATCGCCATCGACATCTGCGCCCAAGGTAACGGTCAGAGGCTCTGTGAGCAAATTGGTATTATCTTCACTATGCATTACACCGGTAATCGTAAAGCTTCTCACGATCATTGTGCCGGTAATATAAGCATCACCATTCCCCACCACACAGTCAGGATCGCCTGAATTGATACAATAATCAACGGTAAGTTTCGGCTGTTCAGTTGTCGTCAAACCAAATGTGATGCTAATCGGCACTTGCAATGGATTCAGGATAGTTTGGGTTGAATCTTGTTCCCGCTCAGTCAAATCTAAAACTGGATCGTATTGAATATGGGCGAAAACACCTAGATCACCAGAAAACTCTGGCGTTGACCAAGATCGACCAACTGCGGTCGCGGCCGTATCACGGTTATTATCGGTATCTGCATCAATAGAGGTCGCCCCAACAAGTGCTTCAGCTACAAATCCAGTATCGACAAATGTACCAGGAACACGCATCGTAAAGTAAATAGCTCTGTCACTCTCGCTTAAATCGGTTACAGGATAGGTCCCAGCCCAAGCACAATTTAGCTGGGCATTATTACCTAGAGGATCACCTGTATCGTAACTACAACTCCACCCATCTGCGGCCGAAAATGAATAACCCGGTGGGTTTGGTGACTCACTAGTAATTAATCGCGAAACCAGAGAAGCCGGTGGTGTCATAGTTACCGTAACCCCTTCGGCCGGAGCCATACTACCTACACGAATTTCCCAAGTCACATCTTGCTCGAGTGCGACTTTCGGATCTGGATCGGCCGTGATTTCAATGGATAAATCCCCTGTCACATAACCAAAGTCTAAGGTCTCCAATGGGTTTGGAATCTCAGATGATTGAGCCACGCGTTTGGCAACAGCGCTTGTACGTGGATCCGAATCCAGAGTCGCGACTGTCTCACCAGAAGCTTCCGGCACAGTTGTGAATAAGTCCACAAAGCTAACCTTCATCTCACCAGCATTTGTAATCTCGAAATAGGTCTGCCCATCAAGCGAGCCATCCGCATCATAGGTCAATTGATAGTCAATCAGGCCAGCCGTGACCGTATCATCGATTTCAATCCGATACTCACCCGGCAAGTTATTCAAAAACTTATATACCCCATCCGCGTTTGTTGTTGTTGAGTCGATAATACTTCCTGACGAATCAACCAGATTTACAGTTACACCGGGTAACGGAGCTTCGTCTTCAGGTGGTAAGCCGGTAGCACCATCGATATTCATCACGCCATCCGCATTCTGGTCATACCAAACGGTTCCTTTCACATCATAACGTGTATCATGATAACCAAAATTGGCGATTACGTTACGTCGAGATAGGGAGAGTCCCAAAGATGTTTCACCATCCAAAACCCCATCGGGATCAAATGTCGGTTGGTATGTTGCTGGAATACCGGTAATAACGACGCGATAGGTATCGGCCGGCAAATTTCCAACCGTGTAATTACCATTAGCATCCGTGGTCGTAAAACCAACAGGGAGACCTAAACTGTTATACACAGTTACTGTTACAGACATAGGGCCTTCGTTGGTATTAACAAACCCATCATCATTTTCATCATTCCAAACCTGACCGCTAATCGAACCACAAACCAAATTGACCAAATAATCTTCGGTTTCTCCGGCTAAAGCTGATTCAGTCGGCGTAACATAGTCAGGGGTAAATCGAAAGCGAGCATAGGTAGATTGGCCGCAAACATCGGCCGAATCAGGAATATCATAAGTCAATGTTGTCGTTTTCGCCCCAGATGGATTCCCTTCAAACAGATAGGTTCCAATTCTTTCTGCAGGATGATCAAACAGCCCATCCCGATCAAAATCGATCCACCCTTGAAGTCGCGCATTACCATAAGCATCGTTAGAGTTATACATAGTCGCATCGACTTCATAGCCTGTCTCACCGACCATAAGGTCTATCCCGCCAACAAAATCAATCCCGTCCTCATCATCACTTCCATTGTTGTCATCTCCCATCGCATCACTAGAGTAGTGTGCAGATGGATCTAAATCAACTGCGCTACCTAATTGAATACCATTTACAATCATGCTGTCTGCGTCCCCATAACTCGCCGGAGCATCACCCAAGTCTCTATTTAAAATCCCAGCATCTGCAGCACATACCACCAAATCGGTCGTCAAAGAGTGATCATTTGTAGAATCGGGATGGACAAACTCCAGTGTAAAATTGCCACTTGTAGCAACCTGATCAATGGGACCGAAAGGAAGATAGAAATTTTCCCAATTATTTGCACCTTCCCCATCTCGATAACTACCGATGATAGATCCATTGAAAAGAATA
The DNA here is from genome assembly GCA_011524645.1 of Anaerolineales bacterium. GTDB lineage: Bacteria > Chloroflexota > Anaerolineae > Promineifilales > Promineifilaceae > WTJY01. The sequence continues at coordinate 25,208 of WTJY01000470.1, read as the reverse complement.
TCCATATTTTCAGAATCTTGCTTTTGTGTGCAATACGCATCTGCCCCGCTATTCCCATCTAGCGCACAACCCAACTCAGGATGACCTTCCGCTACGAACCCTTCAACACGGATATTGGTCCCCGGCGTAACAGAAAACGATGCAATGTAAGACAAGCCGTTCCCCACCGATTCATCGTATCGATCAAGCTGTGTATAACCGACCGAACAAACAGCATCCTCATCAACCAGTGTGGGGCAGGCTGCAAAATCCACAGCCGTCACATCAGGTTGGGGCGGTGTCGTCGGGTCATCAGACTGGACTGTTTCCCCCAACAAGCTCGGTAAATTTGCGATATCAGCACGGAAGATTGCGCTAAAGACACCCTTATTCTCTCGTAAGATATTTAGTTCGAAATCGGTATCCCCAAGGTTCACACGTAATCCGGTTGCGGTAATTGTTTGGCCGTCAATCAAAACGGTTGTAGAACCGCCAAATTTAGACCGCCAATCACTTTGGATTGTTGATGCGTCATCAGCGAACGAAAAGCCGGTCGGTAACGTTTGTGTAAAAGACAAATCTTCTAAAGTTTGATAAGTCCGATTAACCATCCGGAGATGCTGAGCATCCGCCACATCACAGGAAATATCATCTAAGGACAATTCCAAGCCGAAGCTATATGGGCAACTAGTCGCATCATGTGCGCTCGGTGTACTCCCATTCCCTAACCATTCATACGCGCCTGTCGCCGTATCAACTCGATAAAAGTCCCCACTACCAGTGAAAGAGTGGGCATAGAATATCCCGTTTTGATCAAACCAAACAGAACCGGAGTTTCCCTGAAATGATGGCCCTACAGCCGTGGCTTTACCAGAATCTAAGTCAATTGTAATTAATTCATTGGTTGACTGATCCTTGGCATAAACTTTGCCATCAATCGGATTAACCGCAAGATCGGAAAAGCTCGGATTTCTTTCTGTGCCATTTGGTCTCTGTAATTTAACAGAAACAGTATCGATCACCTCCATACGAGAGATATCAACCAGAAACAAAGTACGGCCATTACCCAGAACATAAGTCCCGTCCCGTAAAAAGTCTCCAACAAAATAACTCCGGTTAATACCGTCAATACCGCCGAGGTTTTCGAAAGTCCCCCCTTGCCCTACACGCAACAAATCTGCGCTTTGGGTGATCATATACAAATAGTTATCTAGCGGATTAAAGCCTAAGCTATTCATCCGTTCATAATAGACAAAAATCGGTCCATTTAGAATAGGGGCATCGCTAGATACATCGATTTCATATAGAAGATTGTCTCGAATATGAAAAACGGTACCATCACAAGAAAATCGAGGGAGTGTTTGCTGATTCAGCAAAGCCATCTCGGCCGCGACATCTAAAGCAGGTGCTTTTGACACATCGCTTGCACCCGACATTAACTCGCTATTTCCATGAGTAGATAGCAAATCTGAAGGGTAATTCGCAGCTTGAGCAGTTGTCAGCCAACTACTAAATAAAAGAATGAAAGCTGTAATTAGTAAAAATTTATAAAAACCTTTTGACATATCGGGTTTAATCCTTTCTAAACCTTTTAATGCGTAGAGAGCCTCATGTGCCAATAATTTTACGGGGAATAACCTTTCAATATCAACAAATGCAACTCAATCAAGCTTTGTCTTTTTGTCTACTTTAAAGGCAAATGCGAGCAATAGATACTATGATTCACAATAAAATATTACCAATGTACTGTACATCTCTAAACTTACGATAAGCCTTATAAACCCTTACACTATCCATCCCCAAGGTAGAATAGTTGACTATAAATGTGAAAAATCTATTATCAAAAAATGTTGTACACAATAAGCTAAATGTAACATAGCCTTCCCCCTATGCACATCCGTAATTATTCTCATTTTTGGGCCAAACTAGTATAACTATCGTACGGTAAATCAAATTTATCATTTATATCAAACGAAAAATATCTCTCTGTGTAAAAGACATGAATAATTGGCAATCTCAACAACAGCTCAAACAACAACTCAGCCGCATCGACGGCCGTGGTTATAAAGCGTATAAAGACATCGCAGGAAAATACCGGTTCGATGATTTCGATCTCTTCATCGACTATGTTCAAGGAGACCCATTCGCCTCTCCCAGTCGTCTACGCGTCCGCGTATCACAACAAATCGCAGGCTATCCAACCACTCTTTTTAACCATAACAGTCGCCGGATCGGGCTCGAAGCTTATATCGCAGCCGCCTTTGCACAAGCCTGCCAAACGGCCGCCGGTCGCAATGGCTCAGGGAAAAGCGGGCTTATCGCCATCGACCGGCCGGGGCAGGAACTCATCGAACGCACCGCTGTTCACATCAATACCGACTTTGTCGAAGCCCGCTTCGTCGTGGGTCTACCTGCTCGCGGCCGGTCCGTCATGGGGCGAGCCGCTGCAAAAATGCTCTGCGAAGATCTACCCAAGCTCGTCAATGCCGCTCTAATCTATGCCAACGGCCGCCCCGAGGTCATGCGCCGTTTCGCGGAAACGAATGAAGACGCAGACACACTGAGGCAAGCACTACAGGAACAGAATCTTGTCGCATTTGTCGCCGATGATAGCATCTTACCCCGTCGCTCCGGTATCGATAATCGGCCGCTAAAAGGGGATAATGTTGTTCAATTTAGCTCTCCAGAAAGCTTACGGGTTTCATTTGAACTGCCCAATCGCGGCCGAGTCAGCGGCATGGGGATCCCCGCCGGTGTAACGCTCATTGTGGGTGGTGGTTTTCATGGAAAATCGACCCTGCTCAATGCGTTAGAACGCGGCATCTATAATCATCGGCCCGGCGACGGCCGTGACCTCGTGGTCAGTGACCCCACAGCGGTCAAAATTCGGGCCGAAGACGGCCGTAGCGTGGTCGGGGTCAATATCTCTCCCTTTATCAACAATCTGCCACACGGCCGCAATACCCAAAACTTTTCCAGCGAAAATGCCTCTGGCTCGACCTCTCAAGCGGCTAATATCGTAGAAGCACTCGAATTGGGCTCTCAACTCCTCTTAATCGATGAAGACACGGCAGCCACCAACTTCATGATTCGCGACCAACGCATGCAAGCCCTGATCGCCAAAGACAAAGAGCCGATCACCCCGTTTATCGACAAAGTACGCCAACTTTATGATGAACATGGTGTTTCTACCATTCTGGTCATCGGTGGCAGTGGCGACTATTTCGAAGTGGCCGACCATGTCATCGCACTCGATAGCTATCATGTTCATGATGTCACCAGCGAAGCCAAAGAAATCGCAGCCCAGCACGGCCGTCCCAGAACCTCCGAAGGAGGACAATCATTCGGTCAAATCACCGCGCGTATTCCGACCCCCAAAAGTCTCGACCCGCGCAAAGGACGGCGCGATACCAATGTCAAAAGCCGTGGCGTTGATGGACTACAGTTCGGCGAAGAACATATCGATCTCTGGTCGGTGAGCCAACTGGTCGATGAGAGCCAAACCAGAGCGATCGGGGCCGCGTTGGTCTATGCGCTGGACAATCATTTCGACGGCCGACGCTCTCTTGCGGAAGCGCTCGATCTAACAATGCAAGATATCGCCAATAAGGGGCTTGATGTCTTAGACCGACGCTATGTTGGTGATTTAGCCGCTTTCCGGCCGTTCGAACTCGGTGCAGCAGTGAATCGCTACCGGCCGTTACGCCTCAGGTAAATTACGCTCCCCATATGAATCATGCGCGGTTTAAGCGGAACTCGCGCATGGTTCCGTATTCCCTCACCCACGTGGCTTATTTACGCTCCCACCAAATATTAATCCAATTGCCGAAAAGCATCAAAGCAGCGCCGACTAACACCAACCAGTCAAGTGGCTCGTCGTAAAAGACGGCCCCAACGAGCGCGACTAATGGCAAACGTAAAAAATCCATCGGTACAACGACAGTCGCATCAGCGAGAGCCAACGCGCGAGACATGCAGTAATGGGCCGTCAAGGCCGCAATCCCCACCAAAATCAACCAAGGCCAATCCGCAGCTGTAGGTGTCGCCCAATTCCATAGACTAGGGATCAACCCGAAGGGAAGTTGAATCATTGTCATATAGAAAACAACACTCCAGGCCGAATCTGTCGCAGTCAATTTTTTGGTCAATGTATGGGCGATCGCATACCCAATCGCCGCCCCTAGAACAGCCAGCGCGGCCGGATGGATTACCTCTAAACCGGGCCGTAAAATAACCAGAAACCCGACAAATCCCAACCCGATCGCCGCCATTCGTGAACGCGTTAACCGCTCGCCCAATATAAATACAGCCAGCAAGGCTACCCAAATCGGCACCGTAAATTCAATCGCAAACACTTCAGCCAGTGGAATAAACCCCAGTCCATAAAACCAGCCATATTGCCCCCCATAGTGAGCCACATTCCGTAGAACATGCCAGCCAAATTGGTCGGTCTGCAACTGTTTCCAACCGGTACGGCCGACAATAACACTCGCCACAATCAAACCGATCAAACTACGAAAAAACAAGATTTGGAATGTGGTTAGCACCCCAGCCAATTCTCGTCCGCCGACCCCCATCAACAAAAACGACGCCAAAGCCCCACACATCCACATCGTCGCCAACCCGGTCGGCCGATTCCATTTCTGCGCCACCACCCTACCCTATTCTATTGACTATCGGCCGAACAATGAACAACTTGGTGCACCAAGCACCAGACCATCTCTTCCATTTGCTCCGGCGCATGTGGCATCCGTTCATCTAGCCACCACTGCACCAATGTCATCAAACCTCCAGAGATATAAATCGCAGCCACCTTCACGGGCAACTTATCATTGAGCTCGTAGCGTGTCAGCCATTCTTCAATGTGCTCCCCCATATGATGCTCAACTTGACGACGAATCACAGTCACGCCTTGATGCCCTAAAATCTGCTTATACAAATCATAATCGCCACGTAAACGTTCAAATAACGGCCGGATTTGCAATCGCCCCTCTCGTACATCCCCTTCGAACATTCCTTCTCCCTCGTGCTCATCCAATCCATCAATCAGCCCATGCACCCACTCATCCATCCCGCTCGCCAATAAATCATCTTTATCCTGATAGTGTAAGTAAAATGTCGAGCGCCCCAAATTCGCCCGATCAATAATATTTTGCACCGTAATCGCCTCATACCCTTTTTCTACAATCAACGACAACAAGGCATCTCGTAATAGTTGCCGAGTTCTTTGCACCCGTCGGTCTATTTTTCTCTCGTTCATAAACAGATGTTACCCATAACTTGCACAACCATAGACAAATGTCCAGTAATGAACATTTAGCCCATTTTAATGATTGATTACCCTTCTGCCAAACTTTATATTGTGCACATATCGTTCAACAATATTCGATTTTAATCGTAGCGAAGCAATTTCTTTGAAAGCGAAGCTTAACGATCTCACGATAATGCAGAGCTTCTTACTTCTCTCTTCCTACTTAGTACCAATGCCTTCACCAAAGTAATCAACTCTTGAATTTGCCCCCCCTCACACCCTCATGTTATCCTACACCCATCATGTCTCAATCACACCCTCCTCATTCCGTTTTGATCGTCGAAGACGATTTAGCCCTATGCAAACAAATGGCACTTCTGCTACAAGAAATCAATTGCAAACCCCAAATCTGCCACAACGGCGATGATGGCATCGCATGGATCAACAAACGTACATTTGATCTCGTTATCCTAGATGTCATGCTCCCCGAAGGGCTTAACGGCTGGAGTATCTGTCAGCAAATCCGAGCCCGTACCAACACACCGATTATTTTCATGACCGCACTCACCGGCCGTGACAATATCGTACGTGGCCTAGATTTAGGGGCCGACGATTACCTAACAAAACCGTTCGATCCGATCGAATTTCAAGCCCGTATTCGTGCCCACTTAAGACGCGTATCAAGTGCCGTTCCACATCAGCTCATTATGTTTGGCAACGATGAAATCGAAATCGATCTCAAAAATCGCACCGCCAAAGTACGTGGCGAAACAGTCAGTTTCACCACCCGTGAATTTCAAATCCTAGAGGTTTTCGCCCGCTACCCTGGCCAAGTGATTCGCACGGCCGACCTACTTGACAAAGCTTGGGGGGAAGAGTACCAAGACGCTAAAAAGAACATCAAACCCTATATCCACTACCTACGCAAAAAATTAGAACGCGATCCGGCCTCCCCCTTCTGGGTTCGCACGGTCCGTGGCGTGGGCTATCGCTTTGGCCCCTAATCGATTTTCAGATGGATTTGTTGTTCTCCCCATTTCCAGCTAGTACAATAGAGTCACAGTTGAACGCTTTTCGCGGACCTCTATCCAAACATCCTTCCCCCTAACACAACAAGACATCCGCAAACTTCTCGCGTTACAACCCTTTTATTTATGACCCAACCAGACATTGTCTTTATCGTACTCGACACACAGCGGGCGGACCGACTCGGTTGTTACGGCAACAAACAACATCTAACCCCCAACCTAGATCACTTCGCCCAACAATCAACCCTCTTTGAGATGGCTCTCTCGGCCGCTCAATGGACCATCCCGAGCCATACATCAATGTTTACCGGTCTTTACCCGACCGCTCATCAAGTCACGCAACCCAACCTCAAACTCTCTCCCGAGGTTCCCCATGTCGCGGACCTGCTCAGCAAAATGGGATACGAAACGGTCGGATTCTGCAACAATCCACTAGTCGGTGTCCTAGATAATGATCTCAAACGGGGATTCCAAACCTTTCACAACTACGGCGGGACCTTCCCCAACCCTTACCCCAATCAAAATCGTTCTTGGTTCGGCCGTACATGGGAAAAACTATCGGCCGTCATTCGACACAACATCGCCTATCCCATTCAAAACTTCTTTAGCCGCTCAGACTTCGCCTTTCGTCTGTCGATTAATAGCTGGTTCACACCACTCTGGTCCCAACTCGGCCGTTTCAAAGGGCAAAATGAAAAATCGGTCGGCGATATCACCCGCTACTTACAAGACCGTGAAATTAAAGACAGCGACCAGCCTCTCTTTCTCTTCCTTAATCTGATGGAAACCCATATGCCCTTTGTGCCACCACACAAATTTGTACAACAGGTCGCTCCAGAAGTCGCCAATGATCCGGCCGCACAACAGGTCATGCGCGAATGGAACAGCGAAGCATATCGCTGGGCCATGCCCCTGCCAGATGGGTTAACCGATTTAGAGAAGAACGTCTTAAACGCCTATTACAGCGCCGAAGTCGCTTATCAAGATGATTATTTAAAAAAGCTATTCGCCCAATTAGAAAAACGGCAAAACAAAGAAAACACGCTAGTAATCATTGCGGCCGATCATGGGGACGGTATCGGGGAACATAACTTTTATGGCCACTCATTTGTCGCCTATCAAGAGCTACTTCACGTCCCACTTATTGTCAAATGGCCCGCACAACTTCCAGCAGGACAGCGCATCGATCAAGCGGTCAGCACCCGCCGTATCTTCCACACTATTCTCAGCGCGGCCGGTCAACTCCCCAAAGATGCTCAAAATATCGACCAAGCCAAAGTCAACGGCCTCTCCCTCTGTGAAGTCGCCCACGGCCGTGATGTCGAGCAAGCAACCGCCTTCTCAGAAGTGTATCCACCGCTCAACTTAGTTTCGGCCATTCATGACCGACAACCGGGAGCGGTAGAAAAATTCCAGTGCGATGAGCTACGGCGAGCGATCGTCAAAGGCGGCCGGAAACTGATCCAAATCGATGATCAACCCTATGAGTTTTTCGATCTGCAAAGCGATCAGCTCGAACTCGCCAGCATCCTCGATACCCCACCGGCCGATTTTCAACCCCTTTACCAGCAAATGAACCGTATCATTGGGACAGTCGAAAGCCAGCGAGACAGCCTCATAGCTGGCACCCCGCTGACGATTGACCAAGACCCCGACCTCGTCGAACATCTACGTGGTCTCGGGTACATCGACTAATCACTAATTTACTCACCACGAATTACTAACAACATGTTTGATCAATTACAAGAACTCCTCAGTCCAATCGCATTCACCATTCCAATCGGTGAAAACGGTTTTCCAATCTATTGGTACGGCATCATCATCGCTGTCGGCATCGGTCTCGGTGCTTGGTGGTCAAGCCGCGAAATCGAACGGCGTGGCTATAGCTCTGATGATTTGTTTAACGCCCTGTTAATCGCCGTTTTGTCCGGCTATCTCTTCGCCCGTATCGGCTATGTCACACAAGACATTGTACTCAATGGGGCAACCTATGACTCCTTCATCGATATGATCAATATCCGCGCCGGCGGGGTCAATATCATTTGGGGCTTTATCGGAGCCTCCATCGTCACCACTTGGTTTGTTCGTTCTCGCAAGATCCCGTTTTGGCACTATGCCGATATGGTCGCCCCCACCGTCTTCTTGGCTCAAGGGATCGGCCGTTGGGGAAATTTCATCAACCAAGAACTTTATGGCCCACCGACCAATTCACCCACATGGGGACTCTTGATCGATGCTCACAATCGAATCGGTGCTTATATCAATTTGACCGCATATCCGGTCGAAACCACCCGCTTCCATCCCACCTTTTTCTATGAATCAATCGCCTTACTTCTCGGCTTTGTCATCGTCGTTGTTTTAACCAACATGTACCGCGACAATTTGCGCCCCGGCACCCTATTCGGCTTCTTCATGTTGTGGTGGGGTGGCAATCGCGCATGGATCGAGCTCTTCCGCCCCGATCAACCCACACTGGGCAACAGCCCAATTACGCTCTCAATGGTCATGGCCATCGGCATCGCCCTCGCCGGTGTGTATGTCCTTCTCTTGGTCTACGACATGATTCCGCAAAGTGAGCGGATGCGTCGCCAAGAGCTACGTCAAAAACGAACACCCAAGCCAAAACGGCAACGTAATAGCTAAAATGCGTTACAAAGAGATGGTTTTCAAAATTGGAATACCATCTCTTTTCATTTACGTGTAGAATAGAAACGTCTAGTCACTATCTTGCGCTCTCGTATGGATATTTTTCAAGAAAAATTCAACAAATTGTCCCTCACCTTTGATGATGTCTTGCTTTTGCCTGGCGAGTCAAATGTTTTGCCTGCCCACGTTAGCCTCGAAACCAAACTAACATCAAAAATCAATCTAAATATTCCGGTGCTCTCAGCCGCAATGGATACCGTTTCCGAAGCGAAAATGGGAATCGGCTTGGCCCGTTTGGGCGGCCTTTCGATTTTACATCGCAATCTCCCAGCCGATTTACAAGCGGAAGAGGTCCACAAGATCAAACGCTCTGAATCGGGCATGATTGTCGATCCGATCACCCTCCCCCCAACCGCAACGTTGGCGGATGCGGAAGAGTTGATGTCCCACTACCGGATTTCCGGCGTGCCTATCGCTGAACCGGATGGGGAATTGGTGGGGCTACTCACCAATCGGGATGTTCGATTCGTCGAACGGGGTGCTCAACCGGTCACCGATTTTATGACCCCTAAAGGGCGTCTAATCACGGCCGCCGTGGGCACAACACTCGAACAAGCCAAAGCGAAACTACATGAACATCGCATCGAGAAATTACTCCTTGTCGATGACAACGGCCGAATTAAAGGGCTGATCACCGTCAAAGATATTATTAAAAAGATCGACTACCCGAAAGCGGTCACCGATGACAGCGGCCGTCTACTCGCGGCAGCAGCCATCGGTGTCGGTGACAAAGCATTCGAACGGGTCGAAGCCTGTCTCGCCAAAGGGGTCGATGTGGTCGCCTTGGACACCGCACACGGTCACTCAGGTCCGGTCCTCAAAACGGTCGCAGAAATTCGCCGTCGCTATCCAGATCTCGCGATTTTGGCCGGTAATGTCGCCACGGCCGATGGCACCCGTGCGCTCATCGAAGCAGGAGCCGATGCCATTAAAATCGGCATCGGTGCCGGATCAATTTGCACCACTCGGATTATCTCCGGTGTCGGTGTCCCTCAAATTACCGCCATCGCCGAATGTGCCCATGAAGCACACAAACATGGCGTACCGGTCATCGCCGATGGGGGGATCAAATATAGTGGCGACATCGTCAAAGCACTCGCCGTAGGGGCCGATGCGGTCATGCTCGGTTCACTTCTAGCCGGTCTAGAAGAGAGCCCCGACGAAATCACCCTTTACGAAGGACGCCGTTACAAAACCTATCGCGGAATGGGTAGCCTTGGTGCCATGCAAGGACATGGTGCTGACCGCTACGCCACAAGCCAAGCGGCCTCCAAAGCGAACAATCGTCACAAACTAGTCCCCGAAGGGATTGAAGGTCAAGTTCCCTATAAAGGATTGCTTGACGACATGATGTATCAACTTATGGGTGGTTTACGCGCAGGTATGGGGTATGTCGGCGCGGCCAGCTTGCAAGAATTGCGCGAAAAAGCACAGTTCACTCGTATCACCAATGCCGGTTTGCGAGAAAGCCACCCTCACAGCGTCACCATCACCAAAGAAGCACCAAACTACCAAGTGTCACGATAACGCATATGCCAGTCTAAACGCTTGGGGGTAATTTGTCCCCCAAGCTGTTTTACAACTGAATATCTATCAATTTGCCCAAAACTAGAGCACCCGCTTTGTTCGAGGAGGAACGAACTACCGCTCTAGACTGTTAAATCTTTACAAACCGTGTAATTCAGGAGAGATAATATCATGGCAAAGAAAAAAATCGTCTTAACGAATGCTCAAATGGAAAAGAATGCAGCGATTCTCGGCCGGATTGAGAACGAAAAAGCTCGTTTAGTAGAGGAAACCCGTGCTTTACAAGAGCAATGGAGTACTCAAAAACGTCGCCGCCGCCGTCGCAAGATCCTTGATTAAGACTATTTTCTCGCCCTGATCATATCTTGGTGTCTCATCTTCGCATTCCACCGCCAGTTAGGGATAACATGCGGCTCTACAGACTTCTCGCCAAGATATAACCGGTCACGCAGAACCAACAGTTCTTCATGGACTGTGTGACCTCCCCAGCTTTTTGATAACCGATTCAGCCTATATCCTGTTTCAGGCCATGCTGGTCTGAGCGCTATCCTCCTGCGCCCTCTCCTCTCCACCACACACCTTTCAAATACTAGCCATTAATCAGTTACCCTTCTTTATAGCTATGAATTTTTCACACGATACCTTTATCTCTCCGTTTACTTGGCGCTATGCCAGCGATGACATGCGCTTTATCTGGTCTGAAGAAAATAAACGACAACAAATGCGTCGCGTTTGGGTCGCCCTAGCCAAAGCACAGCAGGCGGCCGGTTTGGTCACAGCGGAGCAAGTCGCTGACCTTGAAGCCCATATCACCGATATCAACATCCCCCGCGCTCTTGAAATCGAAAAAGAAACGCGTCACGATGTCATGGCCGAAATCCGCGCCTATGCGGAACAATGCCCTGTTGGGGGTGGCATCATTCACTGGGGTGCCACCAGTGCCGATGTTAATGACAATGTCTACGCCTTGCGGATTCAGGCGTCACTTCAGTTACTCCAAGAGAAATTGGGCACACTCTTGCAAACCGTCTCCCAGCGCATCACAGACACGGCCGATGTACCGGTTATGGCCTTTACCCACATTCAACCGGCCGAACCGACGACGCTCGGCTATCGCTTTGCTGTCTACGGTCAAGACCTGCTGGAAGATTGGCATGACCTGACCCAATTGCTAGACAAATTACGTGGCAAAGGGTTTAAGGGGGCGGTCGGCACCCAAGCCAGCTATGAAGAAATCCTCCATGATAGCGACATATCCCCTCAACAAATGGAAAAAATCGCCATGAAAGAGTTAGGGGTCGGCTATTTTCCCATCGCGACCCAAACCTATACCCGCCAACAAGATATTCGGGTCATGAACTGCTTGGCCGGTCTGGCCGCTTCATTGCACAAATGGGCCATGGACTTTAGGGTCTTGCAAACCCCCTCGTTCGGGGAATGGGCCGAACCGTTTGGTAAAAATCAGGTCGGTTCTTCCGCGATGCCCTTTAAACGTAATCCGATTAATACCGAAAACATCTGCTCGCTAGCCCGCTATGTGGCCGCCCTACCGGCCGTCGCGTGGGACAATGCCAGCCAAGCGATCTTAGAACGCAGTCTCGATGATTCAGCCAACCGGCGCGTCTTTATGGCGGAAGGGTTCTTGGTGGCGGACGAATTACTAAAACGCGCCAATCGCATCATGTCCCAAATGGTCCTAAACGAACCAGCCATGACCCGTAACATGAGCATCTACGGCCCATTTGCGGCCACCGAACGGATTTTAATGGCGGTGGTCGGCCGTGGGGCCAGCCGTCAAGATGGGCATGAATGGCTACGTGATGCCAGCTTACAAGCTTGGTCCGCCATTCAAAACGGCCAGCCCAACCCACTTAGCGACATCCTCGCTCAAGACCCCCACATTCTGGCCTACTTAACGGCCGAAGAAGTGTATAATCTCATGTCAGCCGAGGCCCATGTCGGTACCGCCCCCCAACGCGCCCGCGCAATGGCAGAAATGATTCAACAAGCGATAGCGAGTGACGAGTAACGAATGACGAGTCAACAAGCACGAAACATTCATCGCAACTAAAATCAGTAATTTAATTACATTGTTCCAGAAATAGTTTGAATTTTGCTGATACTGCCGAATTTGGTGGGATAAGCGTAAATCATTCAAAAACAGTCGATTTACAAGGCTGTCATCCCCGCGTAGGCGGGGATCCACCGCTCAAACAGAGTTGGATTCCCACCTTCGTGGGAATGACAATCGTTAATTGATCAACTCCCACCAAATCCGACAGGAATAGGAATTTTGCAAAACAAACAAATTGTAAAAATTCAGAAGGTTTCTGAGACGGTATACTAACAAACCCAAAAGAGGTAAATCATGAAAGTTGTTATCGCAGGAGAACATCCCTTTGCGGCCGAAGTCGGCAAATTATGCCGTAACGCCGGACACGATACCAAAATGTACTTGGTCGAAGATTTCATGGACGCCGTCGATAGCGGCTATATCATGACAGACTTAGAAGATGTCGATGTCGCCATTGAGCTACACAACGAATCCCAAAACGCAAAACAAGAGCTACTCATGTGGCTCAGCAAATCCCTTTCGATGGACTGCTTGGTGCTCACCTCCGCTATCGCGACCAGTACCACCCAAGCGGCCACATGGATGCCCAACCAGCACCGCGTAGTCGGTTTCGGCGTGATGCCACCGATCGCCACCGGTGGTGTCGTCGAAGTCGCGGCCGGTCTCAACACCTCAAACGACAGCATGATCTGGGCTAAAGAGTTCTGGGAAGGGCTCGGCATGCTCCCGATTACCGTTCAAGATTGCGCAGGTCTTGTGCGCGCCCGCTCCATCAGCTCTTACATCAATGAAGCGATCGGTGCGTACGCCGAAGGCAGTGCTTCGATTCAAGAGATCGATCAAATCATGAAAATCTCCCCCGAAGCCCCTTATGGCCCGCTCGCTTGGGCCGACTATATCGGCCTAGACGCGATTTTAGGTATCCTCAAAGGGTTACACGACGAACGGGGCGAAGACCGTTATCGTCCAAACCCATTACTGCGTCGCATGGTCCTCTCCGGCCGTCTCGGCCGTAAAACCGGCGAAGGGTTTTATCGATATAAACAATAAAAAGCCTATAGGGGCAAAAGGGATGCGAAAACCGAGCCGAAACCACCGTTTTCCACCACCTCGACGGGGGTTCCGATCACGGAACGGACTCAGGCACTCGGCCAGATGAATATGCACAGCTCGGCCATGAATTTATCGATAGTTTCGCCCCAAACTTTGGAGACACACATAACTAAACAAAAACGGCCGTTTCATCTTCGCGAAACGGCCGTCTCAAAACCAAATTTACATCAGTTCTACACTATTCCAACGGCGGAATCTTACCCAAGATCGCTCCCAGCTTCAGAGCCTTATTCATATCCCCTGTAAACTGCAAACGCCCTTGCACAAACGCGATCTGCACACTAATTTCTCCCTTAGCGATCCGCATCAAATGCTCATCACTAATATTCAAAACCGCGTCAGCCTCATCCGTTTTCCCTTTCGTCGCACTACCGGGTGGGGTATTGCAATCAAGAATCCAATGAGCGATATCTTTACCCGCGTCATTTTTAATATTGAACTGAAATAAGCCAGCATCCGGCCGTAAAAAGTCCGGATTGTCTTGGAAATATTGATTAACATGCTCGAACAGAGCATCTGAAACGGCCGTAGTCACCTCTACTTCTTGCCCAGCCCGTTCCTCTTCCACAGCCAACACCAGCTCTTCGAGCTCATTGGCCGCTTCAAGAATATAGCGACTAAACAGATCGATATCCGGCATACTGTTCGAGTCACTAGTCGGACTAATCGTGATCAACCCGTTATAGCTGAGAACCGTAATAATCATCCCCATCCCATCAATCACCGGCCCCATTCCCATATACGACAACAATTTATGGCCGTACATATACATCGGGAATTGTGGCCCCGGCACATTGGTAATCACCACGTTATAAACGGGATTATGCAATTTCGACAATTCAAAGCGAGAATAAATACGAGCCGCCTGATGCGCCAAACCGAACGGAACCATCTCTGCAACCTTGCTCAAGGTGTCCGCACCAAGTGCCCCTTGATACATCTTACTGCGCATCGCATTCTCATGAATAATTTCCAACCGCTCAATCGGATCTTCGATATTGGTCGCTAATTGGACCAACATATTGGAAATCTGATTGCCGGTTTTCACATTTTCATCGTTCGAACGGACCGACACCGGCACCATCGCCACGAGCGGTTTATTTGGTAGCTGATTCTTTTCGATTAGATAGCGGCGTAAACCACCGGCACAAATCGCCAAGACAACATCATTCACGGTTGTGCCCATCACTTTTTTAAGCTTTTTCACCCGATCCAAAGACAAAATAGCGGTATTCCATTTCCGTTGTGAAGAGATAATACCGTTTAGTGGTGTCCGTGGCGCGGTAAATGGCACAGTTGGTGGCTCCACATTTTGCACCCGTGTGAGCATCCCCGCTTTGATCGTTGCCGTTGCCGCATCGGTCACTAAACGGGGCAATTTAAGCGGATCTGACAAAAAGTTCATCGTACTATTGCGCACCAAAGTCAATTCGCTAGGCAATGGCTTAGGGTCAAAAGGTTGTGGCGGATCAAGCTTGGGCGGATTCGGTGTAAAGTCAAACAAGATGCTAAACAACCCCGCCCCAGCAACTCCGTCAATCACAGAATGGTGAATCTTTGAAATGACAGCAACAGAACCGGCCGGAACCTGTGACACATTGTCCAACCCTTCAACAAAGATAAACTCCCATAACGGCCGTGAACGATCCAGCGGCTTGCTAAACACACTAGAAGCCAAAGCACGTAGCTCACGCCAGCTCCCCGGCTTGGGCAAAGCCAAATGCTGCAAATGCATATCCAAATTAAAGTGCGGATCATCAACCCAATACGGATAATCAATACTTAATGGAACCTCCACCAAGCGTTGACGCAATTTGGGAAACAGGTGAATACGCGAAGCCATTAACTCACGAAAATTCTCAAAAGCCAAACTTCCTTCGAAAACGCCAACCCCACCTATATGCATATAGGTCGTAGCATTCTCCATGTACAAAAATGTTGCGTCTAAACCACTCAACGGTTCCATAATATCTTTTCTCCAAAATTGGCAATTCTTCAATCGGTTTGCAAATTATAGGCTATTCTCGCCACCTTGAGTAGAAAACCTATCTGTATATCCTACTTTTTATTTCATTCTTCTCTCTTCTAATGTTATACTTGGGTCCATCTTATGAGTACAAGCAGTTATCCTACCCCTAGCCAAAATACCCCAACTCCCAACAAACCATTGATCTCACGTGGTATCGTTATCAGTATCATCATCGGATCAATTGTGCTAATTCTCGGATTTGCGGTGTTTGTCGTTTGGCTTGCCCTGCACTATCCAAATCAAATCGAAGCGATTCGTGACATATTTATTATGCTATTCGCTTTGGTTTCATGTGCTTCTGTCATTGTGTTGGTCATGTTATTGGTCGCGATCATTCGCCTGATCAATATGTTAGAGTTTGAAATCAAACCGATTTTGCACAAAACCAACGAAACAATGGGAGCGCTACAGGGCACCACAAAGTTTGTCAGCCGCAATGTTGTCCAGCCCGCAATTACCGTGCGCAGTCAACTCGCAGGTCTGCGACGTGGCTTCCGCGTCTTATTTGGGGATCCCAAACGAAATTTGCCCGACTAGCGGTACGTCTCACTTGTACGTCAAATGTGATATAAGAACGATAGAGAGATACGAATAACGGCCGTTTTCCTTCAACCGAAACGAACTTAACAACGGCCCGCATTCAACATACGAGGTTAAAAAATGAGCGATTCAAATAACGGTAGCGATGTCGGTGCATTCTTAGCCGGATTTGTCATAGGTGGTTTGGTCGGTGCGGCCGTCGCCTTGATTCTCGCGCCCCAATCTGGGGAAGAAACCCGCCAGCAGCTACGTCAACAGAGCGACGAATTGCGTAGCCGTGCCAGCCAATCGGCCCAAGAAAGTGGCGACTATCTTGCAGGGGCTCGTAGCCGCCTACAGGATGCTGGCACGGATGTCCAGAATCGAGCGCGTATTGTGCTAGATGCCGGCCGAGCACGAGTCACCGGCGCACCAGCACCAAGCTCGCGAATGATGAACGGGACCGAAATTCAAAACGATCAAGCTGAGGACAGTGCAACAAGTTAGCGATTCACCCAAAATCGCATAGCCCAAACCCTTGTAAACGTCTTCTTTAGCCACAAAGAGGACGTTTTTTATTTACGGTAGAGGTAAAACATATGGCGAAAATAGTCTTGCCTTCCATTCAAGAAGTGATTAATGTCCTACCGATTTTGTCTTCAAGCAAAATGGTACAACAAGTACACGAAGCCCATCTCTTTGCGGCCGATATTCACGGTCAAAACAGTCGCCCCTCAGGTGAACTCTATATCGAACATGATCGCGCCGTGGCCCATACACTCGGTCAAGTGGGCATCGACATCTCCACCATCACAGCCGGTCTGCTACACGACACACTCATGCTCACTTACGCCGAATCAGACAAAACAGAGCGACGCATGGCCGATCAGTTCGGCCCCGATGTAACCAATCTCGTTGTCGGACTTAACAAAATCGCCCCCTATACCTCGCTCGACGGCTCTGAAGATGATCGTAAGTTAGAAAAGCTACGTCGTGCCATCTTACATATTGTCGATAATGACATTCGCATCTTGTTGATCCGCATGGCGGACAGCTTAAACGATTTATTGGTCGCTAAAGCTCTCCCTCGGGAAAGTCAGGTCGAAATCGCCCGTGAAGCGGCCGAAATCTACGCCCCGATCGCCAATCGCTTGGGTGTCTGGTCAATGAAATGGCAATTAGAGGATCTATCTTTTCGCTATCTGCATCCCAATGTCTATAAAGAGCTCGCCAGCAAACTATCACAAAAGCGGCACCAACGGGATGAGCGCATAGCCAAACGGGTCCAAGAGCTACGCCAAAAACTAGAATCGGCAAAAATCGAAGCCGAAGTCAAAGGACGCTCCAAACATATCTACTCACTTCATCGCAAAATGGTGCGCAAAAATCTCCCCTTCGAAGAAATCTACGACTTACATGCTCTACGAATTATCGTAGCGGAAAATGATCTAAGCGCCTGTTACCAAATCTTGGGCATGGTCCACAATATGTGGGTGCCGATCCCCGAGGAGTTTGATGATTACATCGCCAACCCCAAACCGAACGGCTACAGCTCTTTGCACACGGCCGTTTATGACCAAGATGGTCAAATCTTCGAAGTCCAAATACGGACCCGCGCCATGGACGATGAAGCGGAACGAGGGATCGCGGCACACTGGGCCTACAAAGAGGACAGCGGCCGACCGAGTGGTGAACTCACCCGCCGAGTGACCTGGCTGCGCCAACTACTCATCGACTTACGCGACGAAGAACCGGCCGATGCCCCCACCGAGCAACGCATGATCAATGTCGATGACCTGAGCAAGCGAATCTATGTCTTCACCCCTAACCGCGACCTCATCGAACTCCCAGAGGGTGGCACCCCGATCGATTTCGCTTATCAAATCCATACTGAAGTGGGTCACAAATGTCGTGGGGCCAAGGTCAATGGAAAAATGGTGCCGCTTAACTACCAGCTCAAGCAAGGAGACACCATTTCGATTATCAAAGCGAAACATTCGAAACCGAGCCGTGACTGGATGAGTGAAGCGGCCGGTTACACACAAAGCGGCCGTACACGAAGCAAAGTCCGCCAATGGTTTCGGATCAATGACCGCGAGGAAAATATCTTGCGCGGCATGGACATGGTCGAACAAGAGCTCAAGCGACTAAAACTGAGCAATTGGATCACCGCTAAAGAGCTAGCCGAATCCTTCCGCGAAACGGAAGAGGATTTCTATGCCAAGGTCGGTTTTGGGGATATTCAATATAGCCAACTCTCAGGATCGATCGGCCTCATTCAAGATAAAAAGAAACAAGAAATCGCACGTGATCAAGAAGATGAAATTGAAGAGCTTAATTATCGTGCCCCAGAATATCAACAGAAGAAGGGTTTAACGATTCAAGGGCTAGAGGGGCTACACCACCGCATGGCAAACTGCTGTTCCCCCATTCCCCCTGAACCGATTATCGGCTATATTACCCGTGGCCGTGGGGTGAGTATTCACCGCAAAGGGTGCGACCAATTCATGGCGATGGTCTATGAAGAACCAGGCCGCTTAATCGAAGTCGATTGGGGCTTTGGCCAAGGACAGCAAATTCACCAAATCCCAATGATTGTCCAAGCTTATCGCCGCTCAGAACTGGCGGAAGACATCGCGACATTAGTCAGCGGCCGACCGATTCAACTCTCAAGAACCAAATCGGCTACCAACAAAAAAGGGCTCACCACCGTTTATATGACCGTCCATGTTCACACTTTAGACGACATCGAATGGCTCACCCAAAAATTAAACGGCATGAGTGCGGTCTTGGATGTACGCCGCCAACGAAAAGGCTCCGCGTAAGTGATGCGCCAAACAACACCACTGAAATAGCCTGACTCATTTTTCTGTTAAACGCAAAAAGGGCTGTTTTCGCAAATTTTCTGCGAAAACAACCCTTTCTATATTTCACATCTGCTATCGGCCGTCTATAAAACAGACACCAAGCGCAAAACGCACTATAACGCGCGATTTAGCGACCCAATTTTTCTAGCACAAGCACAGAATTATGCCCGCCGAAGCCAAACGCATGAGTCGTGGCCACATTAATTTCGGCCGCACGTGGGGTGCCTGCCACATAATCGAGGTCACACTTCTCATCCTTCTCAACCAAGTTAATAGTCGGTGGCATCAAGCTATCTCGCATCGCCAAAGTGCAGAAAACCGCTTCAATCGCGCCGGTCCCACCCATAATGTGGCCGGTCATCGACTTGGTCGAGCTAATCCCGATCCCATAGGCATCTTCGCCGAGAGCCAATTTAATCGCGGCCGTTTCCGCTTGGTCATTCAAAACGGTCCCTGTACCATGTGCATTAATATAGTCGATATCTGCACCGGTAATCCCAGCTTCGTTTACCGCCTGACGAATCGCACGGGCCGCGCCAGAGCCATCTTCTGGGGGTGCGGTCACATGGAACGCATCTGTTGTCACCCCATACCCGGTCACTTCCGCCAAAATATTGGCCCCACGCGCTTGGGCATGTTCCAAGCTTTCCAAAACCAACATACCAGCACCTTCACCCGGAATCAAGCCATCGCGTGATTTATCAAATGGGCTTGGTGTTCCTTCAGTCCGAACTGAGAGCGCTCCCGCCCGCGCAAAACCGGCCACGGTCATGGCGGTCATCGGACACTCGGTTCCGCCGGTTACGGCCGCATCGACCATTCCGTTTTGCACATAGCGAAACGCTTGCCCGATCGCATCTGAACCGGCCGCACAAGCGGTCACAGAGGTCAAGGCAGGCCCTTGAATGCCATGATCGATCGCGATCATACCGGCCGCACCATTTGACATAATCATGGTTACCGCAAAAGGGCTCACGCGGCGCGGCCCTTTTTCTTGACGGGTCCATTCCGTTTGAACAATGCTCTGAATCCCACCTGCACCGGTTCCCATAAACACACCAACACGTTCTCGGTTGTCGTCTGTCACTTGTAACCCCGAGTCTGCGATCGCTTCATTGGCCGCAACACAGGCCATTTGTTGCACCCGATCACGACGACGCGCTTCACGGCGGCCCAACACACCGGCCGCATCGAACCCTTTAAGTTCACAAATACCGCCTACATCTAATTTAGATAGATCAAAAAATTGAGAGGTACGTGCAACCCCTGATTTACCAGCCAAAATATTGGCCCAAGTTTCGTCAACCGTATTTCCGACCGGGGTGACAAGTCCCAAACCGGTAATCACCACGCGACGTTTATTGATTGTCCCATTTGTCATGGTCCTACATTCTCCTTTTCAAGATGATTCATGCCCCAATCTGCGAAGTTAGGACATCTACACACTCACATAAACCCCAATTATTACTTTTGGTTTTGCTTTACACAAAACAGGACGGGCTAATTATCTGCACCGGTCGGCCGATAATCACCTTCTACCCAGACGCTTTGATCACGGCCGATCTCACGTTTCCAGACCGGAACAATCTCTTTCAAACGGTCAATCCCGTAACGAGCGGCCGCAAAAATCCCTTCATCACGATGTCCTGAAGCGCAAGCCACATAGGTTGTCATTTCACCAACTTGAAGCAACCCGATGCGCTGTACAATCGCAATCCCCTTGACTTGAGGCCATTGTTCCCAAATTTCACGAGCGATCTGGGCCATCTTTTCAACCGCCATCTCTTCATATGCTTCATATTCTAAATTGAGCGTTTCTGGCGGAAGCCCTTCGCGTGTGGTTTGCCCTCGTACCGATCCGGCAAAGGTGGCGATCGCTCCGACATCGGGTCGGATCAGGTGGGCATGAATCCCATTCAAGTCCATTGTATCGGCCGTTAAAGCGAAATAAGTCGGGAAAGCATCGGCCGGCGCATCCGCCACAATCAGCGATTGTGAGCCGCCGCTCACCGGTGGGAACATCGCCACTTCATCCCCATTTTGAATAACATCATCCGGTTCGGCAAATGTGCGGTTAACGGCAACTACGGCCGCTTGTGCATGCATCGCCAAATCGGGCCAACCGGCCGCGATTTTTTGGCGCAATTCAGCCACAGACCCCCCTTCATTCAGTTCGACCATCAAATAAGATTGACCCGCCGCATCTTTTAGTGTGGCAAATAAACGAATTTTTAGTTCCATACCCCTATCCTTGATTATGAATCGATCTCTGGAGCGCGATACTCACCGCTTTTACCGCCCGCTTTGTATACCAAACGGATATCTCCAATTCGCATCGCCCGATCAACCGCTTTGGCCATATCATAAATCGTCAACGCCGCCACAGAAACGGCCGTCAACGCTTCCATTTCGACACCGGTCTTCCCCCCCACACGGACACTCGCTTCGATTTGAATCGCTTGTGCCTCGGGATCGGCCGTGCAGACAACATCGATATGATTAACCGGCAACGGATGGCATAGCGGAATTAAATCGCTCGTCTTTTTCGCCCCCATAATACCGGCAAGCTGCGCCACAGTAAAAACATCACCTTTATTCATTTGCCCCGCGACAATCAGTTCTAATGTCGCCGCTTCCATAAATACCGCACCACGGGCGGTCGCCATGCGCTGGGTCACATCTTTACGGCCAACATCTACCATTTTCGCTTGGCCTTGTTCATCAATATGGGTCAATTTTGACATGATTTTATTTCCACTTGCTGTTTTTAATTTAGGCTCTCTACTAGATTATGACAAAAGCGATTGTTTTTTGCATCTTTCTCTTATGTCACGGCTAACGATCGATTTGCCACATCAGCGTTCTACTTATTAATGAAAAAGCGCCAGCGGCCGTCGCTTGTTATCTCCCGTTTGATCGAGCGATCCTCTAACAACAAATCCAAATAGCCGATCATCATACTAAAGCCGGTCATGCGCGCCACGGCCGGGTAATGTGAATACATCGTTTCGGTCAAAGCATGTACCGAATCGACCCCATCTTGAACCAACCGCAGGCACTCCGACCGACGCGCCGCAATGCGAGCTCTCTGCTGATCAATAATCGCCCGATGTTCCGTAAAAGGAGCCCCATGTCCCGGATAAACGGTATCGACATCCAGACTCGCAAACCGCTCCATCGAAATGAGATATTGGGGCAACCCTAGCACCCGATCATCACGGCCGCCGACCAGCTGCTCAATCACCGGTAGAGGCACAATCGGCAACAACATATCGGCCGAAATCAGCACCTTGCTATCCGCATGATAAAAGCAACTCTGCGTTTGCGTATGGCCCGGCGCATAGAGTGTTTGCCACGTACGGCCGCCAAAGGTCAATTCCCCTTCAATCGGAAAACGGACCACGCGATCAGCCGGAACCGCCTCCCATATCTGATCAATCTGACGCATATAAGCGAGATAAGGCGCGGCCCGCTCTGGGGGTAACCCACCCAATTTTAAGATATTCTCGATAAAATTAATCCGGCTCACCCACATGCTTTCCAAATCAACAACCCAAGGGTAAACAAGATTGGACACCCAAATCTCAGTATCGCTATTATCCGCGATCCATCCGGCCGCTCCCGCATGATCGACATGGGCATGGGTAATAATCAGTTTCTTTAAATCCTGTATAGTTAATTGATGTTCGCCCAAAGCGGCCGTTAACGCCTCTTTGTTGGCTGCTGTACTCATCCCGCAATCCACCAAAACAGGTTCCGGCTCTAAAAAAAGGTAAGCATTAACCGTTCCCATGCTAAACGGCGTCGGCAGCTCGATCCGCAAGGGGGGATCAAGATATGGGTTCATCAAGGTCATATCATATTTCCTTTCAAGTTGGACGTTAAGTGGAGCAGATTCCCAATTCTGTTACTTAACCCAATCTAATTGAAGTAATCGGGTTAAACAAGCTTGCAACTCACTCAGTTCAATCGGTTTTTTCAAAAAACCATCGGCGATCTCTAACACACGCGCCATTTCCGTTTCATTGGCTACATAAGCGGAGCTCATAATAATCGGAATATCAGTGCTACCGGAATCACGTAGCACCTTAATCGTTTCCAGCCCATCCATATTGGGCATCATCCAGTCGATAATGATTAAATCGGGCCGATTTTGGGCCACGGTCGCTATACCGGCCGCCCCAGTCGTCGCTTCGATCACATCAAATCCTAAAACAGACAGCATGGTACGGAACAAAAGAAGGGTCGTATTGAGATCATCAATCACCAAAATAGTGCGGCGCTCCCCTTGATATTTACGTACCATAGATTCCGGTGGCGTAGGGGGTCTCTCCACTTTCGCCAAAGGCAAAGAAATATCAAACCAAAAGCGGCTTCCATGCCCCACACGACTCTCGACTTTAATTTCGCCGCCAAAGTGTTGAATAATTTGCTGGCTAATCGGCAAGCCAAGCCCTGTCCCTTTGATTTGATGGGCACGAGGACCGGCTTGTTCAAATGGAATAAATATGCGGTCGATATCTTCGGCCGTAATCCCTTGCCCCGTATCGATCACCTCAAAACGGCCGTTAAATCGGGTTGCCTGTTGGTCATCATCAGGCAACAGGGTGACATTCAAGGTGACATATCCCTCTGTGGTAAATTTAATCGCATTCCCCAATAGATTGAGCAAGGCTTGACGCAAACGGGAGGCATCCACAATCACGTGGGGCAAATTATCAGGCACATCAACAAAAAAACCGACCCCTTTTCCAGAGGCTTGCAGACGTAATATCTCGCCGATTTCAGGCAAGAACTTAGCAAAATCGACCGTTTCTGGTTCTAGCGCGACCCCATGATACTCTTGTTTCGAGTAGTCTAAGATATTTTCGATCATAGTCGCCATATGGCGTGTACTATTATTAATGATCGTCAACCCTTTCCGTTGAGCATACGTTAAATTGGGGTCCCGCAGCAACAGTTGTGCATATCCAGAAATGCTGGTTAAGGGGGTGCGTAGCTCATGACTCATATTAGAAATAAAGTCACTCTTCGCTTGGCTAATCACTTGTGCTTCGTCCCGCGCTTGCAACGCTTCCTCCTGAGCGTCTTGTAGCTCGTGCAAAATCTTGGTCAATTCGGCCGTGCGTGCCAGCAAGGCCATTTCGGAAGAAGATAGCTGCTGCTGTGCATCGATAATAAACGCGATCCGAGGGGCTGCCAGCGCGGCCAAGGTTGTCAAAATGCTTTGGTGTAGCTCCGTGAAAAAACCCTCATCTGGATGCTCAGAATCGATTACGCCGATGGTTTGTCCCTCATGAATCATCGGCACAGCTAGCTCGGACAGGCGCAATTCATCATCAACAATGTATCGAGCGTCGAGGCGAGTATCCTCAATACGGATCGCAACCCCTAAGTGGGCGGCCGTTCCCACAACACCATGACCTAATGAAATTTCAATGGGGTCTAAAATCTCTTTACCGCTCGGGTTCTTCCGGCCGTGCGCCGCTTGCTGGATCAATATTTGTCGGTCTTGATCCAATAAATAGATCACACAATCGACAAACCCTAAACGAGCGATCGCATATTTCGCCAAAGCCCAGACGATATCTTCGATTTGATTTAACGAAGAGATCAAAATGGCAAATTCATTGATTGTTCGCAAGTAAATTTCTGTTTGCGATCCAATAATACTCCCATCTTTCCCCTCATCTAAATTGAATTGTTCCCCAGAAGTCATTGCGTTATCCTAATTGTCACTTACCCTGAACAACTTTTTAAGAGTGTATCGCACAGCGTTCAATCTTATAGTAACCTATTTTGCTTATCTTTACCTTGTTAATTGATAGGCGACCTGTACGCCACCAGTAAAAACCCTATAATCAGAGAGATAAATGCTACAATCCATTTTACAATACTTTCACCATTTTTAGAGGTCAACGCTGAAAAATTGTCCTCAAAGATAAAATAATGAGTTGAATTAAAAATAGTTCAGCCCGCAGGTCCAATGATTTTGAATTCGCGTCTGATCAAAAGCTCCCCTCTCCCCATGGGGGAGAGGATGAGATACATCTCCCCCAACCTCTCCTGATAGGCTAACTTTTACCCATAAGTATCTTTTTAGGCGATATGTAAG
>WTJY01000355.1 GCA_011524645.1 Anaerolineales bacterium | reverse complement strand
GGTCCCACCCCGATTCCGACCAACACGCCGACCCCCACGCTCACCCCCACCCCTTCTGGCTACGATGTTCTCGGAGTTACGCTAATCGATGCAGCCACAGATAGCGTCGCACATACCTTCTCTGATGGCGAAAGCTTAACCGTTAATCTCGCTTATTACAGCGAAGGGGTCAATCTAGCGGTCACCACCGAGTCAGGTACACAAAGTGTTCGCTTTACCACGACGGTCAACAACTCATTTTCCTTAAATCAAATCCGTAACGGCTCTGGCCCATACGGCTACTGTACCGTGACAAATGGGGATTACAGCGGTTGTAGTAGCAACACATTGTCAAACAATCATCTATACGACATCGTCATTTCTCCACACACCAGCCAATGGGGTAGCGGAAACACCGGCCGTACGTTTACATTGCAACTACAAATCATTAACGATCCAAATATCGTCGCCACCGCGACACCGGTTGCACCAACCGCCACCCCAACCCAGTCTGGACCAGCAACAGCAACCCCGATCCCACCCACACCGACTCAATCCGGTCCGGCAACAGCAACCCCAATTCCTCCGACAGCCACAGTGACATCGACCGCCGCTCCTCCTACTATTACCCCGACCACATCACCGGTCGATATTACCGCTGTTAATCTGATTGACACGAGCGATGGTACCATCCTACATTCATTTGCTCCCGGCGAACATCTTGTGATCAATACGACAGACTATCCCAACGGGGTTCGAATCGAATCTGAAGCCACAGGGGATACCGCGAGTATTTCTTATGGTATGACCGTCGATCAATCTTGGAGTGTCACCTATTGGCGCAATGGATCACCATTCGCCTTGTGTGCGAGCAACTGCCTCGAAACCCCCTTCCAAGTCAATCATCGTTATGACTTTGTTCTCTCGCCATACAGTGGCAACTGGGGCAATGGCAATGCTGGACCGGCACGCACCTTTAGCGTTGAAATTATCAATCAACCGGTAGCCACCGCTACCGCCACGCAATTACCGCCGACGGCGGCACCAACTCAATCCCCCCCCACAGCTACAGTCACGGCGACCCAAACCGGCCCCACAAATACACCGACCGCCACCCAAACCGGACCAACCAGCACACCGGTAGCGACAGCCACGGCAACACCGATTCCACCGACAGAAACACCGGTGAGCACTGGCCCTAATATCACAGCCATTAATTTAATCGATCCAAGCACCAATGCGGTTCTACAAACGATCAATACCGGTGATTTTCTCACGATCAATATCGCGGACTATCCTAACGGACTCAACTTTACCGCCTCGGCCACAGGGGATACCGCCAGCATCTCTTACGGGATGACGGTCGATCAATCATGGAGCATTACCTATTGGCGCAATAGTTCTCCTTTCACGTTCTGTAGTAGCGACTGTCTCAGTACCCCGTTCCAAGTTAACCACCGTTATGACTTTGTGTTGTCACCGTTTAGTGGCAATTGGGGCGGTGGCACAGCGGGCACGGCCGTTTCTTTTGGACTGGAAATCGTCAACCAACCGGCCGCGACAGCAACACCGAGTACGCCAACCACAACACCAACTGGCCCGACCGCCATACCCACTGCCACCCAAACCGGACCAACCAGCACACCGACCATAGCCCCCACAGCAACACCGGTCACAGCTGGCCCAGAAATCACCTCGATCAACTTGCTCGATGCCAGCACCGGCGCAGTTCTGCAAGCCGTTTCACCGGGCGATTCGCTGACAATCAACATCAACAACTACCCTCAAGGGATCAATTTTACCGCCAACACATCATCCGATGTGAGTAGCGTGCGGTATGTCATGACAGTTGATCAATCTTGGAATGTTACCTACTGGCGCAATGGCTCACCGTTCGCACTGTGTTCCAGCAACTGCCTCGACTCTCCTTTCCAAACAAATCATAGCTATGACTTTGTCATGACCCCTTACACCAGCAATTGGGGCAATGGCACCACAGGCACGGCCGTGTCGTTCGGTATTAATGTCGTTGACCAACCGGTTGGCCCAGCACCAACAGCAACACCGGCCGGCCCCACAGCCACGCCGACCAGCACGCCAACCGGCCCGACCACTACACCGACCATTCCCCCCACCGCCACGCCAACCGTAATCGCCACAACCGCCACAGCGACGGTGGTCGCCCCGACAGCGACACCAAGCGACAACAATCTAACGATCACAGAATTGCGTCTCATCGATGCCGGTACCGATCAAATATTGCAAACGGTCGCCTCAGGGGAAAATTTGATCATCAACATCGCCGAGTATCCTCAAGGGATCAATTTTGCGGCCGTAGCCACCTCTGATGTCCTCAGCATTGAATATGCCATGACAGTCGATCAATCTTGGGGCGTCAGCTACAAACGAAATAGCGCACCATTCGCCTTATGCAGTGTCTCCGCGCAGGATTACAGCAGTTGCTTCGGCTCAACATTCCAAGCCAACCATACTTATGACTTTGTCATGACCCCCCACAGTAAGCAGTGGGCCACAGGCACGGCCGGTTCAACCATCACCTTCAGCTTGGAAGTCATCAATCAGCCTGTTGAATAATCGCTTCATAAATCATACCGAAAACAAAAAAGCCTTGCGATTTTTTGATCGCAAGGCTTTTTTTGTTTCATCCCCCCAAAGCAGTAACGACACCTTATAGGTTGTGTTAATCCGCAGGGCGTTGTTATAGCCTATGTTCCACTGTCCCCGCCATCAATCGATTCGAATCCAAATTAGCCGGACCGCCAGATGCTTCGCACCCAATCGGCCGTGCTTTCTAGCGGGAAATCCCAAAAAGAGACATTTTTAGCCAAGCACGCTTCAAATTGGGCTTGTAGCCAAGCTGGATCGATACTACCGGCCGTGCCGATCATCACCACATGGGATTGCCGTTCCGGCCCATCCCACGGGTCACCCGGCCGCATTTGTGCCCGCTTCCCCACCACATGAAAAACCGTCTTCACATCGGGAGCTGAATCGATCTGTAACACCCCCTTAGCCCGAAAAATCGTAACGGGCAGCTGGTCGATCACTTTACGCACCGCTTTATGTGAAAAAAGTTCATCGGTAGTAAATCGCCAGCTATCAAAAATCACCGAGTGATCATCGTGATGGTGATCATGGTGATGTCCATGATCGTGGTCGTGGTCGTGGTTGTGGTTGTGATCACCAGCAGTATGGCTTTGCAGATCATGAACATGAACATCAAGTGCCTGTCGATCAACAAATCTTTCCAGATCGTACTCCCCGACCCCCATCACCAGCTCTAACGGCACTTGCGCATGTGAGGTCTCTAAAATACGAGCTTTCGCCGACAATCTGTCACGTATAAGCTGGTGCACTTGCGCCAGTTGATCAGAGTCAACCAAATCGGTCTTGTTTAAGACCACAATATCAGCCACAGACACTTGACTCCAAGCTAAATGCCAATTTTCATCGTGGAGTCCCACAAACTGCTCACTATCAACCACCGTGATAATGGTGTCCAAACGAAATTTAGCGGTCAGCTCAGGCAGGCGAAGGATCTTGCCGATCGCCACCGGATCGGATACACCACTCGTTTCGATAATGATAAATTCCGGCACATTCTCAATATCAACCAGCCCCAGAAGCGCATCGACCAAATCGCCGCGAATCGTACAGCAAATACAGCCGTTAGCGAGACTAATATTCTGTTCATTTGTCGATCCCGCCACCAGTTCACTATCGATATTCACATCCCCGAAATCATTCACCAGCACAGCCACACGCAAGCCATGATCTCCATGCAAAATATGGTTGAGCAGTGTTGTTTTTCCCGCGCCCAAGAATCCGGTCAATATCGTAATGGGCACGAGTTGATTGTGAATTGGGTTCATTTACTTCTCCGTCCTAGTAACTTTTTGAGTGATGTTTCATAACTATTTCGCAACAGCCGTTTGTTTTGCTCCCGTCCTATGAGATATAACGAGATTTTCCGTTTAAGAAGTGCAAAAACTTTACATAGAAAATTGTACTTCTAAAACAAGGAGGGTGTGAACAAACAGACATCTAGTCCGTTCGTTTAAGCGCAAACATCTTAACGTAAGTTTGATTCAATGGAGAGTGTGGCTTATCTATTGTTAAAGATTCAAAAAATCTATCCCTACAGGGCAATCGCATTCTAAATCAAATCGATAGTAACGTGGACTATTTTCACCATGACATATCACAAACCGTTGTCAATGGGGTCGTGTGGGGTGCTTCGCGCCCCACACGACCCCACTTTTAGGGGGTGTTTTTGCGGCGGAGCCGCAAAAACACCCCCTGAAGACAACATTTGAAGCAACTATGCTATCCACCACTCTTCCCAAAATTAGAATGCGATTGCCCTGTCTATCCGTTGTAAGAGATTTATCAAAATATGATATTTTGTACTCTTTTACTGCTTCACA
>WTJY01000454.1 GCA_011524645.1 Anaerolineales bacterium | reverse complement strand
CATCTTAGCGAATGTAAATTGAATAAAGCGGGCTCCATCTATTATGTTTTCTTTTAGCTCTTTATGCGTTTCAAGGTGTTGCATGCAAAACCAAGCTGTTTTGCTCCGCTCCTATGTGGAGGGGAGCAAAACAACAGATCACTTTTGAGATACTGCACGAAACAACCCAACAGGAGATTTGTTGTTATGAGTACTGTACCTAATTTTGGCATTTAATGCTTTGTTATACAGCTTACGTGCTGTGGTTCCAACTCCGCGCAACAGCAGGCCCGTTTCAATCAGAAAAGCAAACCATTGTTAAAAGCTGGGCGATTATGGAGGCAACCGATTTAACAGACGAACTCGATCTCCCCACTACAAGTCAATCAACAGCCAACCCGAAATGGATTGGCTGTTTTTGTTTTAGTTAGCTAACGGTCATACACATGCGCGAAGGTATCAGCCGCAGCAGCTTGGCACGCGCGGGCATAATCAGCAGGATAAGGTTCATGCAAAAGGGAGCCACGATCCAAGTAATGATAGATCTCTGCATAATGATTAATTTCTGTCGGGCTGGTACGTCGCATGATATGCCACGGCCGTAATTGATCTGTGCCGTGCAAACCGGCCGCACCTAAAATTTCGGCCGTCGCCTTTAAGGTTTCACGATGGTAATTCGCCACACGCACTTTTTTATCGCTCGGGACTAAACCGGCCATCAAATTAGGGTCTTGGGTCGCGACACCGACGGGGCAGTGGTTGGTATTACATTTTAGAGCTTGAATGCAGCCGGTCGCCATCATCATCGACCGTGCCGCATAACAAACATCTGCCCCTAAGGCGAGACGTTTGACCATTTCAAAGGCGGAAGAGACTTTACCGCTGGCGATAATTTTAATTTTGTCACGCAAATCAAAGCCGACCAAAGCGTTATGAGCAAAGATAAGCCCTTCGATCAGTGGCGTCCCCACATGATTCGAGAATTCAGGCGGTGCGGCACCGGTGCCTCCTTCTCCACCATCAATGGCAATAAAGTCCGGCAAGATACCGGTTTCAACCATCGCTTTGCAAATAGCGAGAAATTCACGACGTTTACCGATACAAAGCTTAAAACCGACCGGTTTCCCGCCGCTCAAATCGCGCAAACGGCCGATAAATTCGAGCAGTCCGATCGGCGTATCAAATTCAGTATGGGCTGGCGGGGAAATGACATCTTTACCTAGCGGTACATGGCGAATTTTGGCGATCTCTGGTGTGACTTTGGCGGCGGGTAAAATCCCACCATGCCCCGGTTTAGCCCCTTGAGAGAGCTTTAGCTCGATCATTTTAATTTGTGGATGTTTGGCGGTTTCGGCAAATGTTTCAGGGTTGAAACGGCCGTCATCGGTGCGACATCCGAAATAACCGGTTCCCAATTGCCAAATCAAATCACCCCCGCCATCAAAATGATAAGGACTGACACCCCCCTCTCCGGTGTTATGGGCGAAATCACCCAGTTTTGCACCGCTACTGAGCGCCAAAATAGCGTTGGCACTCAGAGAGCCATAGCTCATGGCGGAGATATTAAAGATGCTGGCGGAATAGGGTTGTTGACAGTCAGGGCCACCAATCGTTACCCGCATTTCTTCAGGGTGCATATGATGGGGAGCCAATGAGTGGTTAATCCATTCATAACCGACTTGATAGATATCTTCAAGTGTGCCGAAGGCGACTGTGTCGCGAACTTTTTTAGCTCTTTGATAAACGATATTCCGCTCATCACGGCCGAACGGACGGCCGTCGGTATCTGATTCGATAAAATATTGGTAGATCTCCGGCCGGATCATCTCTAATAGGTAACGCGCATGACCGACGATCGGAAAATTACGCAAAACCGCATGTTTCGTTTGAAAGTAGTCTCGAAAACCGAGAAGAAGAAGAGGAGCCACAATGAGCAGGGACCAAAGAAAAGAGGGATAAAGAATACAGAGGACAACTTCAAGGACAACAACGATAACAACGGTGAGAATAAATTGGCGACGCATAAAACCTCCTATTGGTTTGAGTGGGATCTTAATTGACTATCTAAAACTTCGTCAGTTTGATGGGTTAGGCTTATCATAACATATTGTAAAAAGAGCGGTAGATAGACATAGCTAGGCTGTTTTTAGCGATTAACATCAAGCGAAAAAGCTCATTTGTGGATTGAAAAGAATTAGGGGTAATCGATATGATAGAAGCTGAGAAAAAGCTGTTACGAGATTTGGTGATTTTAGAGAAAATGAGTGAGGCGATGGGGGGGTATTTACGGGCCAGTGCGTTGTTCGGCCGAATGGGGCCAAGCTTCCCCGCATTAACGCTGGGTGGTTATTTAATGCGACAACATCGGTTGCTTGCATTGCAAGAAGTGCTAAATGAATCGAATCAAGCACGATTAAAATCGGCCGTTTATCAATTCAACACGCTAATAAGCAATGAGATTGTGCGCTCAGAAAAACGTGCGACCGAAGAATACGGAGCCCGTATGCGCCAATGGGAAGCTTTTGTTCGCGATCTGCGTAGCAATCCACAAGCCCACCAAAGTGGGTACAAAACAGGTGTTGAATCACGTGCGATGCTCGAAGCACTATTTCAGTTTTTATCCACACCTCCCTACCGCTTTAACATGGAGTTACGTGAGCGATTAGACTTACTAGATGGTGGACTGAAAGGGATGTGGGATATGGGGGACTTTGTCTGGGAAGAGGGGTTTGAATTGGCCTATCCGATCAAAATGTACTGGTGGTTGTATGGCACGCTGAAAACTGGCGAACGTTAGCAGCAAATATGATGTCTTAGACGGTAATAAAAGTCATGGGGAAACAGAGACAAACACCGGTTCATGTCGTTTGGTTTAAAAGAGATTTGCGGGTCTTAGACCACGCCCCCTTATGGTGGGCGACACAGATGGAGGCACCGGTCTTGCCCTTGTATATCGCCGAGCCTAGTTTTCTACGGGCGCATAATTTCGATCCGGCCCATTGGTCATTTACACAAGCATGTCTAGCCGAGCTAAGAGATCAACTCGCAGGGTTAGGCCAGCCGTTGGTCGTACGGGTTGGAGAAGCTGTCCAAACATTACAAAGTTTGAGCCGACAAATTCCGATCGCCAAAATTTGGGCACATGAGGAAACGACCCATTTGCAAGGGTATGCGCGGGACCGAAAAGTGGCCGAGTGGGCTAAAGCACAAGGTGTAGAGTTGACCCTTCTACCGAAAAACGGGGTCGTTCGTGGCCTGACCAATCGGGACGAATGGGAGGAGCGACGTGAAGAGCGGATGCGTGACGTGCAAATTCCTGTTCCAGAAGGGTTACGGCCGTCTCCCATTGTCATCGGCCGTATACCGGACCACACACAACTCCGCTTGCGTCGTGACAAACGACAGACCCAGCCCGGTGGAGAAAAAGAGGCGCATCGTTTACTACAGACCTTTTTAGAAGAGCGGGGAAGTGAATATATCACGCAAATGTCGAGCCCTGTGACGGGAGAAGATGCTTGTTCACGCCTAAGCCCCCATTTAGCTTATGGCACCATTTCGGTCCGCACGGCCGTTCAAGCCACCCAGAAGAGAATCCGCGCCATCAATAAAATGGACAGTGACGAGCGTGAAGCGCTCGGGGGGCGTTGGACCCAATCCCTACGCGCATTTGAAAGTCGCTTGGCTTGGCGAGATCATTTTATGCAAAAAATCGAGATGCAACCCGATATTGAAACGGAAAATTTGGTGCGGGCCTTTGATGGGTTACGGCCGGACGGCACCCAAGGAAAAGCGCAAGCGTGGCTTGAAGCGTGGGAACAAGGCGAGACCGGATATCCGATGGTCGATGCCTGTATGCGCTACCTCAACAAAACCGGTTGGCTCAATTTTCGCATGCGTGCCATGCTTGTTTCATTTGCAGCCCATGATTTATGGTTGCACTGGCGCGGGTTCGCCCCCCATTTGGCCCGTGCCTTTCTCGATTACGAGCCGGGCATTCACTACAGTCAACTACAAATGCAGTCTGGCACGGCCGGGAACAAGACATTACGCATCTATGACCCGCTCAAACAGGGGCAAGAATATGATCATGATGGGGCATTTGTGCGGCGGTGGGTACCAGAACTCGCGGCCGTTCCTACATCATTTATCCATGCGCCCCATTTAATGCCAGACGCGATGCAAAAATCGCTGGGGGTCATCGTGGGAAGTGATTATCCACGGCCGTTGGTCGATCATAAAAAAGCGGCAAAACTAGCCAAAGAGCGCTTGGGAGCGGTGCGGCATGATCCGATTGCGGAAGAAGAATTTGAAATGGTGCGACAAATGCATGGCAGCCGACGGGCGGCCGTGTTAGCACGAAAGAAAAAACCGAGCCATGAAGCACGTGAAAGCGAAAAAGATGATGGGCAACTGCGGTTATTCTAAACGGAATAGCCGTGAGCCAAAAAAGT
>WTJY01000500.1 GCA_011524645.1 Anaerolineales bacterium | reverse complement strand
TCATTATGCTCATCAAAAATTTTTTATACTACTTCTTTACAACGCATTGTCGAGCTACACATTCCCTGCATTTCCTCACATACTTAATTCTGGTGTGAAATAGCTTTGCTTATGCAAGTAAGCATGGTGTTACCTCAAGCGTTTTGCTAATGTATATATCACTTGTTGACTCGTCTTAGAAACACTATGAACCGTACAACCCCGACAATATCGATTACTCGTCATTTAACCGGCCGAATTACCGCTTTAACTTTGATTGCAGCGGTCGGGGTGCTTGGCATTATCACCCTTGCGGTTTGGGTGCTTTTGCAACAGGTTCAGAACCGAATGAATGAAGTGTATATAGACGCGGCGCATTCGTTTGCCCTATTTATTTCGGATGCTCAAGAGAGTCTGTTGGCTCATGGAAATAGTCTTGATGTTGATTCAATGACAGAGGCAGATCTATTGGTAATTTTGCCGTATAATATGGCCGTTTTGGATCTCTATGTGGTTGATTTGAACCGAGAAATTTTTATGCAACAGAGCACTGTTGGCCGACCTGAACTTGAGTCATTTGCTTATACGGAATGGATGTCACTGCCGCTTGAATTTCGGCAAGTTGTCATGGGGCCGGTCACTTTTGAGGACGATCGACCTGTGATTGATATGGGAGTACGTATTAATGATCGGGTGGGGCGAACAACCGGCATGTTGGTTGCTCGCTTTGATTTGACAGATCTTTGGTCGAAGACACTAGAAATTAATGTTGGGGAGATGGGGTATGCCTATATTGTGGATGATCGTGGCCAATTGATTGCGTTCCGCGATCGCGGGTTGGTCGGCCGTCAATTGGCTGACCTAATCGGCCGTGAACCAGAGATGATCGGTCAGTCCCAATTAGATTATTATCGTAATGCAAACGGGGTCTGGGTATTGGCTTCGGCTCGGCCGATTGAAGGGGTCCCGTGGTTTGTCATTGTTGAGCAGCCGATTCGCGAAGCATTGAGACCGATTTATCTACCTGTAACTATTTTGCTCTTCTTTTTACTGGTTGTCGTCTCGCTTTTAGTTAATACGATTCGATTTACACGACATCGTATTTTGCACCCTTTAGAACAGCTAAGTGGGGCGGTTGCCGCTCTCAGTCAAGGTCGATTCCGTAATGATATTGTGATTCAACATGAAGATGAGTTGGGGCTTTTGGGAAATGCCTTTAATAGTATGGGTGCTCAGATTCAAGAATTGCTGTCTACGCTTGAGGCGCGGGTGATGAGCCGGACACGTGATTTAGAATTATCTGCCCAGGTGGCCCGACAAGTCGCGACGGAGTTAGATATTAATCGGTTGTTGCCGCAGTTGGTTGAACAAGCGCGGGATACGTTTGATTTGGCTTATGTATCGGTGTTTCTTTATGACAGTGCATCAGATCATCTGCAATTGGCCGCTGGTCGCTCACGCACAACCGATCACGGGGCGACTGAGCAGATTGAAATTCCTTTGAATGCATCTACAAATTTGATTGCGAAAGTCGGCCGTGATAAACAACATATTGTAATAGAGGATACATCGGAATGGGATGTTTCTTCTTTGCCACACCGACTATCCAATACTGAATCTGAAATCCTGTTGCCGATGTTGGTTGGTGATCGCTTGGTTGGCGTTTTGGAGATGCAATCAGAAGAGAGCGGCCGGTTTACGGCGGAATATGTGGAAGTTTTTACAACACTTGCAGAGCAAATTGCGATTGCGGTCAACAATGCGCA
Organism: Anaerolineales bacterium; assembly: GCA_011524645.1. Lineage (GTDB taxonomy): Bacteria > Chloroflexota > Anaerolineae > Promineifilales > Promineifilaceae > WTJY01. Next base: position 12,052 of record WTJY01000500.1, on the reverse strand, counting down.
GCTCTATGCGCGTCAGCGTCAATTCGCGGACGAGTTACAAGAAGCCGATAAAATTAAGAATCAATTTTTAGCCAATATGAGCCATGAGCTACGCACCCCACTTAATGGGATTATGAACTTCACTGAAATGGTGTCATCTGGCATGATGGGAGCGATTACCGAGCAACAAAAGGAATTGCTTGATTTGTCATTAGATAGTTCCAAACATTTGTTGAGCTTGATTAATGACATTTTGGATATCGCTAAAATTCAGGCTGGAGAGTTGAAGCTATTTATTGAAGATGTTGATCTTTATACCGAATTATCGGTCGCATTAAGTGTGGTTAAGCCGATGATACAGAACGGCCGTGTCGAGCTAATCGAAGAGGTTGATGAAGGATTACCTCTTATTCGTGGTGACCGCCGTCGTATTCGGCAGATTTTGCTTAATCTGGCTTCAAATGCGGCTAAATTTACAGAGGAAGGATCGATCACGGTTGGGGCGAAAATTGATCAAGATCATATTTTGTTTTCGGTGACCGATACCGGTATCGGTATCCCTGAAGAAATGCATCAAATTATTTTTTCTCCATTTATTCAAACTGTAGATGGCGTTAAATTGGTGAATGGGACAGGGCTCGGCTTGCCGATTACCAAAACCTTGGTGGAAAGACATGGTGGCAAAATTTGGGTTGAGAGCGTGCTCGGTGAAGGGACTACATTTTTTGTTATGTTACCGATGTAAACCGATTACTGGGTGCAATGGAGCGGTAAATGTTTGATGATATTGTATTTTTATATGTTGAGGATGATAAAAATAGCCAACGACTGATGTCCCTTTTTATGGATAAAGTCCTAAAGGCAAAAGAATTAATCCTATTTGGCGATAGCCATAACTTTCTTGAGCGCCTTCATGATTTGGCTGTTATGCCAGATGTTATTTTGCTTGATATTCAAGTTGAGCCACTTTGTGGCTTTGAAATGATCCGTCTGTTACGCCAGAGCCCGATGTATCAAGACAAAAAAGTGATCGCGTTGACAGCAAGTGTGATGAATCATGAGGTGAAAAAACTACGAACGGCCGGTTTTGATGGTACGATTAGCAAGCCGCTGGCGATGCCGGTTTTTCCCGAGTTAATGAAACGTGTGGTGAAAGGGGAACCGGTCTGGCATATGGCTTAATAATGATTTTTAAGAGGTATTTTTAATGATTGAGCAATTAAAAGGAAAAAACATTGCGATAGTTGAAGACAATGTGACCAATATGGCGGTTTTTGCGACCGCGCTTCGTGCCCAAGGGTGCACTATTTTGCAAGATAACTGGACCACAAATCCGATTAATATCTTGCTTAATCACCATCAGAGCCAGCCGATCGATATTATTTTGCTGGACTTAATGCTACGCTATAAAAATAGCGGATACGATGTTTTTGAAAAGATTAAAGAGACATCATTGAGCAACATTCCGGTTGTGGCGATTAGCTCCCTTGATCCTGCAAGTGAGATTCCTAAATTGCAAGAAGCCGGTTTTGCTGGGTTTATTAGTAAGCCGATTAGCGTGATGCAGTTCCCCCAGCAGTTGATTGACGTACTGAACGGAAAAGATGTATGGATTACCAGTCGCTAAGCGGTTGGCCGATTAGATGTTTTACGTTAGACTTTATCGGAAATAATTTTATGTCAACTGTTTAGATCGTGATAGAAGATAGGGGTTGGGAAATCGCCTCGGCAAAGGCTCCTCCCTATCCCTATCATAGGTCTTTATCGCTTTATTTCCGATAAAGCTTATTTATTCGCGGAGCCGATGCAATCGATCTCAATTAGCTGAACGTGTGGTGTAATTGAAGCTGTGGTGAGGCTATCGTTGAGGATAAACGATGTCTGTAGGAACCGGTGATTTTAAACAGTTGTTGTATGCGAGCCGAGACGGCGATTTTGAGATGGTTCGTTATTATGTTAAGCGGAATGCGGATTTGAATTTTCTTCATGCGGAGTTTTTTTATACACCCTTGCATGAAAGTATTCGTTATCAACATTATGAAATCGCTGAATATTTGTTGCAAAACGGGGCTGACCCCCATTTGGCGGAAGGATATACCGATATTACGCCACTTAAAATCGCCCAAACGGCCGGTGATACCCGCGCCATCGCCTTGCTAGAAAAGTATGGGGTAGAGGTGAATCGGAGCTTATGGCATCGATTGTGGCGGCCGGTGCAGCAAAAAATAGTGGACTTATATCGCATTTAACCCCCAAAAAAAAGACTCCCCACAATTGTGGAAGAGTCTTTTTTTTTCCCTTTTGCCTTTTAACTTTTCCCTTTAGAAAAGCCCCCAGTCGCCGCCTGCACCTTCTTCCATCATTGATGGGTCCCAGAGTTCTGTGCCGACTTCGACCGTAACCGGTGTGCCTGAATGGTTTTGTGCGGTGAATCGAACTTGCTCGATTAACGCTGGCCCATAGGGGCAGAAGGGGGTGGTCAAAATCATGGTGATTTTCGGTTGTTCACCACTTAAATCGATATTGCGAATCAAACCCAACTCAACAATATTTAAACCGATTTCGGGGTCGATTACCGCACGTAGCGCGTCCATTAATTCATCTTCTTTTGAGGCGATCATTTGCGTCATCCTGTTTTTACTACTAGTTGATTGAAACCGGAGCCGCAATCGCAAATTCGCAACAGCGATCTCCAGCCAACATACAGCTATGTTGTTCGATATCAGTATTTAACACTGATAAGATTAGACCTTTGTCAAATTCACAAATTTCTGTATGGGTTTCCCCGATAGAAATATAAGGGCAACTGTATTCGATTAGGCGATAGCCATCCGGCTTCCGTTCCCATTTGGCCATAAATCCTTCTTGCCCAAGCAGTTGAACCACATAATCGAGCCGCTCTTCAAAAGGGAGCTCTTTGTATTGGCTTTCATGCTCGTCTACGATGCGTTGTACGACACTATGGAAGATTTCTACAACTTCTTCCGGTGCGAGACGGGCTTTGATCTCTTCGAGGAGTAAGTTGCTTAAACGAAAATACTTTTGTGGGAAGAGTTCTTCGCCTGCTTTGCTTAGGCTATAGACATAGTGGGGGCGGCCGACTTTACGTCGTACACTGCGGGATTCAATGGTGCCATCAGCCAGCAATGTATTGATATGATGGCGCACTGTGACCGGAGAGACACCGGCCGCATCGGCCAGATTTTCGATCGTGCTTTCATGCAAGACTTTAATCGTATTGAGAATCGTTTCGCGGGTGTTTTTGGCTTTGCTTTGTCCAGTTTTCACGGTAAAATTTCCTCGCTTTACGCGGGGCATTATAGCAATCGAGCATATACACGTCAATTAATATTGTTTTTATTATATTAATGATAAAAATTGCCGAAAAACGGCCGAGCATGCTATACTCACGGCCATTCAAATGGGCGAAATCACAAGAAATCCCTTTTACAATCATCAAACAAACTCACTGTACACTAGCCCTTGCAAATAGGATTTTCGCAATTCAATTTATTTGCAGGCAACTTTAATCAAAATTTTGTACAGGTTTTATACCAAATAGAAAATAAAAGGTGCTCAATAAAAATGAGCATCGAAAAATTACTCTTGTTAAGGAGACGGACAAATGACTGCCGCTTTAGAAATCAAAAATTTACACTCCGCTGTTGAAGATCAACAGATTTTAAAAGGTGTGAACTTAACCGTACGTCAGGGGGAAGTTCATGCACTCATGGGACCGAATGGTTCTGGTAAAAGTACCTTGGCTTATACACTCGCTGGTCATCCATTCTATGAACCGACCGCTGGTGAAGTGGTTTACGATGGGCAAGACCTTTTGGAAATGGATGCGGATGAACGGTCACGTGCTGGTTTGTTCTTGGCTTTCCAATACCCTGTGGCGATCCCTGGTGTGACAGTGGCCAATTTCTTGCGTCAATCAATCAACTCACGTCGTAAAGCGGAAAACCCAGATGATAAAGGGATTTCTATTCCTGCATTCCGCCGTTTGCTCAAGCAAAAAATGACAGAATTCAATGTTGATCACAAATTTGCTGGCCGTTACCTGAATGATGGGTTCTCTGGTGGTGAAAAGAAACGTGCTGAAATTTTGCAGATGGCTGTTTTGGAACCGAAAATCGCCATCATGGACGAAACCGACTCCGGTTTGGACATCGACGCATTGAAAGTGGTTTCTGATGGGGCCAACCGTTTGAAAAGTGAACTTAACCTGGGGATGGTTTTGATTACTCACTACCAACGTTTGTTAGACTATATTAAACCGGACTATGTCCACATTATGCTTGAAGGACGTATTGTCGAAAGTGGCGGTCCTGAATTGGCATTGGAATTAGAAAAACATGGTTATGGCTGGGTCATGGAAAAACATGGCGTTAGCGCGGCCGCAGAAGCGTAAAAAGTATAGAGAAGAGAGACAGAGAAGAGAGATAAGAAAAGGTATTCGTTTTTCGAAGTTGTTCCGCAAATGCACTGCCATTTCTATCTCTAAGCGAAGCGTCTCTGTCTCTGTCTTGTTTGGAGGATTTTATGAGTAACGTAATTGATGAAATCGAATTGACAGAAGAAGAAATCGTTGCGGAAGTTAATCAGGAATATGCTGAAAAGTACGGCTTTGCGGACGAAGAAGATTATGTTTACAAAGCGGAGAAAGGGCTGGATGAAAATGTGATTCGTCAGCTTTCTGCCAGCAAAGACGAGCCACAATGGATGCTTGATATGCGTTTAGAAGCGTATCAACATTTCTTGGAACGGCCGATGCCGAACTGGGGTTCTGATCTTAGTGGTATCAACTTTGATGATATTTACTACTACATCAAACCTGCTAGCCGCCAAGGGGATACTTGGGAAGATATTCCAAGCTATATCAAAGATACGTTCAACAAATTGGGTATTCCAGAAGCTGAACAAAAATATTTGTCCGGTGTTGCCGCTCAATATGAATCAGAAGTGGTTTATCACAATATCAAGAAAGAACTCGAAGAAAAAGGGGTTATCTTCTTGGGTATGGATGATGGCTTGGCTCAATATCCTGAGTTGGTTAAAGAGTATTTCGCCACAATTATTCCGATTACGGACAACAAGTTTGCGGCACTGAACACGGCCGTATGGTCAGGTGGGAGCTTCATCTATGTGCCTCCCGGTGTTAGCATTGAAATGCCATTGCAAGCTTATTTCCGCATTAACGCGAAAAACGTAGGGCAGTTCGAACGGACTTTGATTATTGTTGATGAAGGGGCTTATGTTCACTACGTCGAAGGGTGTACCGCTCCGATTTACTCGGAAGATTCATTGCACTCGGCCGTGGTCGAAATCATCATCAAGAAAGGTGGCCGTTGCCGCTATACAACCATTCAAAACTGGTCAAACAACGTCTATAACTTGGTGACCAAGCGTGCGGTGGCGATGGAAAACGCCACGATGGAATGGGTTGATGGGAACTTGGGTTCTAAGGTCACCATGAAATATCCGGCCGTTCAATTGATGGAGCCGGGAGCACATGGGGAAATCTTGTCGATCGCGTTTGCTGGTACCGGTCAGCACCAAGATGCTGGTGGTAAAGTAGAACATTACGCGCCAAATACTACAAGCCGTATCATTTCTAAATCGATCTGTAAAAACGGTGGCCGTTCTTCTTATCGCGGTCTGTTGAAGGTGGATGAAACTGCCAAGAACAGTAAATCAAACGTGGTTTGTGACGCGCTTTTGCTTGACCCAGAAAGTCGTTCAGACACCTATCCTTATATCGAAATTGACAACAAAGAGGTCAATATCGGGCATGAGGCATCGGTCAGTAAAGTGGGTGAAGAGCAGTTGTTCTACCTGATGAGCCGTGGGATTTCGGAAGAAATGGCGAATACCATGATCGTCAACGGCTTTATCGAACCATTGGTGAAAGAATTGCCGATGGAATATGCTATCGAAATGAATCGCTTGATCCAACTCCAAATGGAAGGCTCAATCGGATAAAAATATGAAGTAAGAGGTATGAAGTAAGAAATGCTTTTACGCCATATTTAGGGGATGGCGTTTCTTACTCTTTCTCTTTTCTCTTTACTTGAAAAACTATGTCTGAATTTACACAAGATGCGGTCAAAGCGTTGTCCGCTTACTTAAATGAGCCGGAATGGATGCTCGAACGTCGTTTGGCATCATTCGCGGTTTATGATCAAACACCGATGCCCACGATCAAAGATGAAGCGTGGCGTCGGACCAGCTTGCGTCGCTTGAAGCTCGACAAAATCGGTCCCTCTTTGAATGGGGATGCGGCGACTGAATTACCGGCCGATGCCAACGCGCAAATGTTGGATATCGCGGCCGGTGGTAGCATGGTTCAAGTCGATGGGGTGCGTTTATCCTACGAATTGAGCGAGGAATTGAAAGCACAAGGGGTTATTTTTTGTGATATGCACACGGCCGTGCAAGAACATGGCGAGTTGGTGCAAAAATATTTCATGTCCCAATGTGTTACCGCTGAAGACGGCAAATTTGCCGCTTTGCACGGTGCGTTTTGGCGCGGCGGCACCTTCGTTTACATTCCTGAAGGGGTGAAAGCGGCGACACCACTGCACAATGCGTTATGGTCTGCGAATGGTAAAACCTTTACCCACACGCTTGTCGTCCTCGAAAAAGGGGCGGAAGCGGTCTTTAGCGATGAATTCGGCTCTGCGAAAACGGCTAAAGGGCAATTCTTGCACAATGGTGCTGTGGAATTGATCGTGGGGGATGACGCTCATTTGACCTATGTGTCATTGCAAGAGTTTGGCGACAACATGTGGCAATTGACCCATGAACGGGGTCGCGTCGGCCGTGATGGCAAGCTCGACTGGATCATGAGTATTATGGGGACCGGCTTGATGAAAGCGTTCCAAACCCTCGAACTCGATGAAGAAGGGGGCTGGGGCCGGATGTCCGGTTTGTTCTTCGGCGACAAGCGTCAACATTTCGACTTGGACACCCAACAAAACCACAATGCGGGCAACACCGTGAGCGACTTGCTCTATAAAGGGGCGATGAAGCATCAAGCCCGCTCTGTATGGCAAGGGATGATTAAAGCGTTGCCAGATGCGCAAAAAATCGATGGGTTCCAAGCCAATCGCAACTTGCTCTTAGAAAGCTCTGCCCGTGCAGATTCAATCCCTGGTTTGGAGATTGAAGCGGACGATGTAAGCTGTACCCATGCGTCAACCATCGGTAAAGTAGACGATGAAGAGTTGTTCTACTTGATGAGCCGTGGGATTCCACGTGAATTGGCGCTCCGGATTATCGTTCAAGGGTTCTTCGACCCGATTATGCAACGTATTCCATTTGAAGGGGTACGCCAGCGTATGGCTGAGCAAATTATTGATAAAGTTGGCTCGCTCGACGAATCTTAATTAGTTGATTTTAGAAATGGGGTGGGATCATTGACCCTACCCCATTTTTTGTTTACATTGTAGCTATGGCGACCATATTAATCGACTCAACCATAAAGCAAACTAATCAAGAAGCTTTGTTGACAGCTGAAGAGTTATTCGATGCTGGTGATTTAGGTCGCGGTGAACTTGTTGTTGGGAGATTTATACAGATGCCTCCACCTGGATATATTCACGGCCGTGTTGAAACAAGAATTAGCCAAGCTCTGGCGAATTACGAAGACCAATTTGAAACTGGCTATGTTGCTGGTGGCGAAGTGGGTATCGTGATAAAGCGTAACCCTGATACGGTTCGGGCGGCTGATGTTTTGTTTATTTCTAAGGAACGATTTGAGCAATCTGGCTGGCAGAAAGGATATCTGGAAGTCGCACCGGAAATTGTTGTTGAAGTGATGTCTCCTTCTGATCGTTGGTCTGAAGTTCGGCGTAAGCTTGATGAGTATTTCTCGATTAATGTGTTACAAGTTTGGGTTGCAGAGCCTGAAACAAAATCGGTCTATGTTTACTACGATAAAGGGCGTAAGATTATTCGCTTAACAGAAAATGATATTTTGACGAGCGAAGCGATACTGCCCGAGTTTTCTTTACCTGTAGAGAAAATATTTAAAGGTTTATCATGATGATCTGTTGTTGCTGTTGTAAGGTGAAAAATACGATGATGCTTAGGTAGCATTTTGTTTCGCTTGTGTGCACAGCAGATCACAACGTACATTCATAAACAGCTACCCGAGTGGTAGCTGTTTTTATTTTAGATTTAAGGCAACTATTCAGTGACTTTCTTAGCTCCCCTCTCCCTCAAGGGAGAGGGGCTGGGGGTGAGGGGAAATTTCTTTAAATCCACCTCCCCCGGCCCCTCCTCACAGGAGGGGAGCAAATCCAATGAGACGGTTGCTGATTGGTTACGATTTAAGTTCATTCAATAGAGGTTAAAAATGTCAGATAAAGGATATGTTCATCCCGATATGTTGGTTTCTACCGCATGGGTCGCAGAAAACAAAGATGCGGACAATGTTCGTGTGGTTGAGTCAAATGAAGATGTTTTGTTATATAGCACCGGTCATATTCCGGGCGCGGTTCATATTGACTGGGTTCGTGACTTAAATGATGCGATTCGTCGCGATTATTTAAATGCGGAAGAGTTTACTGCATTGATGGGTAAGAATGGGATTTCTCCCGATACGACCGTGGTGTTCTATGGTGATAAGAATAACTGGTGGGCGTGCTATGCGTTGTGGGTATTCCATTTGTTTGGACACACCAATTGCAAAATTATGGACGGCGGCCGTAAAAAGTGGACGGCCGAAGGGCGTGAAATGAGTCGTGATGTACCGGAATATGCGGCGGCCGACTATCCGGCCGTAGAACGCTCTGATGCAGAGATTCGTGCGTTCCGCGATGAAGTTTTGGCCCACATTAAAGACGGGTTGCCGTTGGTTGACGTGCGTAGCCCGCAAGAATTTAGCGGTGAATTGTTGCATATGCCTGGCTCTCCACAAGAAGGGGCGTTGCGCGGCGGTCATATTAAAGGGGCGGCGAATGTGCCATGGAGCCGTGCTGTGGCTGAAGATGGGACGTTTAAGACGGCCGATGATTTGCGGGCGATCTATGAAGGTGAAAAGGGGCTTTCTCCCGATAAAGATGTGGTCGCTTACTGCCGGATCGGTGAGCGGAGTGCCCATACATGGTTTGTCTTGACCTATCTGCTGGGTTATGAAAATGTGCGCAACTACGACGGGTCTTGGACGGAGTGGGGGAACTTGGTCGGCGTGCCGATTGAAAACCCATCACGACAATAATTGTACTTTGTCGATAGTTGGAATTGCTGAGCCCCAATCGGTACACTATGTGCCGGTTGGGGCTTTTTATTGTTACATTACTGGATCAAAATGATTTTTTTTGAGCGAAAATGGCACTTGCATGTGATACCTCAAATTATTTTTTGGGGCTTTGTCACCTATTTGCTTTGGGCTGTAAAACTGGCTGAGTATGATGAGTCGATCTATCTCAATGTGGCCCGTAGCATTCGAGAAACGGGTGGTGCTTGGCGGCCGATCGGGCTTGAGGGGCAACTTTATGCGGAACACACGGTGTTGTATCAGTATCTGTTGGCTTTGTGGTCGTTTATTGCCGGAGAGAACTTGGTTTTGCTTCGTTTGCCTACGGCCGTGGCTGGGTCGGCTTGTGTTTGGCTGGTTTATGATATGGTCGCTCGTCAGAAGGGGGCTGTTACGGCCGTTTTCGCTTCGTGTTTGCTCGCATTAAGCCCGTTTTTCTTGCTGTATAGCGCTTTTGTGCGTGAAGAGATATTTGTCTGTTTGTTTAATTTGTTGGCTCTGCGCATTTTGGTTACTCATGTTGAGTGGACCGGCCGTGTTTGGTTACAGGTCGGCATATTTGCGGCCCTTGCTGTGTTAAGTAAGGAGTTGAGCTTGGTTGTGTTGGTCGCCTTTGTCTTGTTGGCTGTGGCTTCTCGAACACCCTCTTGGGGGCAACGTCTTTGGCATGGCTTTGTGACCGGATTTCCGGCTGTAATTGGGCTTGGGCTGTGGCTGGGCTGGATGTTTATGCTCGACGACAACGCTTTTTTGCGGACGATCAATCGTTGGTGGGCTTCAATTGTAGGGGCTGGGGCTGGAGGTGAGCCACGGTTTGGTATTTCAAACGGGGAATGGGGGAGGATGCTTGCGGCCGATTTTTTCGGTTGGGGCTGGGTGATCTTGCTGGGTCTATCTTTGGTCTATGTCCTTTTCCGTCGAGAGCCTATGCGTACGGGAAGAATGAGTTACTTTGTAGGTGGTTATATTTTGTTTGCCTTGGGGTTGACGTTTGTGATTAGTTTGAAAGAGCCCCGACATTCTATTGTTGTGCTGCCATTTGCAGCGATTTTTGTAGGAACGGTTTTGCCTTGGGATACATGGTTCGATCAGCTACGCCGCTCAACAGGGGGCGTGATTCTTGGTGGTGTGATTTTTTTGTTGATAGGCTTGTGGGTTAGCCCGTTGCAGATACCGTTGACAGCGGATGAGCGAGCGCAAGATGCATTGTGGTGGCAGGAACCGGTGCGCGGCCGTCTTTTTGTTAATGATGCCCACTTTGAACCGTTGTATGAAACAGCACTGAGGGTGTCTGAGCTGTCGGCGCAGGATGATGTTGTGCTGGTGGTGAATGAAGGGCCGTTTATCGGCTACTATGCGGATCGCGCTTATGAAATGTTGTATACCAAACCGAACGAACGAATGGTTCACTTGATCGAAACGCATCGGTTTTTGGTGATGGACAATCAACATTTTCCCCGCTTGTCGGCGGCTGAAAAAGAGGCCTTGCTGGTTCAGATCGAAGCGGCGTTTGTGTTAGTCGACACGGTTGACATGAATGGGCGTCAGATTTTGTTGTATCAGCGAAAAGGTGGGTCTTAAATGAAGAAGAAAGTAAGTAAAAAGAATCGGAAGCGGTGTCCTTGTTTTAGTGGCCAAGATTATCGGGACTGTTGTCGGTCATATCATCGTGGGGGGGATCCGCCCACGGCCGAAGCGTTGATGCGGTCCCGCTATGCGGCGTATGCTTTGGGCTTGGTCGAGTATGTTATCGATACGACACACCCTGCTAGCCCCCATTTTCAAGTGGATACGGCCGCTTGGCGGCAAGATTTGCGCCATTTTTGCCAAAGCACTGACTTTGTCGGGCTGACTATTCTAAAAAGTGAAGTTGATCAGGTTACCTTCCATGCCCAACTGACCCAATCGGGGCGTGATGCATCATTTGTTGAGCATAGTTTGTTTCGTCAGGAGAAGGGGCGCTGGCTCTATTTGGCGGCTAAGTAATCGATTATAAGATGAGGGGTTAGAGTGACCGGACCATGACATCTTGTAAATACCGGTTTTGGAAATCGCACTGTTGCCCGATTTTTGCTCGGCCGTCGGAGATAATGCGGGCTGAAAGCGGCTTGCTATATTTGTTTGATAGGGCACAAATTGGTTTAGATTTCGAATCTATGATCGATGAGCTTTAGGGCGGTGAGGTTGAGCTGACCGAACGGCCGTGCGGAGCGATCTTGGGTGAATTGACAAACGGAGCGGATGATTTTTGCGGGCATGTTTATCTATGCTTAATGACTCGGATCTTAAAGTTTTTGTCTGGGCTGGGTGTCGGTATCGGATCGACTTTGAGATTGTAATGAGGGTCGACCATTTCTAAATCAACAGTCGTTAATAAAACCGCCATATTGAGGTTGATGAGAATTTCTGCGAAACCGGCACCTAAGCAGGTATGAGAGCCTATGCCGAATGGTGCGAATACCCCCGGCTTTTTATTTTCTTTGCGATCGGGTAAGTAGCGGTCGATATCAAATCGATCCGGATTTGGATAAAACTGCGGCAATTGATGGGGAACTGTTGTGCCGACCACGACTTGGTCCCCTTTTTGGACCAAATATCCTTGAAATTCAAAATCTTGGATCGCGGTCCGCGTCATAGCTGGGGCGATCGGGTACAGACGTAGGGTTTCCTGAAACGCTCTCGCTGTGACATCTTATCTAAGGGGGGCGCGGGAGATCTCTTAAATTGTTAGATTCGTTTAATGCCATGTTTATCTAATGTTTCCAAGTTTTTGGCTAGCTGGATAACTCGCTGTTTTCCGCTAAGGTC
>WTJY01000057.1 GCA_011524645.1 Anaerolineales bacterium | reverse complement strand
TATTCACCTCCCCCAGCAGTTTTGACTCACCGCACCGTTTGTGGCTCGGTGAGGACACCGGCCACAGCTAGGGGGAGTGAACTGTTACTGCCGAAGTTACTTTATGCGTACACCTCGCTTGATTCTGTAGCTCCTTGAAACGCATAAAGAGCCTATTTAAATATGTAAATTTCATGTCATTATCCAAGAAAAACAATTATTTGGTGCTATATCTCGATTTTGATGGCGTTCTCAACAATGATCGGTTTTTAAGACGACAATATAATCTCGCCCAACCGGAACAATATGTCTTATTTGACCCTAAAAACATGCTCGCTTTTAATTATTTATGTCAACATCTGTTGATTTCGGAGATTGTTATCTCCAGTAGTTGGCGTGAGGGTGGCACAACCCAAGAGCTTGCCCAACTACTCGCCGACAATGGTTTTACACATGCCCATCTCGTAACAGATGTGACACCCATCGGCCGGAATCGCGTTGAAGAAATAAAAGCCCACCTAACCAAACATCAAATCAAAAAATTTTTAGTGCTAGATGACATAAGCTTACACCCGATGCAACCACCACAATTTTTCCGCGTTCCAGCGGCCGTGGGTCTAACCCAAACGCTGTGCGACAAAATTTTGCACCAGCTAAACACCCATCCCCCCCCATAACATAGTTTCCCTTCTAGTCTCAGGTAGCTTCTTATATTTTCCCTAGATAACAGCTCTCAAAATCCCAAAAAGGCAATTTTGTTGTGATCACAACAAAATTGCCTCTTTAAGTTTTTACGAGCCACCGCAGGTGGTGACCGGTCAAGCCCCCTAATAGGTCACAAACCACTTATCATCGATTTCAGGGAATTGATAATGCTCATACCACGGTGTCCCATATTCGGTCACAATATCCACCAATTCTTGGAAGCGCGCACGGCCGACTCCCTGTAAAAAAGCGATCCGCTCCCCCCCTTGCAAATGAACCGCTTCACGCCACACCGCACGGCCGACTAAAAAGCCAGAGCAGCCATTCTCGCAAGCAACGCGAACTTGCCGTGCAAATGTCTCGTAGCTCACACCGGCCGACAACAATGCCCACGGAATCTCTATCGCTTCATTCAGCTCCGCACAAGCATCCCCCCATTCCGCTTCATCTGGATTGTGCTTCGCATCCAAGGGAAATTCCATCTTCAGAACATCAACCCCCATATCGGAAAAGGTTTTAGCGGTCCGCACCACCAAATCGCGCCGTAGGGCCGCAAACTCGGCCGACTTTCCAGACATATTCGGATCAAGCGGATAGACAATCGGCTCTAAAAAGAGTGGAAGCTCATGGCGTGCCCCTTCCGCTAACACCCCACGCACCAACGCTTCTTGATATTCCGCGACCTCACCCGAATCTGGGTGGTACTGCATCAAAATCTTGACACCGGTCGCGCCCAAGCGCTTCGCTTTTGCCACCCCCCAGCCGTTTAACATCGGTGTTTGTGGTTTATATGGATCACCCAAATATCCTTGCTCTTCAATCGAGCTTATCCAACCCAAGCCGCGTGGCAACGCGCCGCTCATAATCGCTTGTGGCCCACCATAGACCGGATCGAGCAATGTTCCTGAAGCCAAAGGGACAATTTCACGGGTGATATCAAGCTTCATCTCCGTGACAATCTCGGCCGGTACCGCGCTTAAATCATCCGGATTAATCATCACCTTCATCGAATCCCGATGATCGGCCGCCAAAATCGTAAACATCCCTTCGTCGGTCGCCGTCGCACGCAAAGCACGGACCTTTCCTGCTGCTATTTGTCTTTTCATCTCATAAATCCTTTAGAGGTAAAGAGTAGAGGGTAGAGGGTAGAGAGGGGGCACCTAACTTGCGTCGGCGCGAAGCCACAGCTTTTGCGCGCAGCAAGCCAGTTAACATGGACGCAATGTGATGAGCTTGGTCATAAAGCACCTTATATTCTTCACGTGTAATAATTTTTCGTTTACCACACATCACCAATAGGCTGATCACCTCATAGACAGAAGCTTTCGCGATATTGTAAAAATGGTTTTTTTCCTTAACGCCTTGTCGCCCAGTGCCCTCTGCAATATTCGTAGGAACACTTAACGAAGCGCGTCGTAACTGCTCGCCTAAAGAATACTGATAATTCTTCGGAATTCTTTCACTCAACTCCATAATTTCATTAGCCCAATCCACACTCATTCGCCATACATCCAATCTCTCAAACTGGAAAAAGCGCCCATTCTCTCTACCATTACCAAACTGATTACTCTTATAAGCCATGCCTTCACCCTCAAAAACAATATTAACTGTGCAGTCCCCCTCTCTACTCTCTACACTCTACTCTCTACCCTCTACTCGCTACTACGTACCCGTCGTCATCGCCTGATCATTACTCGCCCCGACCGGCAACGAAATCCGGCCCCCTTCATAATCTTGCTTCATCCATCCCCAATCCGGGTCATCATAAGGGGGTCGTGCCCGCTCATCACCGATCAATTCACCTGCCAGATAGTTCAAAAAATAAACATTAGAACCGGGAGGCACAGCGACAGGGTGGAACCCTTCAGTCACTAAAACCAAATCCCCGTTCTTAACCGCAAAAACTTCATCGAAGTCATTGTCTTTGCGATAATTGCGATGGATCGCAAACCCATGTTCCGGCCGCATCCGATAGTAATAAGTCTCTTCTAAATAAGCTGAGCCCGCATATCCATCATGACAATGTGGTGGCCAGCCGGAATACGCCCCACCCGGCACATATACTTCAAACAAGATAAGGCGCTCGGCCGGTAACGGGTGCGCCAACACATGATTCACCTGACGCAAAGCAACACCACCACCACGGACTTCACTCTTCATATCTTCCGGTTTAAACAAACGTAGTGGGTACATCCCCTCGGCCGGTGCCCCTCCATACGCAAATTCAAACCCATTTTCTCCCCCTGTAATCGTCACCTCATGACCGGGTGGCATATACAAAATATGGGGCATCTCATCAAACGGATTTTTACGCGACACATCATAGGTTTCCCCATCCGTGACGGCAAACGTCCCACCGCCCACTAACGGCACAATCGCCACCTCAATACCCGGGGTGCTCACCACATGGCTCTCCCCCGCTGTGATTTTCACCACCTGAAAGCTCAAATACTGCCACTCGGCCGATTCCGGTGTGACATCGATAATCATTTTAGAATCATGATTCGGTTTAATATGATGTTCACTCATTTTCCACTCCATGTTTTAAAGTATGAGATATGAAATATGAAGTATGAAAAACACCGCGCTCTAACAAAATGCCGCAGAATCATTTCCTACTTCATACTTCTTACTTCATACGTTGACCTGTCTTTTCTCAGCCGCACTCTGTAATGCCGCTTCCATTAATTTCTGAATCGCCAAGCCATCGCTGAAATCGGGCGAAACGGCCGTGTCATTCGCCACAGCGGACACCCATTCCCCGATCATCAACAACTCTTTGCGAAACACATCTTTGTAAGTATCGTGTACCACATCTCGGCGCACGCGCCCCCATACATCGTCTGGCAAAGGCAAGAGTTCAAGCAAGCCATCAGGCCCTTTCGCGCCACGCACTTCTTGCTTATTGTCCCAATCAACTTCACTGTACAAGGTCCCATCTGAACCATGTAGCTCAATAAAATGGCGTTGCCCAAATTTCGTTTTCTCGTGGGCCACACAGGTTACATGAATCGAAGCTTGGGCACTGTTTGCAAATTCGAGCAAGAAATAGGCACTGTCCTCAAGTTGTTCATACGGCTCACCGTTGGGGCGGGTCGCACCACGGTCCACATGCGCGGCTGTGTGACAACTCACCGCCACGATCTCACCAAACCACCAGCGCGCCAAATACAAAAAGTGGGACCCAAGGTCACCAATCACCCCAGAACCGGCCAACTCTTTGTCAAAACGCCATAAATAGCCCGGTTCACGGCCGTAGCCGGTGTAGTAGCGCATCGCCATATGATAAGGCTTGCCGATATATCCCTCATCAACCAACCGCTTGAGATAACGGTTGGTTGGCATAAAACGATAGGTAAACGGAACGAGGGTTTTGACCCCTTTTTCTTCCGCCAAGCGGGTCATTTCGACCGCTTGAGCCACGTCCATCGCCAATGGCTTCTCACACAACACATGCAGCCCCGCATTTAAAGCCGCCATTGTGATCGGATAATGGGAATCATTACCGGTCGCAATCACAACCGCATCAAGCGATTCCTGCCCAATCATGTCGTGATAGTCGGTATAAATCTTTCCGATATTCCATTGGGCCGCAAACCCCTCTGCCCGCTCCCGATTTCGGCCACAAGCCGCCACCACATCCGCTTGCGGATGGTTTGTCAGTGCTGGCAAATACATTGAATCCGCCCACCAACTTGTTCCAACAACACCAATCTTAACCATAGTTTTGGGAGTAACGAGTGACAAGTGACAAGTGACTTGTCGAGGCAAGTCCGTTTCCTACAGCCTT
>WTJY01000406.1 GCA_011524645.1 Anaerolineales bacterium | reverse complement strand
AACCCCCTTTAATTGCCCCGATTTTCGTGCCTCCGGCACGAAAATCGGGGCAATTAAAGGGGGTTTTGCAGCGGCGAAGCCGCTGCAAAACCCCCTTGGAGGGTAAAAAATTTTTGATGACAACTTGTTCGTGGACCCCATTTTGCTTTTAGCCTTGATTTTTAGATTGTTAAGTATTATCATTTTGGGGCACGTGCCCCATTAATGAACTCGTGCCCCACTTTTTTGGAATATAGCAACTTTTTATTTGCGAGGCAATTATGAAAAACACTTTGATTCCACGTTGGATAGTTATTTATGCAGCTCTATTGTCAATTTTCGCCTTTGTCATGGGAGGATGGACTTGGCTTGCATCCGATAACTTTCTAATTTCAATGGGAACGCCTTTAGATGGAGATGGAAAAGATATGATTCTCTATCTTTTTGCCGCACGAAATCTAGCCTTTGGCACAATCTTTGCGATCGCATTACTGTTTTTTCCCCGTCGAGATGTCTTTTTGACGATTTTTTCCGGCCGCTTCGTTGTCGATTTATTCGACACGTTGGGAATTTACCTAGTGGGTCGGTTAAACGCGGTTGCCATCATTAGTCAATTGGCCATCTTCCTTATCCCTATTGCGGCCTGTATTTATCAACTCTGGCAAATGAACGCCACAAATGAAATAGAAAACTAAGTACAGCGTCTCAAAAATTTTACAATCTTTTAAGATCGATCTGTTTTGCCCTCATCGCCCGTTGTAAGAGGGCTGTAGGAGAGGGAAATTTATAAAATTCATCTCCCCCAACCCCTCCTCATAGGAGGGTAGAAAAATCATATTATTTTTGAGACAACACACTAAGTAGTGGAGGAATTATGAACATACAAAAAAATGCTTTTCGTATTATTGTTGGTTTATTAGGTTTAATTATCGTCTATTCAGGGGTTGACACCGCTTTTGGGGGATTTAACACATTAGGATTGCAAGGCATTCCCCAACTGTGGGAAGTGACAGACCAAACCACTTTTGACATTATCGATAGCCACCAGCGGTTACGTGGCGGTGTGTGGATGGGTGTTGGCTTACTAATGGTATACGGTCTCATTCGCTGGGATGTCAAACTGGTTCAGGCCGCCTTTTTCCTAACGATTGTAGGTGGGCTATCTCGATTTTCTCAAGGGCGACTAGATATTCTATTTGGTGCTGTATTAATGGTTATTGTGATCGAATTGGTGATTACGCCGATTCTTTGGGTGTGGAGTGCTCGTATTGATGTAGCATGATCTACCGTGTTTGATGCCCAATTGGACAAAGTGTGAAAAACGCAGGTTATCTGTACTGATTTTAAGCCTTTGGTATACCGCCTAAAAGTGTCCACTTTGCCCGCGACAAGCTCTGGCACCGTTTTCATTTAACCCTTATTTTACGTGGGTCGGGACACGAGGTTAGAACGTAACGAAATATTGAACTTGGGCTATTTTTGCTCGTATTCCGCCCGTTGCTTAAAGAGTACTTCAAAATCGGGCAGACTCGGGTAAGTATGTATTTTTTGAACAAAGCCTCTCAACAAAAAAAGAGCAACAACGAACAAACTGCCACCAAGTGTAATGAGGCCTGTTTGAGCAGCTGGATTTTGTAACCCGACCATATCACCTGGGTATATGCCCATCATCAAGGCTGAAACGGCCGCCAGCAATAGCAACAGTAACTTTAAACCGCCAACAATCAACATCAGCCGAAATCCAAACTGACGATCAAACTTAAAATGCTGCCACTGTTCTTTCGGCGACAATTCAGCTAAAAATGGTGCATGGAGTAGACGAAAAATTTCATCATCTGTTAAGAGGTGTCGATGACCATGCGTTTCTAGAAGCTGAAGCAAAGATACAATGTCCTTTGAGGATTGATTTTCTGTCATTAGCCTACTTGCACTTCTTCATAATTACAGACCCTACAAATTACAGACCCTACAATGAATGTTGAAAAACGATCTCAGTGGGAATGTACACAAATTATTATATCAAATTCAGCCTCATACTAGCGAAGATAGTGTAAGAATGCGTCTCAAAATCAGGCAATCTATATGTGTTGGAGAGCGGTAATCAATGAAAGATGTCGTATCTATTTTGACAGCAAACGAAGGAAAAGGTTGGGATAAAGGGATTGTCCCAATAAAAAAAGAAGACATAACCAAACTCGAGCAACGATTGAGTGTTCAATTTCCTCAGTCCTATCGTGATTTTATTTTGTATTCAGATGGTGGTGAGCTAAATGGAGAAGAATCATATATTTTATTTTACCCGCTTGATATGATGGAAAAATTAAACCCTCATGACGTTTGGTCGATAGTTTGGCATGACATGGTGTTTTTTGGAGACGATTCAGGTGGCTATATCTATTTTTTTGACCCTGATAATTTATTAGGTCATGGACATTGGGCTATTTATGGTGGCTATATGGGAGCACATAATACAGACTATGCAATTTTCATTGCGTCAGATATAGCGGGGTTTGTCACCCGTATATTGGCAGGTGATTATGTTTTAAAGTAGTAACGCGTCTGTTCAGTGAGCCTGAATTGGCTGAACTCAAGAAAGATTTGTGTAGCGACGATTTAGACTGGCTGGTTTTCGTGTTGCAAGGATTACAGCGAAATCCAACGCACTCATCATTGTTGGCAAAGGTACTGAGAGGCTCAGTGGTAATAAACGGAGCATATTATCTTGATTCGCTTAAGTTGATGGATATCTCTATGTGTGCTTAGCTTCAAAATATTGGAGGATATATGGGAACTTGGGGAAACGGTATTTTGCAAAACGACAGTGCTCTTGATGCATATCAAGGCTACTTATTTCATTACAACAAGGGGCTAGAACAATCAGCTATACAGCAACTGTTTGAGGAAAAGTATGAACGTTATTTTAGTAAACAAATCCTTGTCGATAACAGTAACTTCTGGATTGGATTAGCGCAGGCACAATGGGAATGTAAAGCACTAAATCATACAGTTTTAGCTCATGTGCAAACAATTGTAGAAAAAAACATTGATGCTCAATGCTGGGGTGATGCATACGAAGAGCGCAAGCGAGTTCTTGTTAAATTTTTAGAGCAAATTCAACGACCTAAAGCACAGGCCAGACGGCGCGACCCACATCAGTATTTTTTGGCTCCTTTCACAACCGGTGATTGCCTTGTATTTAATTATGATAAAGATGGCAATTATGGAGCGGCCGTGTGCCTTAAAACAAGTCAGCGAGCCCAACAACATGCTTGGTGTTTATTAGCTCAGCTACGCATCTATCAACCTGAGAAGCCAACGATTGAACAGATTATAGACAGTCATATTTTGGTCAAGAACTTTGGTAATTGGAATAACCAACCTGCTATTAGTACATTTACAGTCCATAAGCAGGCCATTACACTAAAGCAGCTGCGTGAATTTGGAATCATTGGCTCTGTACCTATCGAAAAAGTTTTTGGCGAAAATTTATATGGGGGTGGTCACAAGAAGCATTTGGAACTTGCCTTTATGCGCCAATATGAATTAGAACAAAAAAATAAAAACTGTATCAACTTATCTGTCCCTCTTCGTTCCTTTATTAAAGAGACAAATGATAATGACTTAACTGATATTGCAAACCTATTTGTCATGGCTCATCAAGATATTCAACCTAATGAGCAAAGTGTCCTTCGTGATAAAGCGCGCGCCATATGGCATCAGCACAAGGCAACCATGAATATGAACCATGAAGACCTAGTTACTTACTTAGCCAATTATTGCGGCTTGAGTCAAATGCAGTCAGTCGAGAAGAGCGAAATTTTCTTTGGTCGCTATCTATAATTGAGATCATCAAACTAGGGAATAGCTTTTAATGAACAATACCTTCGCCAATACGAATCGCCTGACTGGATTGGCGAAAGTATTGTTAAACACCCATTGATTTGAGCAAAACCAAAATGTTTCAACGAAAGAGTTTTCAAAAGGGGCCAGGATATCGTTTCATATATCTTGGCTTTTATGGTGTGATTTTGATAGTTGTATTGCAAGCTGTTTCCCCTCAATGGGTTAATAGCCAATCGGCTCTTTTTGCTTCAAATCAGACCTTATCCACCACATCCACTTCATCTATAGAAAATGTAGAAAACCGGCGTATACAAATCCCGTATTCGGCCGGACAAGGGAGCTTCCAAGTCACTGTTGCCGATTACGGAGACCTCCAGCTCACGGCCGATGCTTGCACAACCCCCAGCCAAGCCACCTTCACCAGTGACATAAGCGGCTTAGGCATCAATGCCCAAGCCAACGATCAGTTTACCGATGATGTAGGGCAATCCTTTAGCCTCAACAGCAGTGCCACAGGGGACGGCTCCGGCGTGTCGGGGAACACGCTCAACTTTTTGCCCATTAGAGGATTTGACGACACCGCTCGTGAACAATGTGTCGAACTTGGTGGCAACCCCGACGATCCCAATGACCCCAACAATGCGGGCATACTCGCCT
>WTJY01000410.1 GCA_011524645.1 Anaerolineales bacterium | reverse complement strand
CTCCTCATGGGAGGGGAGCAAAACAAAAAGCGTCCACAAAAAAGCCACGCACCTGTGAGCGTGCTGCGCCAATTTGTGCAAAACACACATCAAGGAGATAGACATGTCAAAAAGAGTATGGATCACGTGCTGTATTGTTGTTACTTCGTTTATATTGGTTTGGAGTATTGCTAGTAGCTTGCTAGCTTCCGGTGGCCAGCAAGCTGTCTACACACGTGTGGCAATTTCTGCTGATCCCACGCGTATAAGCCGTCAACCTGCGATTAGTGGGGCTGGTGATCATGTGGCTTTTTTGAGTAATTCAGATTTACTCAATGAAAATGTCGATTTTTATTACTCACAAATCTGGCTTTATGACACACAGACAATGACCTACACGCGCGTCACCACCTTTACCAGTGGGTTTGAAACACACTATCCCCCTAAGGTCAACGGTGATGGAACTAAGATTGTTTTTACAAGTAACTTTGACTTTCTTAATGATGGCAATGACAGCCGAGAGGTTTGGCTTTACGATACGACAACCATGACTTACACCCAGATTACGACTGCACCGGAATCGCATACATTCCCTTTTAGTGCTGGCGCAACAATTGATCGGGAGGGGACAAAGATTGCATTCTATAGCAACGTTGACCTGCTTAATGATGGCTTAGGGGGTAATCAACATCAAATTTGGCTTTACAATACGGCAACCATGACCTATACCCGAGTCACAACCTCATCTGATACGGATCGGCGTAGTGTTAGCCCGCTTATTAATCGTGACAGCACCACGATCCTCTTTAGCAGTAATTCAGATTTGCTTGGTGAAAACCTTGGGAGCAGTGATTATTATTTATGGCTTTATGACATAAGCACCACGGCATACACCCGTCTTGCTCGCATAAGCCAGTACGGCAACTATACGATCAATACCGATGGGACCATTGTTGCTTTTGAGTCAAAATATGACTTGCTTAATCAGGGGGTTGCCGAGGACCGAACTCAGATCTGGCTTTATGATACGAATAGTTTAACTTACACCCGTATTACGACCCCAACAACAGCTAATGAATCGAGTAATTATCCATCTATCAGCGGTGATGGTACGCAAATCGCCTTTGTCAGTGGTGCTGATTTTCTAGATACCAGTATAGTCGGAGCGCCCGATGAAGTTTGGCTGTATGATACAACAACTCTGACATACACTCGGGTGACTAGCTCTGTTACCCAACCCTACAATAGAAATGGGTTTCCGATGATTAGTGAAGATGGACAGCGAATCGTGTTTGAAGGTGGTGCAGATTTACTCGATGAAGGACTGAATACGAATCAAGTCTCCCAGATTTGGCTTTGGCATGCGCCGGGTGCTTTCTATTTGCCAATGAACTACCAAGTAGAGAATGGAATACTGACCTTAAATTGGACGACGGGTGGCTTGAATAACTGTCAGTATGATCTTTATCATAGTCAATCGCCATTCAGTGGGTTTTCTATTCTTAATTCTGATATGTCAAGTATGAGTGCAGAGATTATGCTAGGGGCACTTAATCCGGCATCCTCTAATTACTATTATGTTCATGCGCATGGCTGTGATGGCGACCAAGAAGCTTCATCACAGATGGTCGGTGTGTTTGATTTTGAGCTATCGATTGACTAACTCATGTTACGCGACCATGATCCATAGCTATCGACTTAACGGTTCTACGACCGTCCACCACCCTAAATCCCTCTCCTGAGGGGAGGGAGTTTCTTCTAAATTCGCAAAGTTTGGCGATAAAATCGCCAAACTTTGCGAATCAATTAAGATCCCCTTCTTATCTTTAATGTGGGGAAGGGGGTTGGGGGAGGTACTTGATTTCGCTTTATTTTGCGCAATCATTAAGTTGATATATATGGAACGCATCGCACTGCGTCCCTTGGTGGCGCGTAACATCAGTGACTAAGTTGATGGTGTTTTGTGCAGGTGGTGATAGGCGTTGTTGTGGCCAATAAACATGCCCTGTACCGATGTAGATGTACTAAGCAGGATTATTTTTGTGTGATTAGCTGGGCGTTTTGAATGGCATCAAAGCCGAACTGCATGTCGAGGCGGTCTAGTGTGCTGAGGGAGACCCACTCCGGCCGTGCTTCATTGTTGAAATCGATTAAATTGGCGAGGCCTGCACTCGGTCGTCCGACTAAGTAATAGAGTGCGGATAAGCGATAGCCCTGTTCTCCATCGTAGTAAAAAAGATCATCGACCATAGCGACCGATTGAATGACCGGCATCATGCCGGTGGTGCTACGAAAATGGAGGCGGAGGGCTTGGTCTGGTGCTTGTTCCCGCTCGACAAAGCCGCCGGGGAGATGCCAACGGCCGGTGCGGGCATGGGCATGGAGTAGTACTTGGGTGTTTTCGAGTAGGATCCCATAAACGGCCGGACGAAATAACAGTGCTTCACGCTCGACCGGTACCAGCTGACCGAAATCGTCGCTGCAGAAGACAACATCATCGGCCGTGGGCATGGGCGGCATATTTACTTGGGCATCATTCGTTTGATTGAGATTTATATCGTCTGGGGGAGTGATGTAATCCATCAGCTTAAACGTACTAGACAACTAAATCGGGCTCGCCTGCGAGTTCTGCTTTGAGCTTTTCGGCTTCATCCGCTAATGTCCCTAAAACTCCGTTGACGAAGCGGGGGGCGCTATCGGACCCGTAGGTTTTAGCTAATTCGACCGCCTCATTAATAGAGACTTTAATCGGTGTTTCGCCATCGATTAAAAATTCGAATATCGCGATACGGAGAATATTTCGATCAATAACTGCCATCTGGTCGAGGGGCCATTCTGGTGCATAGCGTGAAATAATCGCATCCATACGACTTTGATAGTCGAGAATCCCAGAAACTAAACGCTGTGCAAATTCTGCTCCGGCCGTTTCGATCGGCTGTTCGGTCAAGCGACGTGCCAGCGTAGGCAAGGCATCATGTTCTGCCAAGTCATATTCGTATAAAACTTCTAATGTCAATCGACGAGCTCGACGCCTTGTCCTCATATGATTACCACCTGCAGTAGCTTTTTGTGCCCTGCACAACCTTTGTTAATTGTATTTCCTAGTTTTCGACCGAATTGTTTGTATAGGCGACATCATCTACATGGATGTTGACCGCTTCAACCGGTACGCCGACCATTTGGTCCATCGATTCAATAATTGCCGCTTGAATCGCTTTACTGGTTTGGGGTAAATTAACCCCAGCTGTTAGCAAAACATGTATATCGAATACGAGTTTGTCCGCTTCATAATGTACTTGGATGCCATCCGCTTTGGTGCTGTTGCGCCGGAATATGCCGGTAGGGGCGGATCCCATACGACTGACACCCTCCACCTTTATAGTGACTTGATGTGCGATGGCAACTATGACTTCTGGAGCGACCTCGATACGACCTTTGCTATCCATATAAAAGTATAAAGTAAAATTAATATTTTGATTACTAAAAGATAACCAGCACACGCTAGCATAACATAGTTTTGCTAATAAAACATCCATTTTTGTTAAACTTGTGCCAAACTGGTGCCGCTTTATTCATCCGTATTTGTGATCCCGATTGTTTGGGTAATACCGGCCGTTTCGCTTATGGGAATGGTGGCGGTAATCGGCGTTGCTGTCGGGATCGGTGTTATGGTGGGGGTCGGTGTGGGGGTGGGGACATAGAAGAAATCTGCTTGCACAACTAAGAAGTTGGTTCGGCCGGGGAAAACTTCGATCGTATCGGTAAAACGACGGAGCAAGACACTTTCATCCGCCTGACCATCCCCTTCAACGAGAGGCATTTCGATGACCACTTCATATTTACCTGCGGGCAGGTCGCTGATGGCGAAATTTTCTTGCCAATTTTCATCGGCCGGTAGACGCTGATCCATGTAGGTACGCTCGCGCCGTACGACGGCCGTATCATCGTCAAATAATGGGGTGACTGTGATGCGGGCATTGCCGATCGGGAGGTCCGCCTTGTCCACAAATCGCCCTGCTAGTGTGCCCCAACCTTCATAGGGGGCGAGCCATAAATCGGGATTTCTGGCACTAAAGTAATGGTTTCGGCCGATACGGACTTCAAAATGGAGATGGGGGCCGGTGACGATACCAGAGCCGCCGACACCGGCGATTAATTGCCCTGTTTCGACACGATCCCCTACATTGACAAACATTTCGAGGGTGTGAGCGTATAACGTGTAGACCGGTTGCCCGAGCCATTGCCAATCATGTTCGATGATGATTGTGTTCCCATAGTAATCGATTCCGTCGCGCGGGCTGGGGCGTGGGCCAGCCCAGATGACGGTGCCACTACCGGATGCCAATATGGGGGTTCCTGGTTCATTGGGGAAATCTAGCCCGTGATGGACCCGGAGGGAGCCTAATTGTGGGATCAAAATATCATTGCCATAGGGATACCATTCTAAATCGTAGTTGCGACTGCCGGAGGGGATCGGCCGTGCGAACCAATAATGGTCATCTGGGTGGAGGGAGAGGG
>WTJY01000412.1 GCA_011524645.1 Anaerolineales bacterium | reverse complement strand
AACAAATTTGCCTTAAAGGGAAATTATTTGTCACAGAGGTGTAAAAATGGCGAAGGTGTTGACAAATAACCAGCATATCTAATCAATAGTAGCCAGTTTTGAACGTGAAACAAGAAACAAAACAAATCACCGCATTAGAAGAAATCGCGTGTTTTGGCGTCAGCCACCGAACCGCACCGGTATCCGTGCGAGAACATATTCAGGAACAAATCGCCAGATTCATGGCGGATCTTCCCCCTTACATCACCGAACATGCGCTTCTTAGCACCTGTAATCGGGTTGAACTATATGTGCGAACAACCTCGGCCGAACAAGCGATTCAGCTCCCTGCCATGATCGGCCAAAGCGAAACGCCGGACCCATACTGTTACTTATATCAAGGCGCAGATGCGGCCCAACATTTGTATCGTGTCTCGGCCGGTCTCGACTCGTTGGTACTGGGAGAACCGCAAATTCTGGGGCAAGTTCGCCATACGGCCGCCCATGCGCAGCAAAATAAAACGGCCGGTCGCGCCTTGCAATCATTGCTCAACCATGCCACAACGGTCGGCAAACGGGCCCGTACCGAAACCGCCATCAGCCATAGTCCTGCTAGCGTCAGCTCTGTGGCGATCAATCTGGCTCATCGAGAATTAAATGGTCTGGCAGGAAAAACGATAGCGATTATAGGGCTAGGCGAGATGGGGCGCTTGGTCCTCAAAGCACTAAGACATCGCGGGCTATCTGATATTTTGCTCGTGAATCGCACCCGCGCCGTCGCCGAAAATCTATCGGCCGCAGATAGCCAAGTGATCGACTGGGCCGATTTAGATGTCGCTTTACGGCAAGCGGATGTCTTATTTTGCGCTACAGGTGCTACCTTACCAGTGATTACGAGCGACAGGCTACATCAAGCACGCGCTCAAAACGAAACGAAGCCGCTTATCGCGCTTGACCTAGCGGTTCCGCGCAATATCGAAACGGCCGTGCGGGACATTCCCCACGTGCATCTCTTCGATATGGACCACCTACACGGCACACTAGATGATGCGTTAGCTGCCCGTCAAAAAGAAGTACCCAAAGTCGAAGAAATCATTACGGAAGAGATCAATCACCTCCATTTGTCACTCCAGCAACTCGCGATTCAGCCGCTCATCTCTGATCTACGCCAACAAGCGGAGACGATTCGACAGCGAGAATTGGAGCGTACAATGCGCCACTTAGGAGAGAACCTTGATCCCGCATTGCGCAAACATGTGGAGCATCTATCCCGCTCATTGATCAACAAAATGTTGCACCAACCGATGTCTCATTTGCGCCAGCAAGCGGAAACAGGGGAGCAAGTAGACACCTCGGCCGTTCGTCAGCTATTTGGGTTACAAGAGTAGAAAAACGATGTCATCTTCGCAATCTCAATGGGTCTCCCTCACCAAAGCGGCCGCACGGCTCAACGTTCATCCCGCCACGCTTCGCCGCTGGGCCGATGATGGACAGATCGCCTGTATGCTCACCCCCGGAGGGCATCGCCGCTTTTTACCTGAAGATTTAGATCGGTTCGAAGCGGAAAGACGGCAAATCAGACGGCCGGCCCCGATCGCCACCGTTTGGGCCCAAGAAGCGCTCAATCGCACCCGCAGAGATGTGGCCAAGCGGCCGGACAACCAACAATGGATGACCCAGATCGATTCATCTCTACGGGAAAAACATCGTCTTTTGGGGCAACAATTACTGGGGTTAACCTTGCAATTTGTCTCGGCCGAAGAAAACAGTGCCAATGATGAAGCCCTCTTAGAACAGGCCCGCACCCTCGGCCGAGCCTATGGTGAAATCGGCCAATCAACAGACATGCCCCTCACCGATGCCCTACAAGCGACCCTTTTCTTCCGTGACCGCCTAATGGAAGTCGCCCTACAGCTCCCTCAAACCACAAAAGTTTCGCCCGAAGCCAACCTCAAATTAATGCGTCGCATTACGACGCTTCTCAATGTGGTGCAGCTCGCCCTCGCCGAAGTGTATGAAACCGCATAGTACCCCATAGTGGTGGACGATTCGGGGGCTTATGTTATCATGAACTTGATGGCTATAAACGCTGTCTCACGCATTAAAAATCAACTGTTTTAGCGATAAAGCTATTCACTTAATCATTACAAAAGGTGCATCATGTTTAAACATATTCTTATCCCGCTTGATGGCTCCAACATCGCCGAAAAAGCGGTTCCTGCGGCGGTTGAACTAGCCAGCAAATTCCACAGCCAGCTCACGATTGTTCATGTCCTCACCAATCTACCCCAAATTCTTCAGGACGAAGAGAAAGATCACGACGATCTCTTTGATCGGGTTCATGACACAGCGCATGAATCGGCCGAAAAGTATTTACAAGAGCAGAAGGAGAAACTGTTGGCGCAAGGGGTCCCTGTTGTGCACTATCAGGTGGTAGACGGCCGTTCACCGGCCGATGCGATTTTGAGCGTCGCCGAACTACAGCGTGCTGATTCAATCGTGATGAGCACCCACGGCCGGAGCGGGATTAATCGCTGGGTATTTGGCAGTGTCGCCGAAAAAGTGCTGCGCGGAGCCAACGTACCGGTCGTTTTGGTGCGGGCCAGCGGTGCAGAATAATCTAAAATTAGTAGCAATTGTCAGTAATATGAGCCATTGGTAGTACTAATAACCTACTGAATGGGCAATTCTAATAGCAATTTGACAAGAATTTGGCTTGCATTTTCTATCAGTTGTTTATAAATTTGATAAGGTTGTTTTGCGTAGTTGATCTAAACAACCCTATCAACAAGATTGAGTAGTTTCAGCAATCTTGGGAGTCTTTCTCAAGCTTAAACCCTACCTCATTCCGCCTCGCAAAATAGCCTTACATCTGTTTGTTGCATTCTTATTTCGCGCTGTGCGCGCCTAACATTATTTTGTTGTATCAAACAATTTCATAGATTTTTGTACCGACTTTTCGGAGGCATTGGTATGTGGCAGTATTTGCATCGTTGTACTTCAATTGTTACCGTGGTTGTGTTGGCTTTTAACGCAATCTCATTCTCGCTACCCTCAGATTTCTATCAAGGCATGTTTGCCCCTGTGCGACAACACATAATTTTGGGCACTGGCGTAGAAGCTGCCACCGAAAAGCTAACAACGACACCCCCTATCTACCTCCCTCTGATCACCAATAACGCGACATTTTCTTCGACAGTACCCACTATAGGGGTCACAACCACGATAAATCCCGTAGGTGGTGGGACTTTATCAACTGGCAATAGTGCCAGCACTGTGTCCATCAGCTTGACTGGTGATCGCTTAACTTCTGAGGTGACCTTACGATATGAAGAAGTAGCAACGCCCACATCGACAGATGGTAACCTTGCGGTTGTAGGTCAGGCATTTAAACTCTCGACCGAAACCGCGCAACGCACACCAGCCAACCTTGATATTTCTTATTTAGTGGAAATGATCAGCGATGAAAATGAACTTCATCCAACTTACTCTACAGTAACACCGACGGCCGTACTAGAATACCAATATGAGCAAAGTGATATCGATGGTTTAGATCTACGAACGTTGTTTATCTATCAGCTCGATGAAGCGACTAACACATGGATTCGCATTCCGTCAGCCACATTTCAAAATGAAAACAAGGTTGTGGGACACCCCCAAAGCCTTGGTACATTTGTCGCGATGGCTGATTTATCAGCGCGACGCATGATTGAAATGGAAAACATGCGCATCGCACTTGACCCAGACGATGACGATGGCACGGTCACACTCGACAAATACGGCGTATGGGAAGAAGGTGTTTTTAATTACCGGCTCGCATCCGAAGTGGCTCAAAAATTTACCGCCGAAGAGTGCCATGTTGACATCTTAATCACCCGTGATGCCTCGCAACAGACCGGCTTCATTGCTAACAACCTCCGCGCTCAGATGGCGATCAATCACGATGCTTCGTTGTTTACAACGCTCGCCTTTAACACCTTTAGAGGAAGCAATTGGGGCTCTGAATCAGAGGGTGGCATGCGTATCTATCACCGCAGTTCACAGGCTGAAGATGTGGCACTCGCCAATCAATTAATCACTCGAATCACCGAATACACATCAAGACCAGGCACAATCTACTCCAATTCCGCCTTTTACGGTGAATTTAGCAGTCTCCCGATGATTTACGCCCATTCAGAGACACTGTTCCTTGATCACAATTTCGATAGCGAAGTCATTCATAATGAATTTGGGCTAATCACTGATGCGATTTATGCATCGCTTGGGACACGGCTTGGTGAACTCGGGCTAACCTGTGGTGAAGAAAACCTACCTCCATCCTTACCCGAGCCACCATCGCAAGAGGTATTGGACCGTTTGCGAGATTTAGGCCACCAAAACGTCGAAATCTATGGCCTAAACTACCCACCACTCATTCAACATGGCAACAGCATGTTTTATGACCTTGATCCGGTCAATATGTCTACAGGGAATTTTATCTATCAGAAAGTTTTGTTCTCGATTCCAGGGCCAAACGGCCATAACTTTAACT
>WTJY01000524.1 GCA_011524645.1 Anaerolineales bacterium | reverse complement strand
TCCGGCCGTACTGCAACCTCGCCACTATTTTGCATGGGGAGCAACAAGAATCGTCGCAAAAAGAAGCGGTTAGCTTGCTACAAAAAGCGATCTCCCTCAATTCCAGATACGCCAAAGCCCACTTATTGCTCGGCATGGTTTTAACAGCGCAAGGCCAATACGAAACGGCCGAATCCCACTTTCACCGCGCTGACCAACTCAGCCCCAACAACCCGAAATATTATCTCAACTACGGCAACACCCTGTTAACACAGCAACGCCAAAAAGAAGCGGCCCAACACTTTTATCAAGCCCTCATCCTCCAGCCGAACTACCCTGAAGCGCTGTTCGGCTTGGGCACTATCGCCACCTATCGCCAAGCGAAACAAGAAGCGTACGATTTTTTCCAACAGGCGGTCAACGCTCGCCCCAGCTGGGCGGAGGCATGGCATTCACTCGGCCAAGCCCTCAACAAGCTCAATCGCTATCCCGAAGCGAAAACCGCCCATCTCAAAGCGCTCGAACTCAAACCGGACACCCCATCTTACCTCACCTCGCTCGTCCACAGCTTTTCGGATGCCTGCGATTGGTCTGAATTTGATGCCTATTTCGAACGGCTCTACACGGCCGTGCAACAAGCGATCGCCACCGACGCCAAGCCCCCCGTCTCCGCCTCGTTTGCCAATACGTATCGCTTTACGGCCGCTGAAAAATTAGCCATCTCCCGCGCCGACACCCTTGAAATTAAAGAACGTCTACAAACAAAACATCCCAACATCACCTTTACCCATCCCCCCCCCGAAGCCAAACCCGCACGCTTACGCATCGGCTATCTCTCCTACGACATACGGGATCATGCGATCAGCCATCTGATCCGCACCCTCTTTTCCCATCATGATCGTGACCGTTTCGAAATTTTCACCTATTCCTACGGGTTTGATGACAACAGCCCCTACCGTGCCAAAATCAAAGCGGACAGCGAACACTTTATCGACATGCATGATGTCGAATCGCTCCCCTTTGCCCAACGCATTCACGACGATCAAATCCACATTTTGGTCGATTTAACCGGCTACACCGGCAGCAGCAAACCGGAAGTCACCCTGCTCCGCCCCGCACCGATTTGCGTGAACTATCTCGGCTTCCCCGGCACCATGGGCACCAATGATTGGGACTATATCATCACCGATAAAAACACCACCCCACCGGCCGAAGCCGATTGTTTTGGCGAGCAACTGGCTTACATGCCCCACGTCTATCAATGTACCGATCATCGCCAACCAATCGATCCCACACCGATCACCCGCGCCCAAGCCGCTCTACCTGAAGACGCCTTTGTCTTTGTCTGTTTCAACACCATTTACAAAATCGACCCCACCCGCTTCGCCGTCTGGATGCGTATACTCAAACAGGTTCCCGACAGCGTGCTTTGGCTACTCACCCAACATGACAGCATTCGCGCAAATCTACGTGAAGAAGCGGCCGCCCACGGGATCGACCCCAACCGCCTCATCTTTGCCGACAGAACCACCAAACCCCACCACCTCGCCCGCTTCCAACTGGCCGATCTCTTTCTCGATACCCGTTACTACACCGCCCACACCACAGCCAGCGACTCACTCTGGGCCGGTGTCCCCCTTTTGACCTGTCCCGAACCCACCTTCTCCGGCCGTGTCGCCACCAGCCTCCTAAAAGCACTTGACCTACCAGAACTAGTCATGCCCGATATCAACACCTACGAACAAGAAGCGATCCGTCTCGCCCAAAACCCGGCCGCCCTCCAAGCCCTCAAAACAAAAATCAAAACCAATATCCAAACCGCCCCCCTCTTCGACACCCTCCGCTGGGTACGCAACGTCGAAAACCTCTACGAAACGATGTGGTCCCGCCACGCTGCCGGACTCCCCCCCACCACAATCGAAGCGACCGATTCCGGCCCATCCGGCATCACCATCGCTCCCGCCCCAACCCTCTAACCACCCGCCAGAACCGTCAAATCCCTCTCTACCCTCTACCCTCTACCCTCTACTCTCTACCCCATCCCCCTTCTTATCATTTCATTTCACTACAAAACAAATGAACCCATACCAACAAGCTCTCCAACATTACCAGTCAGGCGACAACGCCCAAGCTGCCCAAATACTGCAAAACATAGTTCGCACCAATCCCAACTATGCCCCTGCCTGGCACCTCATGAGCGTCATCGCTCATCAAAACGGCCATCTACAAAAAGCGGTTGAATTTATTAGCAACGCCACCCAAGCAGCCCCCGAAAACGGAGAAATGCAGGCACACCGCACCGAAATTCTGCGCTTGGCCGGAGAGTTAGACACCGCACGACAAGCGGGACAACTGGCGATCCAATTAGCCCCAACGAGTGGAACCGCCTTTAATAATTTGGGACTCGTCTGGCAAGATTTAAAAGCATTCGATCAAGCGAAAGAAGCGTTTCAGCAAGCGATCGAACACAACCCACGCTATGCCCGAGCTTACTATAATTTAGCGGTCATTCTGCACGATGCAACCGAGGACGAAACCGATCAAGAGAAAGCGGCCGCCCTCCTCGAAAAAGCGCTCACCATCAACCCGAACTATATGAAAGCCCACTTGCTTATGGGCATGGTGCTCACCGCACAAAACCGGCATGACACGGCCGAACCCTACTTCCAGCGTGCCTATCAACTCAATCCTGATAATCCGAAATATTTTCTCAACTACGGCAATGCGCTTTCCCGTCAGCGTCGCTACCCAGAAGCGATCAAGCACTTTTACCAAGCTTTAGAAATGCAGTCCGATTATCCCGAAGCGTTTTTCGGTTTGGGCACCATCGCCGAACAGAAAAAGCACCACAAACAAGCGCAGAAATTTTTTCAACAAGCGATTGATGCCAAACCGGACTGGCCCGAAGCATGGCAAGCACTGGGTGGCGTTTTCAATGAGCAAGACCAACATGCCCCAGCAAAAGAGGCTTACCTCAAAGCACTCGACCTCAAGCCAGATGCCCCAGCCATCATCGCCTCCCTGTTGCGCGTCCTGTCCGCCACCTGTGACTGGACCGATTTAGACGCTTATTTCCAAAAGCTATACACGGCCGTTCAAGAAGCGATCGCCAGCGGCAAACACCCCCCGATCTCCGGCTCCCAATCAAACGCCTATCGCTTTACCAATGAAGAAAAGCTGATTTTGGCCCGCTTTAACACGGCCGAAATCAAAAAGCAGATGCACGGCCGCTACCCCAACATCACTTTCACCCATCCACAGCCAGAAGCCGATCCAGCACGGCTCCGTATCGGCTATCTTTCCTACGACTTCCGCAATCACGCCACAAGCCACCTCATGCGCACCGTTTTCGAACACCATGATCGCAATCGCTTTGAAATCTTTACCTATTCCTATGGCCCTGACGATGACAGCCGCTATCGGGCCAAAATCATGGCCGACAGCGAACACTTTATCGATCTGCGCGACATAGACGAGCTCGAAAGTGCCCAGCGTATTCATGATGATCAAATTCACATTTTGGTCGACCTCATGGGGTATGTCGCTAACTGTAAACCGGAAATCGCCGCCCTCCGACCTGCTCCCGTACAAATCAACTATCTCGGCTTCCCCGGCACCATGGGATCTGACACATGGGACTATGTGATTACCGATAAAAACACCACCCCGCCCGAACACGCCCAATTCTTCGGTGAAAACCTAGCCTATGTCCCCACTATCTACCAGTGTACCGATCATCGTCAGCCGATCGATCCCACCCCTGTCACCCGCGCCGATGAAGGATTACCCGAAGATGCCTTCGTCTTTGTCTGCTTCAACACCCTCTATAAAATCGAGCCAACCCGCTTCGCCGCGTGGATGCGGATTCTCAAGCAGGTATCACATAGCGTCCTCTGGCTATTGGCAAAACATGACTATATCAAAGCCAATCTACGCCGTGAAGCGGTCAATCATGGGATCGATCCAGACCGCTTAATCTTTGGCGAAGGGAAACACAAACCGCTCCACTTGGCCCGTTTTCAGCTAGCCGACCTCTTTCTAGACACCCGCTACTACAACGCCCACACCACCGCCAGCGACTCGCTCTGGGCCTGTGTTCCGGTACTCACCTGCCCCGGTCCCACCTTCTCCGCTAAAGTGGCCGCCAGTATTCTCCAAGCGATCAACCTCCCCGAACTGATCATGCCCGACATGGACAGTTATGAGCGAGAAGCGGTCCGTTTGGCAACTGATCCGGCCGCCTACACCGCCCTTAAAACAAAGCTAAAAAGCAACATCCAAACCGCCCCCCTATTCGACACCCTCCGCTGGACCCGCAATGTCGAAAACCTCTATCGAGCGATCTGGGACCGCCACGTATCAGGCCAGCCCCCCGCCATGATCGAAGCGGCCGATTCTGGCCCATCTGGCATCACAATCAGCCCAGACCCCGCACTTTAGCACATACCCGTAAAGAAGCTAGTCAACTTTACCGTTTTACCGTTTGGGTCCACGAACAAGTTGTCATCAAAATTTTTTTACCCTCCAAGGGGGTTTTG
>WTJY01000143.1 GCA_011524645.1 Anaerolineales bacterium | reverse complement strand
GCTAACCAACCAGCGTCCCCCTCGGCTGGAACGTCATTGCTCCCCGCTAAAGGGCAATCGTTCGTCACAACCGCTTTGGTCGTCATCCGATTCAGCGCATCATAGTAGAAACAAAGCGTTTGTCCTTTGGCATCCGTTTGGGAAATCAAATTACCGCTCACATCATAGCTGTAAGACCATTCCCCCATATCGGGATCATCCATACTGGTCTTCCGGCCGAGGGCATCATACTCCATATGGCTTTCATTGCCGTTCGCATCGGTCACCTGAATCAGGTTCCCTAGTTCGTCATAGTCATAATAGGTCCGCGCGTAAACCTTATACGCCCCTTTACCTCCAGCGATATTGTCTAGTGTATCGTCTCTCTCTTCATACTCAATCACTTGCACCAAGCGCCCCAATTCATCGATCACTTGGGTACGGGCATGTCCGTTGGCATCGACAGTCGAGTTGAGGCGGAACGCCTTGTTGGGCTGGCTCGGATCAACTGGGTCGGTATTCCATAGATGGGTGCGTAGAGAACTCCCATTTTGGGTGATATTTCCATCGGGTGTTTTCACATGGACTTTGCCAGGCTTGCTTGCAAAGTAAGTTGTCTCTGTATGGTCATAGGTGTCACAAGCGGCCGTTTTGTAGCTGACTGCCGAAGCGGAAAAGACGACCGGCACCGATTGACACACCGGTTGCCCTAGCCCATTGAGCTCGGTAAAGCTGACCACATTGCTATTGGTTCCCTCTACATCGACATTGAGGGTCTGGCTTTGAATCGGTTGTCCCAACCCATTGTAATATTGGCGGGTCGAAGGAAGGTCGAATCCGTTCTTCTGAGTGGTGATCATCATCGGCGGGTAATAGCCATCATCCCGTGCGTACCGAGTATACGCATAAGTCACTGAGGGACTCCCCGTGTCGATATCGATCTGGCTATAGGTTTCTTTCAAACGGCCGAACATGTCATACACATACCGTCCTTTACGGTCGTTGGCATCGGTCACTTCATACAATCCACCCACCAGCTGACTTCCGGCATCAACCCGCGTCCTGTTGGCATCTTCAATCCCATGAAAAGCGAACTGGGTCGTCTGGTCCGGCCCATCTGGGTTGATAACGGTCATCGAAACAGGGTAGAGATTTAATTCCCCATCATAACTTATTGTCGTTTTGAGACCGGCCGGATCGGTCGTTTCGATCACATTACCATACCCATCGTAGAGAGTGGTGCTGGCCAAAAGCCCGTTCCCGTTTCCATCTAGATCTGCTGTGACGAGTCCACTATGAACCGTTTCCACCACAGAATGATTCGGCTTGTACTCGTAGCGAGTTTCACTCAGCAATCTAACGTCACTATTGATATTAGTTTGATTCCCCTCATATACACGATCTTTGTGGATCATCCCGACTAACCAATTGCTGGTATCGTGCGTGTAGCTCTTTAAGTTCGTGCGATAGACGGCACTGCTCCCATTCAGATATTGGCGGGTTGAGACCACCATACCATAGGTTGTTTCATACTGATAAACCGTTTTGGTTGACATTGACCCGTTGGCACTATACCCGTTCCCTTCGTATTGGGTCGAAGTCGTGCTTTCGACCGGCCGGTAATGACGGCCGCCTGTCCCTGACCAACCGGCCGTGGTACGATACGTCGTTTCCGTTTTTTGCCACGG
The DNA here is from genome assembly GCA_011524645.1 of Anaerolineales bacterium. Classification (GTDB taxonomy): domain Bacteria; phylum Chloroflexota; class Anaerolineae; order Promineifilales; family Promineifilaceae; genus WTJY01. The sequence goes on along the minus strand of WTJY01000143.1, from coordinate 2,854 downwards.
GTAGTTCTGGTCCACCGACCAAACGTCTGTAGATGGATAGCCACTAACGACTTCTATCGCCTTACCTAAAACCAATTCATGGTCCACATGGGCGATAGTGCCGGAAATGGAGCTAACACGAAAATCTGGTGTTGCATGGAAGGTATGAATAGTACGCACGACCGGGCTACCGACCCCATCGGTCAAGTCATCGACCGTCACAGACACTTTCTTATGCCCCATCAGCGGCGCATATTCAGGAAAATTGCCGTCGTCATCGAACGGTTGTGCATGACAAATGGCATTGTCTTGATGATACGGGGTGACATCAGCGCTTGACTGTAGGTAACAGGAGTTTTGATAGTCATAAGTTGTCTTATTAAGTTCGTTGGTACCATCATAGACAGTCACATCTTTCACTCGATAGCTATAACCCATCTTGTTTAAAATTTGTCTGTTATCTGATTCGTATTCATAGACGACCCGGCCGCCATACCCATTGTGATACTCTTTTAGATAGTAGAAAAAATTGCAGTCATCCCCATCGTGGTTATTGTGCGGTTTCCATTGATATTTGAAGAAGGTTCGTGGCAACTGTTCCCCATCTGGGTTCTCAAACTTGATCCCCCACAGAACAGTCCCGTCGATACTCCCGCCAGATGCACCACAGGCATTGCTGGTGTGAGTCAGCGTCGTTACCTCCAACAGGTAACGCCCTTGGTAACGGGAGGGGGCATTAGCGATGCTCGTTACCCCATGATGCACCTGGATTTCATCGATTGGTTGGATATCGTACTTACCATCTAAAGTGGCTGGCAAGAACTCAATCGTGCTCGCTGCGTTACTGAGTGTATTGTTATTCTCATAGTTGTATCGAATCTCTGAGATACGGATCTTTTTGGTGAGAATCTCCCCATTTTGGCTTTTATTCGCCGCTTTTCGCATCGCCACCTGATCCAGATAGTGGTACGTCATCACATTGCCAAACTGATCTTCGACCTTTGTCAAATACCATCCGATCGGAGAACCTTTTGTCTTATAACTGGGTTCACCGGGCGACTCAGCTGTTGGGCAAGCACCGATCATCATACCCAAATCCGCACCATCGACCTCAAATCCTTTGGATGAATCATCCTTAATACATTGCCAAACCTCCGACTCTGCGCTGTCCCCAAATGTGTACGTCATCCCACTCCCATTTTGTAGCACCCAATAGGTTTTACGGCCGTTCTCCTCATAATAGCGAAACACCCGAATAGACATATTATTCCGTGCATGATACTCCACCCCCCCTTGGTTTTCATTCAGTCGTTCAGTGTCTTGTGAATCATCCACGAGCACCAGATCATAGCCGGTGCCATCGATCACCACCGAGAACTCATGCGGATGCTCCATTTTATCGTGAATATTCAGTTTAACCTGTGAGCGCTTAATCGCCATTTCAGCTATTGACCAGCCGTGCGCGATAAATCCGGGATCAAGCGAACTGACATGGCCATCCATATTCCGGCTACTGTAAGAAAGTGCCACGTTCGGTTGCAAACCGGCACGACCGGGTGGCACATCGATCGGGTAGCTATAATTCACGCTACCACTAAACTCACTGGCGACCGGCGGGGACCATGTCACTTCCCAAGCGGTCGGCCGTTCCCCTGCCACCCAATTGGAAAAGTGATCCACATCGGCAGCAATCGCATCCGCATCCGCATAGACATCGATATCTACATGATGCCATGTGTTCGGGTCCTCTTCATCCTGATAGGCCAAAAACAGCTCTTCATGCCCCTCGCTTAAATCGACACCGACCTGACCCAAATCTAGGATAAGGCGAACCGGCTGATCGAATTCTTCAATTATTTCCCCATTTTCATCGACCGCCTCGATCTGGAAACGCATAAAGATCGTTTCTTCTGTTTCCGCTTCTGCGGTTAGGCTCGATTCGTTCATGCTTGTTGCATCGTTTTCCCCCTTATCGGCCATTGTAGTAGCCGCCGCAAAATCTGAATCTTGTATAGGCTCAGCCAAAAGCTCCGGTGCGGAGTCCTGTGCGCTTTCTGATTCTGCTGGAACAACAGCAATAGGCTGAAATTCAATTTGAGTTCCGGCCGCAAACGTACCACTTTCGACAAAGACAGTAACTTGCCCCTCTTCAAACTGGGCCACGCTATCTTGATTCGGATTGAGATCCGCTTCATAGCTGGTCGTCGGGCTGATCGGGGTCGTTTGACGGATCGTCCCATCTTGATCCCAAACGGGTAACAACAGACCACTCCCGTTTTGCGGACCAGTTGGTTGAACACTCATTTCCGTCGCATGCCAGCTCCATAAATCGCTCAGTTCGGCAACGACTGTCGGTTGAAACGCCATGGTGACCGGCTCGGCAGCAACTTCTGCGGCCGGTTCCGGCCGAGGAACCAACCAAGACAAATCAGTTGGTGTTACCAATTGAGTCAACAATAAAATTACAATGGCATAAAACGCCAAACGAAACAAACGAGGTAAGACAACATGTGTGGGGAACCAATTGCGTGTTAAAAGCATGTAACAGAATCTCCAATTTAGGCAGGTAGGCACTCAGGCTTACCAAGTGTGTGATAAATCGTATAGTTAATAAGCTATAAGAAAAGAGAGTGTGTATGTTAGTAACAATATAGTAGAGAGTATTTAATGTGGGGCGGGCTTATTCTTTATACTCACAATAATATCATACAGTACTATAGTCACAAAACATACGACTTTGTCTTACACGGCTTTTCAATAAATTCATTTTGGGAATTTAGCTTGGTTTTGCAGTGCCACCCCCACCTTAAATCCCCAATGCCATTAAGTTAAGGATTTGCGAGCCCACACCCATCCCCCAACCCCCTTCCCTCAA
>WTJY01000158.1:7130-13997 GCA_011524645.1 Anaerolineales bacterium | reverse complement strand
AATCGACTATTTTTGAACGATTTACGCTTATCCCACCAAATTCGGCAGTATCAGTCTTTTTCTATGTCACAACTCAGTCATAAGCAACACTGGCAACAAAATTACAGCGTGGGCGGCCAAAGAAAAGGGGCCAAGGACATTTAAAATGAAAAAGCGACATTGAAATCAATGTCGCTTTTTGTCTAACAAAATAAACGGTTTGGTAAATCTAGCGAACTACACCAACAACCGCATCGGATTTTCCAAAAGTTGCTTAAAGCGCACCAAATATTGGGCCGCTTCCGCACCATCGGAGACACGGTGATCGGCCGAAATCGTGACTTTCATCCGTTTGCCAATCGTAATTTCACCATCTACGACCACAGGGATTTCATGCAAACCACCGATCGCTAAAATCGCCGCTTCTGGTGGATTAACGATCGCCGTAAAGGCATCGATCCCATAGATACCCAAGTTGCTAATAGTGAATGTTCCACCAGAAACATCATCTGGATGGATCTTGCCATCACGCGCACGGCCGATCATCGCTTTGTTGTCTTTCGCCACTTGGCTCAAAGTCGATTTATCGGTGTCTTTTTGGACCACAGTCAACAATCCGTTATCGGTCGCGACCGCGCTACCGACATTGATTCGCTTGTGGACGATAATGCTGTCACCAGCAAAGCTTGAGTTAAGCATCGGGAAGTCACGCAACGCTACACCGGCCGCTTTCACCAACAGGTCATTAACGCTAACTTTGACCCCTTCATCAGACAACATACCGTTGACTTCTTTACGCAACGCCATAGCTGGCTCCATATCGATTTCCATCGTGACTTGGAAATGAGGGACGGTCGTTTTGCTTTCTGTCATACGACGCGCAATCGCTTGGCGTAAACGAGAAGCCGGAATCACTTCATCATCTGGACCGGCTTGAACAGCGGTCGGGGTGATTTCGATTTTCGCAGGAGCAGGTGCCGCAACGGCCGCAGGTGCCGGTTTACCGGCCGCCAAATACGCTTCAACATCCGCTTTGCGAATCCGATCGCCAGAGAATGGCACGTTGAGCAAATTGACATCGTTGTCTTTAGCCATCCGGCGCGCCACAGGGGTCGCTTTTACGCCGTCAGGGAACTCGCTATTGGCAGCGGTGTTTGCCGCTTCAACAGTCGCCGCAGGCGCAGAGGCTGGAGCCGCAGGCGCAGCCGCTTCAGCAGCGGGTGCTTCGTCCGCAGGGGCAGATTCTTCACCACCACTCACCAAACCAGAAACATCTTCACCCGCTTCACCAACAATCGCAACATTGGCGCCAACAGCCACAATGTCGCCTGCTTCAACCAAAGTAGCCAACAACACGCCAGTCACTTGGGATTCAAGCTCCAAAGTCGCTTTATCCGACTCAATTTCAGCGACGATGTCCCCTTTGTTGATCATATCGCCGATCTCTTTTTGCCAGCCTGCAAACTCTCCTTCGCGCATGTCGAAGCCGAGTTTCGGCATAATAATAAAATCAGCCATTAGAGAACCTCCTTCACAGCCGCAATCACACGTTCTTTGTTAATCAATGCCGATTGTTCCAAAGCGCGTGAGTAAGGCAATGGAACTTGCTTTTGAGCCACACGTTTAATTGGTGAATCGATATAGTCAAAAGCATGTTCTTGCAATTGAGCCACAACTTCAGCACCGATCCCATAGGTACCGTGTCCTTCTTCTACCACAACCGCACGGAATGTTTTCTTAAATGATTTAATCGCTGGTTCCATATCGAGCGGTTGCAAGCAACGCAAGTCAACGACCTCAGCAGAGATCCCTTCTTTCGCTAATTCTTCGGCCGCTTCCATAGAGATACGCAACCCTTCACCGTAGGTCACAATAGTAACATCAGAGCCTTCACGTTTTACATCCGCCTTATCCAAAGGAACGATATACTCCCCTTCTGGCACTTCACCACGAACTTGATACAGGGTGTGGTGTTCAATAAACATCACAGGGTCATCTGAGCGGATCGCCGCTTTTAACATCCCTTTGGCATCATACGGGGTGCCAGGAGCGACAACCCGTAAGCCGGGGAAGTGAGCGAAAATAATGTCTGGCGTGTGGCTGTGGGTCGCACCCAACTGACGGCCGCCACCACCTGGCGCCCGGAAAACAACCGGACATTTGATTTGGCCACCGAACATATAATGAACTTTGGCCGCGTGGTTGACAATCGCATCGAATGCGACGAAAGCGAAATTGATCGTCATAAACTCAGCAACCGGCCGTAGCCCGTTCATCGCAGCTCCGGTCGCCGCTCCAGCGATCGCCATTTCTGAAATCGGGGTATCACGCACCCGTTTTTCACCAAATTCATCGTAGAAGCCACGGGTGACCGCGTAGGTACCACCCCATACACCGATTTCTTCCCCCATAATAAATACATTTTCATCGCGTAACATTTCCTCGCGCAAGGCGTCGGAAATCGCTTGTCTCATGGTAATACGTTTTTTTGCCATGTTTGTTTACTCTCGTTTTTAATAGCGAATGAAGCATGACGAATGACGAACAAATTATTGGAACGTCACGTTTCGTCTGCGGTCTTTCGCCGTTATCCTTTTTTAGCTTGCGTAAATATTGTCGTAAAGTGAATCCAAATCTGGGAATGGAGATTCGTCGGCGAACTTAACGGCCGCAGCCATTACTTCTTCCACGTTGTCATCAATCGCATCCAACTCTTCGCGGGTGCAACCTTCTTTTTCAACGAGACGACGTTCCAAAATACCGATCGGATCGTCTTCACGCCAGCGCACCACTTCGTCTTTGCCGCGATAGCGCAACGGGTCACCCATACTGTGCCCTTCAAAACGATAGGTAATTAATTCCAAGAATTGTGGCCCTTCACCAGCACGGACACGATCTAACGCATCAAGGGTTGCCGCGTAGACATCACAAACACTCATCCCGTCAACTTGACGAGACTCCATGGCGTACCCTTTCGCTTTGGTTGCCATATCTGGCGCGGCCGAAGCGCGATCAACAGAGGTCCCCATCCCATATTGATTGTTTTCTACGATCCAAACAATAGGCAAGTTCCAAACACCAGACATATTAAGTGATTCATGGAAATAACCGATATTGGTAGACCCGTCACCCATGTAACACAAAACCGCGTTGTCGGTTCCTTTGTATTGTTCAGACAGTGCGATCCCTGCGCCCAATGGCAAATGGCCACCGACAACCGCATAGCCACCCCAATAGCGGCGTGGAACATCAGCCAAATGCATCGAACCGCCGCGCCCTTTACTGAGACCGGTGACTTTCCCCAGCAACTCAGCCATACAGGCACCGACATCTGATCCTACAGCCAATGCATGGGCATGGTCACGATAGGCGGTAATCAGGTGATCCCCTTCTTGTTTCGCGGCGATCGAACCAACAGCAACCGCTTCTTGGCCGATATACAGATGCAAAAAGCCGCCGATTTTGCCCAATTGGTATTGTTCTGAACAGCTTTGTTCAAACTTACGTATCAATACCATTTGCCGGTACCAATCGAGCAATAGTTCTTTGGGGATATCAGCCGCACGGCCGACACCTACTTCTCTTTCACTCATATAAATCTCTCCTTAGTCGGGTTGAAACTATATCTAAACTTAAAACAACCCGATGTTGATAGTTCTTGTCAATGGTTTAGTTCTTAATAGCCAGCGGTTAGCCATAGCAAACCCAAACGCTATTAGTGAGTTTTCGCTAGATGTATAATGTTCGCTTTTAGTGCAAAGGGATGTAAACAGGAATGGGGCAATTAGTTCACGATACAACGTAGAAACTGATAATTCACGATACTATTTTAACCAAATTTCGTTTTTTACCAAGTATTGCATGTAAGAGAATTAGGTTATTCTAACTCGGTCAATAGCTGTACTTGAAAAATTTCGCCCCGCCATTGGGTATTTTGCACCTGTATCGGCTTATGCGCTAGGCTGTGTTCCAATACCGGAAAAGAAACAGCCAATTCACCAACCGGTTGCAATGCGCTCGGATCAAGTGGCCAAGCGGGTGACTCTGGCAACGGAACCCAATAGACATGATATCCTTTCGTTTGCCAACGCTGAATTACCGCATCGGTCGCCGCCCCATCTTCAGTATCACCACGCCAAACAAATGTTTCGTGTCCATGCAGAAAATAAAGTGGTGTGCCCAAAAAATCTCCCACCCCGACCGTGTCAGGCTGACTAAACAATACCACGGCCGGTGATTCAAACTGCTCAGCGGCTTCCCCTAGCTGTGCAGGCAAATCAACATAATCAACCTGACTCACAAAACCACGCGCCGACCACACAATACCATAGAGCCAAACGGCCGCGACCAAAAACGAAACAAATCGATACCGTGAATGGGCCATCGACACAAACAGATAGGTCGCACTCGCGATAAAAAACGGCAATACAACCGGCACGTACCGGCGCATCGCATAAATTTGATGCTGGTTATTGCGAATATTGTAAAGATACAGTAGGGAAAAAATTAGCCCGACAACCAACAAGCCCCAGTGCCGTCTGTGGAAGTGCCAGACCATTAGGCAAGCACCCAAAACGGCCGACAAAATCCCCACAGGGGACAAGTACCAGCCTAAACGAAGCAGATTTTCGTGGTTGTAGTTCCCCACCTCTGTCCCGCTAAATCGATTGGTCGAAAAGATCAAATCCCCATTCGGCCGGATAAACCAAGCATATGCCGCCAACAAAAGCACGGCCAAGATAACGCCCCACTTTAAGACCGGCTCATACCGCACCAGCAAGCGATCAAGCGTATCACGCCAAAACCAGATACAGACCAAAAGAGCCAATCCCAAAATCAATCCGCCCCCCACCCAAACCCCATTGCGTAACAACACACGCCCCATAAAGCCAAAAACATCTAGAAAATACGGCCGACTCCAAAACCAGCCATGCAGTCCAGAATGGGCTGGCAAAACGATCAAAGGGATCAGAAAGGACCAAACACGGCCGGTCAAATCACGCCGAATAAATAAATAGGCGATCAATATCAGCGGTACAACAAGCACAAAAAATGTATCCGGCCGTACCAAAAAGGTACTTCCCCAAGCGAGACCCGCCAACACACCCCACAATGATTCTTCATAGGACTTTTCAGCCCACAGCATAAAGGCGAAAAAACCGACAACAAACAGAAACTGGGTCAATGGCTCGGTTGTCGGATAACGGGCAAACCAAACCTGTAGCGCATTTAATGTCATCCCCAGTAATCCAGCCATCGCAAATAAACGACTGAAAGGCTGACCGATTAACCAACGGCGCAACAGTAAATAGAAGAACAAACTGCTTAACAAAGCCCAATAACCGGTTAGATAAAGAGCCCCATCTAAACCACTCAAGCTATATCCCAGAGCTTGCCACGTCGGATGTAGGTGATAAAACTGCGGGGTCAACCGGCCGGTTTGATCGGTCACATAAAGAGCCGGTTGCCAATAATGGGTCGCCACCGCGTAAAAATCGGTCGGCCGTAAAAAGAGTGCATACTCATCTGGTGTCATCTCGGCGATTAAATCATGATCAACCGGCAAGCGACCGGTCTCGGCGATATGGGCACTCAGGTTAACATAGACACCGGCATCCGCCCCCCCAGTGATAAATTGATGCGGCCGAAAAAATAGCCAAATCGCCACCAATAACCACAGCCCCAAAAAGATATACTCGATCCAGTAAGGCAACATCCGTGTCGAAAGGGGAATCGACATCGGTTTATAATCAACTTCTAAATCGATCCAAAGCCACGGCCGAAACAAATCATTCCCTAAGCGACGATACCCATCAAGAGCAAGAATAATGAAGAGGCAAAGTGCGGTATTGAAGGTATTAACCGCAGAAAAGCGAGCCAGTTCAACTTCGACAAAAGCGAGCCAGCCGAGGATGATGCTACCGGCCGCAACCATCACCAACCCCATTTCCAAGCCATCCCCCCGAAAAACAGCGGCCGAGTTCATAAATTGAGCAAACAACACATAGCCCAAAAGTAAGCTAAATATAAAAATGAGTATGATTGCCAACAAAAGATTAGTCCACTCAATATTCCCAGCGGGAAGTTAGATAATTCAGTAATAATACCGATTGAGGAATTTAACCTAATTACACCCCATAAACCACAAACATTAGTTTATTGAAATTTTCAGGTAGAATATGGAGAAATATATAGAAAGATTAATTGTATCAATCTTGTGGATCTGATGACAAAGTCACCCGTTCCCACACCAACACCTAAAAAAGCTCATGGCTAGACATATTCGTGTCCTACTCGCTGATGACCATTTCGCCATTCGGCAAGGTATCGCGGCTCTCCTACAAGCAGAATCTGATTTCAACATCGTCGCAGAGGCGGGGGATGGACTTGAAGCGATCGACTTGATCGATCAACACAAACCAGACGTCCTTATTACCGACTTAAGCATGCCGAATCTCAATGGGCTAGACATGCTACGCCATATTCACCGACGTAACCGCCATTTGCGCATCATTGTATTGTCTATGCACACCAATGAAGAGTTCGTCGCCCAAGCGTTTCAATTGGGGGTCAAAGGATATGTTCTCAAGAATGCATCCCGTGGTGAATTGGTCCAAGCGGTACGAGAAGCGATGAACGGCCGTTTTTACCTCAGCCGCGACTTTAAAGACAAAGATGTCAGCTATTTCCTTGAATACAATCTTGGCGGGGGATCCCCACACGAGCATTTGACCAAACGGGAGCGAGAAGTTTTGCAGCTTGTTGCCGAAGGTCGAACCAACGTCGAAATCAGTCAAATTTTAGGAATCGCATCTCGCACAGTCGAAACCCACCGAGCCAATGTCATGCGCAAACTAGAATTCCAATCCACCACCGATTTAATTCGGT
>WTJY01000158.1:0-7030 GCA_011524645.1 Anaerolineales bacterium | reverse complement strand
ATGCGATCCGTCAAGGCATTCTTCCGTTAGAAGATTAAATCGGAAAACGAAAGGATAAATTTAATTCGGTATGCGATCCGTCAAGGCATTCTTCCGTTAGAAGATTAAATCGGAAAACGAAAGGACAAAAACTTTCCGTAAAATTTATGCCCAACATGACCAAGGGCTTATCCTTGGTTTTGCTACCAGCCCCAACTTGCATATAATGTGGGCCATGATACCGCTTGCTATGGGATCAGCAAAAATGTGATTTGAGCTTTTGCAGAACTCAATATTGGACTACAAATCACATCACTATAGGTGACATTTTTGAGCGAATTACAAAACTCCCAAGTTCAACAAGACTTAAGCCGTTTACAAGAACTCATTGGCGATTTAGATGCAGCCACAGATCGACAGCATCAAACCTTTGTGGGCACACAATCCCATCATCTAATGGAGTCAACGGCCGAGCTTGCCCGCTTATTGGCTCCAGCCAAGCGGACCCTACAGAACCTTGAACGCCGTCTTCGAGAGCAAGACAAAGAACAACATCAACTACGCGCCCTTCAAGATGTTGGTGCCGCACTTAACTCTTCACTCGACCCCAATGAGGTTCTTAACGTAGTTATGGATACCATGATCGAAATCTCTGGCGCGGAACGGGGATTTCTAATGTTGATGGACGAAGACACAGGGGATATGGAAGTCCAAGCCGCACGCAATATCAAGCGTGAAACGATTTCCGACTCAAGCGAAGTGAGCTCAACAGTCATCAATTCTGTGATGGATTCTGGCGAACCTTTGGTTTCGACTAATGCACAAGCGGACCCTCGATTCGCGGGGCAACAAAGCATTATCAACTATAACTTACGCTCGATCTTGTGTATTCCGCTCAATATGAAAGATGACACAATCGGGGTGATTTATGCTGACAATCGTATCGCCGATGGCATTTTCCGCGATGCGGATCGGGATCTCATGTTGGCGTTCGCCAATCAAGCGGCCGTTGCGATTGAAAACGCCCGTCTTTTCCGCCAAATTCGCCAGCAATTGACCGAAATAACCCAAATGAAAACGCTCATGGACGATGTTTTCGCATCGATCGCCAGCGGGGTCATCACGATAGACACCGAAGATCAAATAGCTCTATATAACCAAGCGGCCGGTCGTATTTTGGGTGTTCCGGGAAGCCATGTCGAATCCCAACCTTATATCGATGTCTTTGCCCAAGTTGATCATAGCATGGGGAATGAAGTCGCTGACCTCGTCGAACAAGTAAAACACGAAGGGGCGATTCAAAACCTTGAACTCGACCTCACCATACAAAAAAGACCAGGCATCACGACACTCAACCTTAATTTGTCACCCTTACTTGACGTGCGCCAAAAAGCACGTGGGGTCGCCATGGTACTTGATGACATTTCTGAAAAGAAAAGAATGGAGAGTGTAAAGCGATATCTCCCCCCCGCTCTTGTCGAGCAGGTTCGAGACTTAGATGCAGCTCAACGGCCGCAACGCCGCGAACTCTCAGTCATGTTTGCTGACATTACCGGCTTTAGCACCATCAGCGAAAACATGGAACCGGAAACATTGATTCAATACCTAAATCAATATTTCACCATCGCGGCCGAAGCGATTAATGACTATGGTGGCGTTATTGACAAATTTATGGGGGATGCGGTCATGGCTCTATTCAATACCCAGCTCAACCCGCAAGAAAACCATGCGGAAATGGCGGTTAGAACAGCGATTTCTATGCAACGAGCCCTTGAAAAATACCAAGCGACCGTTCCTGAAGATCGTCGCCTTTTCTTTAGTGTAGGAATTCACATGGGTGAAGCGGTTGCGGGGAATGTAGGTAGCCACTTCCGTAAAGACTTTACCGCCATCGGTGACGCTGTCAATCTGTCCAAACGACTCGAAGAAACCGCACAGGCCAGCCAAGTCGTAATTAGTAGCGCGCTTTATGAACGGGTAAAAGAGATTGTAGAAGTAGAAGCACGTGAACCGATGCGAGTTAAAGGGCGCCAAGCGTTGGAGCAGACTTATTTCTTGCTCGACATAAAATCCTAAACGACACAGCGTGTCGGGACGCACATCTTCGCGCCCCGACTCTAAAGCCTACACGACACACTAGCCGAAAAAGCGATCAAGCAAATCAAAAATCGAAATTTGTTGTAAGTCCATTGTCCAACGGCCGACTCCCAACAAAAATAGGATCGCCCCTTCGACACGAGTAATCTTCCAGCCTGTGCGCATCATAATCACCACAATCGAGACGAAGAAAACCAATGCATAGGTACTTTCCTGCGCGCTTTGGGCTACTTCCATCATCCCTCCGGGGGCTAAAACGGCCGCCACACCCAAAACACCCAGCAAATTAAAGAGATCACTCCCGATCAAGTTACCCGCGCTCATCCCCGCTTGGCCGCGCATTAAAGCGATACCTGACGTCGCAATTTCTGGAGCGGATGTACCAAAGGCGACAATCGTGACCCCGATCACCCATTCCGGCATATGGAAGAACTCAGCCACTTCGGTTGCATATTCAACAAAGAAGTGTCCTCCACCCACAACCAATACGAGTCCCCCAAGAAACATCAGCGGGTCGGTCGGTTGATAAGGCTCTTTTGACAACTCTTCTTCACTTTCCTCTCGCTGGTAGATCAAATAACTGACATAAGCGATCAGGATCACCAAAAGAATGACCCCTTCCCACCATGCCAACGTCAAGTCTAAAAGGAAAAGAGCGAGTAGAATCGTCGTGGCAATGATCATCGAGCCATCGCGTCGTACCAATGTGCGACTGGTCGCAATACCGGCGACAAGGGCCAGACCACCAAGAATAAAGCCCAAATTAAAAATATTAGAGCCGATAACGTTCCCTACCGAAATATCAGTTTTACCGGTCAGGGCGGAGCTAATTGTCACCGCAAATTCAGGAGCGGATGTACCAATCGCCACAACGGTTAACCCGATAACCAAATCGGACATACCGAATTTACGGGCGATACGGGTGGCACTATCCACAACCCAGTTTGCTCCAAACCATAGAGCGACAATGCAGACAACAATCATTAACACAGCGAAATAGGGAAACATTTGACCTCTTCCTCGTTTGAGTTTTTTGTTAAGTGTAGCGAGTGAACGGCTGTTTTCCAAGCACAGAGGGAAACACCACCCCCATTTTTATCTATTTTTTGCTATCCTGTCTCATCGTCGTCTAGTTTAAGCATAAATGCGACCTGCAAGAGTGTTTGCCCATCTGTAATTTCAAGTTTCTGTTTAATACGTCGCAAATAGGTCGAGATCGTAGCAGGTGTGACCCCCATCTTATCGGCAATAACTGCATTGCTTTGGCCACGCGCCATACGAACCAAGGTCTGATATTCCCGATCACTTAGCGTCTGATACAGTTCCGCGCGTGTCATTTGTGGTGAATCGGACAAGCTATCAGTCAGCCGTTTAAATTCACCCTCAAGTTCTTGAAACAAACTCAAGGTCTCACCAACTAATGCTTGCACCTCGTCCGAAACGGCCGTCTGACCACGGTCTTGAATCGCTTCCAACTTCTGCAAGGCTTGAGACATACGATTTTGAATCTGATTCCGTATAAACAGTTGAACCCCACGATTATCACGAACACGCTCTTGCATCGTCTGTTGTGCCCATCGATTAATCTGCTCTGTTTGAGCCGTAATCGTTTCATACAATGTCTCTTTTTCCACACGTAGACGATCAATTTGCTGCGTTAATGCAACAATCTCACCCTTCTGTGAATCAACTTTACGTTCTGCCCCTAAACGCAAATCGCGTAGTTCTAAATGGGTTCGAACCCGCATAAGCAATTCTGATTCATCGACCGGCTTCGTCACATAATCAACCGCCCCCTCACGCAACCCTCTTGTTTTATGGGACGCATCAGAAATAGCGGTCATAAAAATAATGGGAATATCTTGGGTTGTAGGATTAGCCTTTAAACGTGCGCAGACTTCATAACCGTCAATATCCGGCATCATCACATCTAGCAAGATTAAATCAGGCAATGTTAGCTTCGCTCTAGCAATTCCGTCTTCACCCGTAGAAGCGGTCAAAACTTTATAGCTATAAGCTTTTAGATGAGTCATCGCAAAGCGCAAATTATTAATATTGTCATCAACGATTAGGAGGGTGTGGGTTTGCCAAGTCATGAATTTTAATCTTAGTTGGTTAAATATTTCTGAATGAATGTAATAATTTCGCGATCAGCAAATTGCTCCGCCAATCGTATAATATATGCACAAAAAAGCCTGCTTTTAGGATTTATGTCCATCAGTTTCTCACAATAGACAAGAATCGCATCCATATCGCCCCATTCAGCTAACTCAACCAAACGTTGCAAATGAGGCAATTCTGGTGGTAGCAATGACTCGATCTGCTCGTTATCATGGTGGGTGTTTGACATGACAACAGTTCGATCAATCCAATCAATCTGCAACAACTCTTCAAGAACAGATAACAATTTATCAATCTCTATTGGCTTGGTCAAAAACGCATCACATCCCGCGACCAAGCTCTGAATTTCTGTAAATCCATACACATTAGCAGACATCGCGACTACAGGAATGTCACGTAATTCAGGGATATGCAATCGTTGATTGGTGGCCGTAAAACCATCCATTTTCGGCATGACCACATCCATTAGAATCAAATCAGGTGGACGCGCAGTGGCTTGTGTTAAAGCTTCTTCTCCATTAGTTGCCATATCCATTTCAAAGCCGAGTGGAGCCAGTAAATCGAATAACATAGCGCGATTAACTTCATGATCATCTGCCACCAAGATACGCTTGGTTTGTCCGCTATAGCCGGAAATCACACCGTAAGATTTAGTAGAAATTACCGATTGGATCGAAACCGCCACAACCGGCAAAGACAAACGAAACCAGAAACGAGTCCCTTTACCAACAATGCTTTCCACCTGAATATAACTACCAATTAACTCCGCATACTGTTGACTAATCGACAAACCCAAGCCGGTGCCTTCGATTTTTAACAGATCATCTCCCGAATCAACTTGCTCAAAGGGCTGAAAGATCGTCTCTAATTTATTTGCGGGAATACCCTGTCCTGTGTCAGAAACCACAAAACGCAGCAGCAAAGACGACGAATCAGTCGAAGCTTCTTCAAATACTTCGAATCGAACCTCTCCTTCAGAAGTAAACTTAACCGCATTGCCCAACAAATTAATTAATATCTGCTTTAATCGTTTGCTGTCCATGCGCACCCGCAAGCTGGGAGTCACATCAAAATCAGTTTCTAAACGAAGCCCTTTCTCTATCACAGAGGGGCGAATCAGATTTTTAATCGTGCCCAAAAA
Organism: Anaerolineales bacterium; assembly: GCA_011524645.1. Classification (GTDB taxonomy): domain Bacteria; phylum Chloroflexota; class Anaerolineae; order Promineifilales; family Promineifilaceae; genus WTJY01. The sequence goes on along the minus strand of WTJY01000158.1, from coordinate 1,692 downwards.
TTGGTCTAAATCAACTTCTTGAAACTGCAACTCCGTTTTACCCGCTTCGATCTTCGCCAAATCAAGAATATCATTAATCAATGCTAACAAATGAGCACCACTATTGTAGATGACATCAGTGCCATCCCGTTGCACCCGTGACTGCTCCGGTTCTTTTCGTAATATCTGAGCGTATCCCATAATCCCATTCAATGGGGTACGTAATTCATGACTCATACGGGCCAAAAAATCACTTTTCGCTTGATTAGCCAATTCGGCCGTCTCTTTCGCCTCTGCAAGCTCTTCTGTACGCTGATCAACGAGTCGCTCAATTCCGGCCGTATACAAATTAAGACGCCCCATTAAACGACCAAACGCTTGACCGATCTTCCCGATTTGATCATTCCCATACCCAGGTAATTCGATTTCCTGATTTTGCGACTCGATCACATCGATCGCAGCCACAAGGTCTTCTAAAGGTTTAGTAATAATCGGGCGATACAGCATGGGGGAACACGCCAAAACAAATAAGTAAGCCCCTAAAATCAAAACGATATAAAACAAAGCATCTTCAGCAAGTTGTGTACGGTATGTCCGATAATCAATCCCTAGTTCAGCACCATCAGAGGTGAAAATAACATACTGTTTCCCAACACTGGTTTCAATGCGATAGCGCAAAACCCCATTATGATCACGAAAATATTGACGATTAATGACCTCTCCAGTATCGACACCTTGAAGAACACCTCCGGGTGGGTTTTCTCTATCCGATATAGTCAGCACCCCAGTTGCGTCCCGTATGTAATCGAGTTCTTCTTGTTCTAATTCAGCAATATTACGCAACACATAGGATTCACGTAGCGCATAATCGGCCATTTGCACCCCATATAAACAGCCTAAAGAAACCGGAATCATGACCAAGATGATCGCCGTCATATGCAATTTATGATTGACCAAAAACGCTTCATTTGGCTCATGACTCTGATAGGCATGGAGTGTCAACATCGTTGAAACTAAAAAGATAACACTAAACAATGAATAGTAAACAAGCGAAGTGAGTATATCCCAACTAAATAGAATGTTGAGCACCATCAACAGGTAGATTGTGCCATGGATAAACACAAACTGACTAAGCTGTCTCCCTTTATCTGTCCGGCAGTAAATCAAGCGAATACGCCCTTCAAAATGACGAATATTCAGCAAAAACTTAATCGTTGCAATCGCATGTGTCGAAAGCATGGCCAATCCCACATAAGCGAATAACTCTTGTAAATCAAACTGGTATCGGTACCACATATAGAGGTAAACCGTACTAATTCCTAACCAGATCAGGAACATTCCCCCAATATGTATTCGCTCATAAACGGAAGGCGTTCGCTTATTAAGATGGTGGTTCGCAAACTCCACAAACGAAATCGCAACCCCTATACCGCCAAGAAATTGGTAAGGAATGGTGAACGGCCGCCACCATTCCAATACAGTCGATGCCAAAAGCCATCCCAAACCCAGACCCAAAGAGGCCGCACCATACAAAACCCCTAACCAAAATGTCGCCGTCATCTTCTGTGAAGTCCGGAAAAAATAATATGCTAAGCTACCCGCAGTCAATGTATACGCTAATGCGATTGTGGCATAAGGTAGAAAAAACATAAAATTCAAAGGTTAAGCACAGCATCTCAAAAGAGATATGTCTTTTTTCCTCGTAGGAGGAGG